>NZ_JBITMW010000008.1:361399-363048 GCF_044466585.1 Micromonospora sp. NPDC049359 | reverse complement strand
ACCCCCGCCCAGCAGACGCACACGGTGGGGGTGGCGCTCTGCGGCGGGGACCCCCGGGTGGAGCTAAACTACAACCTGGCCGCAAATATGTTTTGGTCGGCGGCGGGGGGCCCCCCCCGCCGCCGACGTCGGCGTACGCCCTCCCGCTCGACCTCGGCGGACGAGCGGGCTGCGGCGTGCGCTACTCTTGAACGTCGCCGCTGTCGCATCGCGCTGACCGTGCGCGCCCAGCCGCGGCGGCGACGGCCGCATTTTCCCAGCTCCAAGCCCCAGGAAGTGACATGCCTCCGAAGAAGAAGCTCGTCAAGACGTTCACGCTTCAGCTGCCGGCGGGCCAGGCCACGCCGGCGCCGCCGGTCGGCCCCGCGCTCGGTCAGCACGGCGTGAACATCATGGAGTTCTGCAAGTCCTACAACGCGCAGACCGAGTCCCAGCGGGGCGACATCGTCCCCGCCGAGATCAGCGTGTACGAGGACCGGTCCTTCACCTTCGTGCTGAAGACCCCGCCCGCCGCCCGGCTGCTGATCAAGGCCGCCGGTGTGCAGAAGGGCTCGGGCGTTCCGCAGGCGACCAAGGTCGGCTCGGTCAGCCGCGCCCAGCTGCGTGAGATCGCCGAGAAGAAGATGGCCGACCTCAACGCCAACGACCTGGACCAGGCCGAGAAGATCATCGCCGGCACCGCCCGGTCGATGGGCATCACCGTCAACGACTGACGTCGGCCTCCGCCGACGACCCGATCGTGGGAGGGCTCGCGCCGAGCGGCCCGCCAGAGACCACAGGAGTAATCAGCAATGCAGCGCAGCAAGAGCTACCGCAAGGCCGCCGACGTCATCGACCGGTCGAAGCTCTACACCCCCGCCGAGGCCGTGAAGCTGGCCAAGGAGACCACCAACGTCAAGTTCGACGCCACGGTCGAGGTCGCCATGCGCCTCGGCGTCGACCCCCGCAAGGCGGACCAGATGGTCCGCGGTGTGGTCAACCTGCCGCACGGCACCGGTAAGACCGCCCGCGTGATCGTCTTCGCCAGCGGCGCGAAGGCCGAGGAGGCCGCCGCGGCGGGTGCGGACGAGGTGGGCACCGACGAGCTGGTCGCCCGTATCCAGGGTGGTTGGCTCGACTTCGACGCGGCGATCGCCACGCCGGACCAGATGGCCAAGATCGGCCGGATCGCGCGGATCCTGGGCCCGCGCGGTCTCATGCCGAACCCGAAGACCGGCACGGTGACCATGGACGTCACCAAGGCGGTGCAGGACATCAAGGGCGGCAAGATCACCTTCCGGGTGGACAAGCACTCCAACCTGCACCTGATCATCGGCAAGGCCTCCTTCTCGGAGAGCCAGCTGGTGGACAACTACGCCGCGGTGCTCGACGAGGTGCTGCGGGCCAAGCCGTCCGCCGCCAAGGGCAAGTACCTCCGCAAGGTCATCCTCACCACCACGATGGGCCCGGGCGTTCCGGTCGACCCGAACCTGGTGAAGAACCTGACCGAGGACTCGGCCGACGCCTGAGCCGACTCATCGCTCCACCGGGGCGGGGGGGGGGGGGGGGGGGGGGGGGCGCGCCCGGGGGGGGGGGGGGGGGGGGGGGGGCGCGGCGGGGGGGGGGGGGGGGGGGGGGGGGGGGGGGGGGGGGGGGGGGGGGGGGGGGTC
>NZ_JBITMW010000008.1:89590-361391 GCF_044466585.1 Micromonospora sp. NPDC049359 | reverse complement strand
GGCCCCCCCACGGGGTGCACCACCGGCCGGGGGGGGGGGGCGGGGGCGCCCCCCCCCCCCCCCCCCCCGGGGGGCCCCCCCCGGGGGGGGCGGCCGCCCCGGCGCGTTCCGGGTGTGGCAAGCTCGTCCGCATGCGGCTGGAGAACGTCTGGTTGCGGTACCACCGGCGGGGTCCGTGGGTGCTGCGGAGCGTGGACGCGCAGATCGGCCCGGGTGAGGTGGCGGTCGTCCTGGGCCGCAACGGGGTGGGCAAGTCCACCCTGCTCCAGGTGGCCGCCGGGGTGTTGCGGCCGGGCCGGGGTCGGGTCGTCGACCGGCCGGCCCGGGTGGGCTGGGTGCCCGAGCGCTTCCCGGCCGATCAGCCCTTCACCGTGTCCCGCTATCTGACCGGCATGGCCCGCGCGGCCGGGCTGGGACGCTCGGCCGCCGACGAGGCGGTGACGACCTGGACGCGGCGGCTCGGGCTGGACGCGTTCCGCTCGGTGCGCCTCGCGGAGCTGTCCAAGGGCACCGCGCAGAAGGTCGGCCTCGCCCAGGCCATGCTGCGGGCGCCGGGCCTGCTGGTGCTCGACGAGCCGTGGGAGGGCCTGGACGCCGCGACCCGCGAGCTGGTTCCCGAGCTGATCGACGAGGTGCTGGCCGACGGTGGCACGGTCCTGGTCAGCGACCACCGGGGGGAGACGGTCCGGTTGCCGGCCGCGCGCCGTTGGTCGGTGGCCGCGGGCGTGCTGACCGAGGAGACCGCGCCCGCCGACGAGGAGGCCATCGCGGTGGTCGAGGTCGCGGTGCCGGCCGCGCGGGTCGCCGGCACCGTCGCCCGCCTGCGCGCCGAGGGCCATCAGATCCTTCGAGTACGCGCCGACGCCTCCACCACCCCACCCCCGGCGCATCCGCCCACCCCGTCGGCCACGTCGGCGCGGCTCGGGGCGGCCGACGCGATGGTCGAGCCCGACACGGGGGAGGGCCGATGAACGCGCTGGTGCGGATGCGGCTGGCGGGTTTCCTGCGTACCGGACGGGCGTTGGCGCCCCTGCTCGCCGGCCTCGTCGTCCTCGGCACGCTCTACGGCGGCGGCCGGTCCCAGCCGGCGGAGGCGTACGGCGTCTCGGCCGTGGTGCTCTTCCCGGTGCTCGCGTGGCAGACCAAGATCCTGCTGGACATCGAGCCGGACGTGCAGCGTCGGCTGGCCCAGGTGACCGTCGGGGTGGCCCGGGAGCGTCTCGCCGGACTCCTGGCGGCCGGCGCGGCGGCACTGGTCGCGGTGGCCGTCGCGCTGCTCTTTCCGTGGCTGGTGGGTGGGGTCACCGGCCCGGTCGAGCCGGGTGACCGGTCGGTGCCGGTCGGCATCGCGCTGGGGCTGTGGGCGCACCTGCTGGCCGTACCCGCCGCGGTTGCCCTCGGCGCGCTGGCCAGCCGGGCGTCGGTGGGCGGTGCCGCGTACGGCGTCGCGGTGCTGGCCCTCGGCGGTGTCGGCGCGGTGGCGCTCGGCCTGCGTGGTTCGGTCGCGCCCTGGCTGGTACCGCCGATCATGGCTACCGCCCGGACGACGGCGGGTGACGCCGCCGCGCTGACCCTGCTCGGGCTCACGGCCTGGGCCCTGGCGTGGAGCGTGGCGGTCACCGCCGGCTACCTGTGGCGGCGGCGGGCCCAGGGCTGAGTGGCCCGGCGGCGTGACCCGGCTCACCGGGGGCGATTTGGCGCTGGTCCCGCGGGCGCGTACTCTTCAAACGTCATCCGTGTTGTCATGGATGAGGAACCACCCAGAGACCGCTGGTCACCGTGCTTCGGCACGGTCGAAGGCCCCGCGACGACGGGCGACCCGCGTAGGGCGGCAAGCGTAATTCGGCAGTGAGCATGGTCCGCCGACCGTGACTTCCCGCCGGCCCTCGCCCCGTGCGCCCTGCGCCGGGGCTTTTCGTTGTCGTGCTGCCTTCGTCCCCGCTCCGGCTTCGGCCGTGCCCGGGGACCAGCCTCGAGCAACGAGAGAGGAGGGACATGGCGGACAAGCCGATCCGAGCCGACAAGGCCACGGCCGTCGCTGAGCTGACCGAGAGCTTCCGCAGCGCGGGCGCTACCGTGCTGACCGAGTACCGCGGTCTGACGGTTTCCCAGCTCACCCAGCTGCGGCGATCGCTCGGTGCCGAGACCAGCTACACGGTCGCGAAGAACACGCTGGCGAAGCGTGCCGCGACGGACGCGGGCATCACCGGCCTCGACGAGCTGTTCACCGGTCCTACCGCGCTGACTTTCGTTTCGGGCGACGTCGTCGAGGCGGCGAAGGGGCTTCGCGACTTCGCGAAGGCCAACCCGAAGCTCGTCATCAAGGGCGGTGTCTTCGAGGGCAAGGCCATTTCCGCGGCCGAGGTCACGAAGCTCGCCGACCTGGAGTCCCGTGAGGTGCTGCTGGCCAAGCTGGCCGGCGCGATGAAGGGCAACCTGAGCAAGGCCGCGGCCCTGTTCCAGGCTCCGCTCTCCAAGGCCGCCCGCGCGGCGGCCGCCCTGGCGGACAAGAAGCGCGAGCAGGAGGGCGCCGAGGCGGCCTGAGGCCGCGCGGCGCACCCACGTTCTTTAACAACCTTTAGAAAGGACGCCAGACATGGCGAAGCTCAGCACCGACGAGCTGCTCGACGCGTTCAAGGAGATGACGCTGATCGAGCTCTCTGAGTTCGTGAAGCAGTTCGAGGACACCTTCGAGGTCACCGCCGCCGCTCCGGTCGCGGTTGCCGCCGCCGGTGGCGCTCCGGCCGCCGCCGAGGCCGAGCCGGAGAAGGACGAGTTCGACGTCGTCCTCGAGGCTGACGGTGGCAAGAAGATCCAGGTCATCAAGGTCGTGCGTGAGCTGACCGGCCTGGGCCTCAAGGAGGCCAAGGACGCGGTCGAGTCCGCGCCGAAGGCCATCCTGGAGAAGGTCAACAAGGAGACCGCCGAGAAGGCGAAGGCCAAGCTCGAGGGTGAGGGCGCCAAGGTCACCCTCAAGTGACCTGAGCTCCAACCTGCGCGTACCCGGCTCGGTGAGCTGGGACACGGTCGCGTCGCGGGGGGGGGGGGGGGGGGGCGCCCCGGCCCCCCCCCCGCGGGGGGGGGGGGGGGGGGCCCCGGGGGGGGGGGGGGGGGGGGTTCCCCCCCCCCGCACCCCCCCCCGCCGTGTTTCGTGGACCGGGCGACAACCGTGCTGAGCTGGGCGCCGATGGTCGGCGCGGGATCATCCGCACGAACGACCGGATCCTCCTCAGGTGGGAAAGAACCGACGACCCGGATACCGGCCCTTGACGCGGCCCCGGCCTGACAGGCACCCTGACACCAGCAAGACACCGCGCTTGCGACGGCCACGATGTGGGTAATGACAGCGACGGCACCATCGGTCGCGGTCACCCGAGCGGCCCAGTGGGGAGTTGCGTTCTGAGCGGCCCGGCAGACCCCGGTGAACGGGGGCCGAGGAGCGTTCCGCAAACGACCTGCGGGGTGGGCTGGACAGCGGTTAGCCTCTCGGCTACACTGCTAGTTTGCGCTGCCTTCCGACTTGACCCCTGCTCGGAAATGTCCGTTTACGGATAATTCTGGTGGGGTCATTGGAGTGCACGCGTACCAGCCGTTCTGCAGCACCGGTCCTCGGAAGGACGCATCTTGGCAGCTTCCCGCCCTGCGAAGACCAGTCGTACGTCGAGCGCATTCGCTCCCCGCCGAGTTTCATTCGGCAGGATCACCGAACACCTCGAGGTCCCCAACCTCCTTGCCATCCAGAACGAGTCCTTCGACTGGCTCGTCGGCAACGAGGCTTGGCAGGGCCGGTCGGCGGACGACCCGCACGCACGCTCGGGTCTCGCGGAGATCCTTGAAGAGATCAGTCCCATTGAGGACTTCTCCGGCACCATGTCGCTCTCCTTCTCGGCGCCGCGCTTCGACGAGGTCAAGGCCTCGATCGAGGAGTGCAAGGAGAAGGACCTGACCTACTGCGCTCCGCTCTTCGTGACCGCGGAGTTCACCAACAACACCACTGGCGAGATCAAGAGCCAGACGGTGTTCATGGGTGACTTCCCGATGATGACGCCCAAGGGCACCTTCGTCATCAACGGCACCGAGCGCGTCGTGGTCAGCCAGCTCGTCCGGTCTCCGGGCGTGTACTTCGACAAGCAGCCGGACAAGACCTCCGACCGCGACCTCTCCAGCGTCAAGGTCATCCCGAGTCGGGGTGCCTGGCTGGAGTTCGACATCGACAAGCGCGACACGGTCGGCGTACGTATCGACCGCAAGCGCCGGCAGGCCGTCACGGTCCTGCTCAAGGCCATCGGATGGTCGGCCGAGCGGATCCGTGAGAAGTTCGGCTGGTCCGAGCTGATGATGACCACGCTCGAGAAGGACCACATCGCCGGCGCCGACGAGGCCCTGCTAGACATCTACCGCAAGCTGCGCCCTGGCGAGCCGCCGACGCGCGAGAACGCCCAGACCCTGCTCGACAACCTCTTCTTCAACCCGAAGAGGTACGACGTGGCCAAGGTCGGGCGCTACAAGTTCAACAAGAAGCTCGAAGTCGACGTGCCGATCACCACCGGCACGCTGACCGAGGACGACATCGTCGCCACCGTGGAGTACCTCTGCCGGCTGCACGCCGGTGAGGACGGCTACGAGGCCGACGACATCGACCACTTCGGCAACCGGCGCCTCCGTACCGTGGGCGAGCTGATCCAGAACCAGGTTCGGGTCGGCCTCTCCCGGATGGAGCGGGTCGTCCGCGAGCGGATGACCACGCAGGACGTCGAGGCGATCACGCCGCAGACCCTGATCAACATCCGCCCGGTGGTGGCGGCGATCAAGGAGTTCTTCGGTACGTCGCAGCTGTCCCAGTTCATGGACCAGACCAACCCGCTGGCGGGCCTGACCCACCGGCGTCGGCTGAGCGCGCTCGGCCCGGGTGGTCTGTCCCGGGAGCGGGCCGGCTTCGAGGTCCGCGACGTGCACCCGTCCCACTACGGCCGGATGTGCCCGATCGAGACGCCGGAAGGCCCGAACATCGGCCTGATCGGCGCGCTGTCCACCTTCGCCCGGGTCAACCCGTTCGGCTTCATCGAGACGCCGTACCGGAAGGTCGTCGAGGGTCGGGTCACCGACCAGATCGACTACCTGACCGCGGACGAGGAGGACCGGTTCGTCAAGGCCCAGGCCAACGCGCGCCTGAAGGCTGACGGCACGTTCGCCGAGGACCGGGTGCTCTGCCGTCGTAAGGGCGGCGAGACCGAGGACGTCGTCCCCGGTGCCGTCGACTACATGGACGTCTCGCCCCGGCAGATGACCTCGGTCGCGACCGCCATGATCCCGTTCCTCGAGCACGACGACGCCAACCGGGCACTGATGGGCGCGAACATGCAGCGCCAGGCGGTGCCGCTGGTCAAGGCCGAGGCGCCGCTCGTGGGTACGGGCATGGAGTACCGGGCCGCGGTCGACGCTGGCGACGTGGTGGTCGCCGAGGTCGGCGGTGTGATCGAGGATCTCTGCGCCGACTACGTCACCATCCACCAGGATGACGGCCACCGCCGGACGTACCTGCTGCACAAGTTCCGCCGCTCCAACGCCGGCTCCTGCGTCAACCAGAAGCCGGTCGTCTTCGAGGGCGACCGCGTCGAGGCCGGTCAGGTCATCGCCGACGGTCCCTGCACCGACGAGGGCGAGATGGCACTCGGACGCAACCTGCTGGTGGCGTTCATGTGCTGGGAGGGCCACAACTACGAGGACGCGATCATCCTGTCGCAGCGCCTCGTGCAGCAGGACGTGCTCACCTCGATCCACATCGAGGAGCACGAGGTCGACGCCCGGGACACCAAGCTCGGTCCGGAGGAGATCACCCGCGACATCCCGAACGTCAGCGAGGAAATGCTCGCCGACCTCGACGAGCGCGGCATCATCCGGATCGGCGCCGAGGTCGTTCCCGGCGACATCCTGGTCGGCAAGGTCACGCCCAAGGGTGAGACCGAGCTGACCCCGGAGGAGCGACTGCTCCGCGCGATCTTCGGTGAGAAGGCGCGTGAGGTTCGGGACACCTCGCTGAAGGTGCCGCACGGCGAGACCGGCACGGTCATCGGTGTGCGCACGTTCTCCCGCGAGGACGGCGACGAGTTGCCGCCGGGCGTCAACGAGCTGGTCCGGGTCTACGTCGCCCAGAAGCGCAAGATCCAGGACGGCGACAAGCTCGCCGGCCGGCACGGCAACAAGGGCGTCATCTCCAAGATCCTCCCGGTCGAGGACATGCCGTTCCTCGAGGACGGCACCCCGGTCGACATCGTGCTCAACCCGCTCGGTGTGCCGAGCCGGATGAACATCGGCCAGGTTCTGGAGACCCACCTCGGGTGGGTGGCCAAGACCGGTTGGAAGGTCGAGGGTGACGACGCCGAGTGGAAGCGCCAGCTCCGCTCGATCGACGCGCACGAGTCCGAGGGTGACACCAACGTGGCCACCCCGGTCTTCGACGGTGCCCGCGAGGAGGAGATCTCCGGTCTGCTCGAGTCGACCCTGCCCAACCGGGACGGCAAGCAGCTGATCGGGCGCACCGGTAAGGCGCAGCTGTTCGACGGTCGTTCCGGTGAGCCTCTGCCGGACCCGATCGCGGTCGGCTACGTCTACATCCTGAAGCTCAACCACCTGGTCGACGACAAGATCCACGCTCGGTCGACCGGTCCGTACTCGATGATCACTCAGCAGCCGCTGGGTGGTAAGGCGCAGTTCGGTGGTCAGCGCTTCGGTGAGATGGAGTGCTGGGCGATGCAGGCGTACGGCGCCGCGTACGCCCTGCAGGAGCTGCTCACGATCAAGTCCGACGACGTGCTCGGCCGGGTGAAGGTCTACGAGGCCATCGTCAAGGGCGAGAACATCCCGGAGCCGGGCATCCCGGAGTCGTTCAAGGTGCTGCTCAAGGAGCTGCAGTCGCTGTGCCTCAACGTCGAGGTGCTGTCCAGCGACGGTGTGGCCCTGGAGATGCGCGAGACCGACGACGAGGTGTTCCGGGCCGCGGAGGAGCTGGGCATCGACCTGTCCCGGCGCGAGCCGAGCTCGGTCGAAGAGGTGTAAGTGGTGCGGGTCGGGGGCCTTCGGGCTCCCGACCCCCGCCCGTGATCTAGCTGTAAAGACGACGACATAGGGGACATAGTGCTCGACGTCAACTTCTTCGACGAGCTGCGCATTGGTCTCGCCACCGCCGACGACATCCGTCAGTGGTCGCACGGCGAGGTCAAGAAGCCTGAGACCATCAACTACCGCACCCTGAAGCCGGAGAAGGACGGGCTCTTCTGCGAGAAGATCTTCGGTCCGCAGCGGGACTGGGAGTGCTACTGCGGTAAGTACAAGCGCGTTCGGTTCAAGGGCATCATCTGCGAGCGCTGCGGCGTCGAGGTGACCCGCTCCAAGGTTCGTCGTGAGCGGATGGGGCACATCGAGCTCGCCGCTCCGGTGACCCACATCTGGTACTTCAAGGGCGTTCCGAGTCGGCTGGGTTACCTGCTGGACCTCGCCCCCAAGGACCTCGAAAAGATCATCTACTTCGCCTCGTACGTCGTGACGAGCGTGGACGCGGAGTCGCGTCACCGTGACCTCTCGACGATCGAGAACGAGATCCTGGCCGAGAAGCGGCAGTCCGAGAACAGCCGCGACTCGGAGATCGAGAAGCGGGCCGCCAAGCTCGAGGCCGACCTGGCCGAGCTGGAGGCCGAGGGTGCCAAGGCGGACGTCCGGCGCAAGGTCAAGGAGGGCGGAGAGCGCGAGATGCGCCAGATCCGCGACCGGGCCCAGCGCGAGATCGACCGCCTGGACGAGGTGCTGGACACCTTCCGCAAGCTGGAGCCGAAGCAGCTTGTCACCGACGAGCTGCTCTACCGCGAGCTGCGCGACCGGTTCGGTGAGTACTTCACCGGCTCGATGGGCGCGGAGGCCATCAAGGCGCTGGTCCAGAACATGGACCTCGACGCCGAGGCCGAGAGCCTGCGCGAGACCATCCGGTCCGGCAAGGGCCAGCGGAAGATCCGGGCGCTCAAGCGGCTCAAGGTCGTCGCGGCGTTCCTGAACACCCGCAACTCGCCGCTCGGCATGGTGCTGGACTGCGTCCCGGTCATCCCGCCGGACCTGCGCCCGATGGTGCAGCTCGACGGTGGTCGGTTCGCGACCTCGGACCTCAACGACCTGTACCGCCGCGTGATCAACCGGAACAACCGCCTCAAGCGGCTGATCGACCTCGGCGCGCCCGAGATCATCGTCAACAACGAGAAGCGGATGCTCCAGGAGGCCGTCGACGCGCTGTTCGACAACGGTCGTCGTGGCCGGCCGGTCACCGGTCCGGGTAACCGCCCGCTCAAGTCGCTGTCCGACATGCTCAAGGGCAAGCAGGGCCGGTTCCGCCAGAACCTGCTGGGCAAGCGCGTCGACTACTCCGGCCGTTCGGTCATCGTGGTCGGCCCGAAGCTCAAGCTGCACCAGTGCGGCCTGCCCAAGCAGATGGCCCTGGAGCTGTTCAAGCCGTTCGTCATGAAGCGGCTGGTCGACCTCAACCACGCGCAGAACATCAAGTCCGCCAAGCGGATGGTCGAGCGTCAGCGCCCGGTCGTGTGGGACGTGCTGGAAGAGGTCATCGGCGAGCACCCGGTGCTGCTCAACCGGGCGCCGACCCTGCACCGTCTGGGCATCCAGGCGTTCGAGCCGCAGCTGGTCGAGGGCAAGGCCATCCAGATCCACCCGCTGGTCTGCACCGCGTTCAACGCGGACTTCGACGGTGACCAGATGGCGGTGCACGTGCCGCTGTCCGCCGAGGCCCAGGCCGAGGCGCGGATCCTGATGCTGTCGTCGAACAACATCCTCAAGCCGGCCGACGGCAAGCCGGTCACCATGCCCACCCAGGACATGGTCATCGGCCTGTACCACCTCACCCACCTCACCGCCGGTGAGAAGGGCGAGGGCCGGGCGTTCAGCTCGGACGCCGAGGCGCGGATGGCGTTCGACAACGGCGAGCTGCACCTGCAGGCTCCGGTGAAGATCCGCCTGCGGAACGTGATCGGTGTCGACAACGGCGCCGGCGCCGAGGCGTGGACCGCTCCGGAGGGCTGGGTCGAGGGTGAGCCGCTGACCGTGGAGACCACCCTCGGTCGGGTGCTGTTCAACGAGACGCTGCCGCAGGGCTACCGCTTCGTGAACTACGAGATCCGCAAGGGTCAGCTCTCCGCGATCGTCAACGACCTCGCCGAGCGCTTCCCCAAGGTGGCTCTCGCGGCCACCCTGGACGGGCTCAAGGAGGCCGGCTTCCACTGGGCCACCTGGTCCGGCGTGACGATCGGCATGGAGGACGTCATCGCCCCGCCGCGCAAGGCGGAGATCCTGGCGAAGTACGAGAAGGAAGCCGACCGGATCGACAAGCAGTACCAGCGTGGTCTGATGACCGCCGAGGAGCGTCGCGGCGAACTCATCGAGATCTGGACCAAGGCGACCAACGAGGTCGCCAAGGAGATGGACACCGCGCTGCCGCAGGAGAACCCACTGTGGAAGATGATCAACTCGGGTGCTCGCGGTAACCTGCTCCAGCTCCGGCAGATCGCGGCGATCCGTGGTCTGGTGGCCAACCCGAAGGGCGAGATCATCCCGCGGCCGATCAAGGCCAGCTACCGGGAGGGTCTGTCCGTGCTGGAGTACTTCATCTCCACGCACGGTGCCCGTAAGGGTCTCGCCGACACCGCGCTGCGGACCGCCGACTCGGGTTACCTGACCCGTCGTCTGGTGGACGTCTCCCAGGACGTCATCATCCGCGAGGAGGACTGCGGCACCGACCGGGCGATCCCGATGCAGATCGGCGAGAAGCTCGACGGCAAGCTCGTCGTCCACACCCACGCCGAGACCAGCGTGCACGCCCGGACCCTGGCCGACGACATCAAGGGGCCGGACGGCACCGTGGTGGCCGAGCGCGGCCAGGACATCAACTCCATCGGGGTCGACAAGATCGTCGCCGCTGGTGTGGAGACGGTCCGGGTGCGCAGCGTGCTCACCTGCGAGTCGAAGCTGGGCGTCTGCGCGGCCTGCTACGGCCGTTCGCTGCCGACCGGCAAGTCGGTCGACATCGGTGAGGCCGTCGGCATCATCGCCGCCCAGTCCATCGGTGAGCCGGGTACGCAGCTGACGATGCGTACCTTCCACACCGGTGGTGTCGCGGGTGAGGACATCACCCAGGGTCTGCCGCGTGTGCAGGAAATCTTCGAGGCCCGGGTCCCGAAGGGTAAGGCGCCCATCGCCGACACCCCCGGTCGGATCCGCATCGAGGATGGCGAGCGCTCGCGGAAGATCATCGTGGTGCCGGACGACGGCAGCGAAGAGATCGTCTACGACAAGATCTCGAAGCGCGTCAAGCTCCGGACCCACGACGGCGGCCACGTCGCGGTCGGCGAGAAGCTGACCGAGGGCACCATCGACCCGCACGAGCTTCTGCGGATCATGGGTCCGCGTGCGGTCCAGGTCCACCTGACCAGTGAGGTCCAGGAGGTCTACCGCTCGCAGGGTGTGCTCATCCACGACAAGCACATCGAGATCATCATCCGCCAGATGCTCAAGCGGGTGACGGTCATCGACTCCGGCTCGACCGAGTTCCTGCCGGGCGTGCTCGTCGACCGGGCGCTGTTCGAGTCGGAGAACCGCCGACTCGTGTCGGAGGGTGGCGAGCCCGCCGCCGGCCGTCCGGTGCTGATGGGTATCACCAAGGCCTCGCTGGCCACCGACTCCTGGCTCTCCGCGGCCTCCTTCCAGGAGACCACGCGGGTGCTGACCGACGCTGCGATCAACTCGCGCAGCGACTCGCTGGTCGGCCTCAAGGAGAACGTGATCATCGGTAAGCTCATCCCGGCCGGTACGGGCATCAGCAAGTACCGCAACGTCCGGGTCGAGCCGACCGAGGAGGCCAAGGCCAAGGTCTACTCGATGACCGGTTACCCGGAGACCGACTACGGTTTCGGGCCGGCCAGTGGGCAGGCTGTGCCGCTGGACGACTTCGATTTCGGGTCGTACCGCTAAGCACCAGACAACGACGAGGCCCCCGGCATCCGCCGGGGGCCTCGTCGTTCCCGGACCGCCCTGCCAGCGGACCGGGTTGGGCATGATGGAGGCATGACGACCGCATCCGGGCAGGTGTCCGTCGCCTCTTCAGGCCTGCGCCACCCGCTCGACCCGGATCCGGCCCGCGCCACCAAGGCGCGGGCGGTCTTCGCGCTGGGTCTGCTCGGCATGCTGACCGGGCTGTTCATCGGCGGGGTGGTGCCCGCGACGGTGGCGCTCCAGCTGGCCCGGCAGGCCCGCCGGGAGGCGTACGCCTCGGGGGGTTTCCTCACCGGCAGCGTCTGGCTGCGGCGGGGGGAGCGGATGGCCTGGACCGGTCTGGCGTTGGTCGCGGTCAGCGTGGTCGTCGTCGTGGTGATCGGCGTGGTCCGGCTGGCGGGCACGCCGTTCGGCCACGACTACCCCTCGAACATGGACTGAGGCATGCGGCGACCGCGCCCGGCGCGGACGGCGCCGCCTCCGGCGGTAGCCTGGCCGGTGTCCGCCGCGCGCGCTGGCGGCCCTGTCGACAGGAGGACCTCGTGACGGAACCGGCGCGGCCCCCGGCGGACGAACCAGCCGGGCATCCTGACGTGCCGGCTCCGGACGCGGCTCCCGGCTCGCCGGCTCCCGGCGTGGCCTCCTCCGCGCCGGCTCCGGACGCGGCTCCCTCGAAACCAGCTGTCGATGCCACCTCCGGCCCGAATCCGACCGCGGCGTCTTCCCCGGGGGTCGGGTCACCTGCCTCCTCCGATTCCGGTTCCACCGCGCCGGCGTCGAGCGCGTCGTCCGCACCGGTTTCGGATTTCGGGCCGATGCCCTTCGCGCGGAGTGAGTGGGCGCAACCCGAAGCGGGCGGACAGCCGGCGCCGACGACTGGCGCCCCTGCTGCGGGTACGCCCTCGTCGGCGGGCTGGGGTCCGCCGCCCTCGCCCGCCTGGGGTCCGCCCACGGCCGAGTGGGGCGGGGTCTTCCCGCCCGGTTACCACCAGCCCCACCCTGCCGCCGGTACGCCGGTGCCGTACGGCTGGGCCCAACCGCCGTCGGGGCCCGCCGCCGCACACGGGTGGGGGCAGCCACCGCCCGGACCGGGCACGCCGGCCGGTTGGGGCCACCCATCGTCGGGACCGCCCGGCTGGGGGCAGCCCTCGTCCGGGCCGGGCCCCTGGGGGCAGCCGGCGCCGGGGCACTTCCCCGCCTGGGGTACGGCCCCCGCCCGGCCGGTGCCGCCACCCACCGATGAGCAGCGGAGGCCGCCGAAGCGGGTGGAGGCGGTGCCCGGCACCCCGTTCGGGGTGGTGCACCTGGACGTGCCGCCGGTGACCGCCGGGCTGGCGACCGGGTCGCTGGTGGCCGGCATCGCGTCGATCCTGGTCTCGCTGCTGGTGATCTGCGTCGGTGTGGCCTTCGGGGCCCGTGGGGGAGTGTGGGTCTCGGGCGCCTTCACGGTGCTGGGGGTGCTGGCGGGGTTGGCAGCGGTCGTCACCGGCCTGCTGGGCCAGCGACAGATCCGCCGGGCGGCGGCGCCGTCGGCGGTGCGGTTCACCGGTCGGGGGCTCGCGGTGGCCGGCGTCAGCTGCGGCGCGGCGGGCGCCCTGCTGAGCCTGTTGGGTCTGGGGCTGGGGTTGCTGATCAGTCTGACGTGACAGGGGCGCGGGGACGGGTCCGTGGATCAGGTGGTGCCTGGGGGCCTGCCCGGGGGCGACGGGTGCTTCGGCGGGGAAGCCGGTACACTTGTGTTTGTAGGTGCCCATCGCGGGTGCCGAGGCGGGACGCGATCCGGCCGGCGAGGGGTGAGACGTTCGCCGACCCATTCCGTTTTGACCTGGGCGGCTGTGGTAGGTACTCTTTCCCCTTGTGCCCGGGCGTGCCCGGGCAACTCGTGCGTGCGCTGGTTCCGGAGTCCGGACGGCGGCACGACAAGCCAAAGATCCGGAGCGGGGCGATCCGCGTGCCGGTGACAGAAAACCCGGTACGTCCGCGACAGCGTCCGCACCGGGACCGTGAGCTGGGCGACACGCCCGACCGCGGGTGCCGGGGCCTCCGCAAGGTGACCCTGGTCGGAATGTAGGAGAGCCGGTCATCAGGCTGGCTAACGAGCAGACGGCGCGGCCGCAGACAGCGGCCGAAGGGAGCGGAGAAACCCGGTGCCCACCATTCAGCAGCTGGTCCGAAAGGGCCGTCAGGCCAAGACGACCAAGACCAAGACCCCTGCGCTCAAGGGGTCTCCCCAGCGGCGCGGCGTGTGCACCCGCGTGTACACCACCACCCCGAAGAAGCCGAACTCGGCGCTGCGCAAGGTCGCTCGTGTCAAGCTCAGCAGCCAGATCGAGGTAACCGCGTACATCCCGGGTGTCGGCCACAACCTGCAGGAGCACTCGATCGTGCTCGTGCGTGGCGGTCGTGTGAAGGACCTCCCCGGCGTGCGTTACAAGATCGTCCGCGGCTCGCTGGACACCCAGGGTGTCCGCAACCGCAAGCAGGCGCGCAGCCGTTACGGCGCGAAGAAGGAGAAGAGCTGACATGCCGCGTAAGGGACCCGCTCCGCGGCGGCCGCTGGTCGCTGACCCGGTGTACAACTCGCCGCTGGTCACCCAGCTGGTGAACAAGATCCTGCTGCGCGGCAAGCGCCAGCTCGCCGAGTCGATCGTGTACGCGGCCCTCGAGGGCTGCCGCGAGAAGTCCGGCACCGACCCGGTCGTCACCCTCAAGCGGGCGATGGACAACGTCAAGCCGACCCTCGAGGTGCGCAGCCGTCGTGTCGGTGGCGCCACCTACCAGGTGCCGGTCGAGGTCCGCCCCACCCGGGCGACCACGCTGGGCCTGCGCTGGCTGGTGACCTACTCCCGCGCCCGGCGCGAGAAGACCATGGTCGAGCGGCTGATGAACGAGCTGCTGGACGCGAGCAACGGCCTCGGCGCCGCCGTCAAGCGGCGCGAGGACACGCACAAGATGGCCGAGTCCAACAAGGCCTTCGCGCACTACCGCTGGTAACACCTGAGGTTCCGGCGCCCACCCGGCGCCGGAACCGCCACCAGTTGAGTCGAGACGACGATAAGTAGGGATTGAAGTGGCCGCCGCAGACGCGCTCGCCAACGTACGCAACATCGGCATCATGGCGCACATCGATGCCGGTAAGACCACGACCACCGAGCGAATCCTGTTCTACACCGGCATCACGTACAAGATCGGTGAGGTCCACGAGGGCGCCGCCGTCATGGACTGGATGGAGCAGGAGCAGGAGCGTGGTATCACCATCACCTCCGCTGCCACCAAGTGTGAGTGGAAGGGCCACACGATCCAGATCATCGACACGCCTGGCCACGTCGACTTCACGGTCGAGGTCGAGCGGTCGCTGCGGGTCCTGGATGGTGCGGTCGCGGTCTACGACGGTGTCGCCGGCGTCGAGCCGCAGACGGAGAACGTCTGGCGGCAGGCCGACAAGTACAACGTCCCGCGGATGTGCTTCGTCAACAAGCTCGACCGGACCGGTGCCGACTTCTTCCGCTGCGTGCAGATGATGATCGACCGGCTCAACGCCACCCCGCTGGTGCTCCAGATCCCGATCGGGCTCGAGGGCGACCACATCGGTGTCGTCGACCTGGTCGGCATGCGCGCCCTCACCTGGCGCGGGGAGACCCAGAAGGGTGAGGACTACGCGATCGAGGAGATCCCGGCCGAGCTGGCCGACTCCGCGGCCGAGTGGCGCGAGAAGCTGATGGAGACCCTCGCCGACGTCGACGACTCGGTGATGGAGAAGTACCTGGAAGGCGAGGAGGTCTCCATCGAGGAGATCAAGGCCGCCATCCGGCGTGCCACCATCGCCGGCAAGGCCAACCCGGTGCTGTGCGGCTCGGCGTTCAAGAACAAGGGCGTCCAGCCCATGCTCGACGCCGTGGTCGACTTCCTGCCGTCGCCGCTGGACGTTCCGGCGATCGAGGGTACGGCCACCGACGGTGAGACCCCGCTGCTGCGCAAGCCGTCCAACTCGGAGCCCTTCTCCGGTCTGGCCTTCAAGATCCAGACGGACAAGCACCTGGGCAAGCTCACCTACGTGCGCGTCTACTCCGGCACGCTCGACTCCGGCTCCCAGGTGGTCAACTCCACCAAGGACCGCAAGGAGCGGATCGGCAAGATCTACCAGATGCACGCCAACAAGCGTGAAGAGCGTCCGTCGGCGCAGGCCGGCGACATCATCGCCGTGCAGGGTCTCAAGCAGACCACCACCGGCGACACGCTCTCCGACCCGGCGAACCCGGTCATCCTGGAGTCGATGACCTTCCCGGAGCCGGTCATCTCGGTGGCGATCGAGCCGAAGACCAAGTCTGACCAGGAGAAGCTGGGTACGGCCATCCAGCGCCTGGCCGAGGAGGACCCGACCTTCCGCGTCCAGCTGGACGAGGAGACCGGTCAGACGGTCATCTCCGGCATGGGCGAGCTGCACCTGGACATCCTGGTCGACCGGATGCGCCGCGAGTTCAACGTCGAGGCCAACGTCGGCAAGCCGCAGGTGGCGTACCGCGAGACCATCCGCCGCAAGGTGGAGAAGGTCGAGTACACCCACAAGAAGCAGACCGGTGGCTCCGGCCAGTACGCCCGCGTCATCGTGAGCGTCGAGCCGCTGCCGCTGGACAACGACTCGCCGACCTACGAGTTCGCCAACGCCGTCAGCGGCGGTCGCATCCCGCGGGAGTTCATCCCGTCGGTCGACGCCGGTGCGCAGGACGCCATGCAGTACGGCATCCTCGCGGGCTTCCCGCTCGTCGGTGTGAAGCTGACGCTGCTGGACGGTCAGTACCACGAGGTCGACTCGTCGGAAATGGCATTCAAGATCGCCGGCTCGATGGTGATGAAGGACGCGGCCCGCAAGGCCGATCCCGCGTTGCTTGAGCCGATGATGGCCGTTGAGGTCACCACTCCTGAGGAGAACATGGGTGACGTCATCGGTGACCTCAACTCCCGCCGCGGCATCATCCAGGCGATGGAGGAGCGCAGCGGCGCCCGCATCGTGAGGGCTCTGGTGCCGTTGTCGGAGATGTTCGGCTACGTCGGCGACCTGCGGTCGAAGACCCAGGGCCGGGCTAGCTACAGCATGCAGTTCGACTCCTACGCGGAGGTTCCGCAGAGCGTCGCGAAGGAGATCATCGCGAAGGCAACGGGCGAGTAACTGCCCCGAGCAGGTGATTCGTGGTCGGTCGCGGGTGACTCAACCCGCCCGCGGCCACCACGATCGGATCGCGTGAGACCGGGCCTGTAGGCTTCATCGCCGCAGAACCCACAAAGGCTCTCCGGCCGTCAGGCCGGAAAGGCTGTCGACAGAGTCCTAAGCGCCGACCGGCGCGCCGGGCGTACGAACCAAGAAGTCCACAGGAGGACACCAGTGGCGAAGGCTAAGTTCGAGCGGACTAAGCCGCACGTCAACATCGGCACCATTGGTCACATCGACCACGGTAAGACGACGCTGACGGCGGCCATCACCAAGGTCCTGCACGACCAGTACCCGGACCTGAACCCGTACACGCCGTTCGACGAGATCGACAAGGCGCCGGAGGAGAAGGCCCGCGGCATCACGATCTCGATCGCGCACGTCGAGTACCAGACCGAGTCGCGGCACTACGCGCACGTGGACTGCCCCGGCCACGCGGACTACATCAAGAACATGATCACCGGTGCCGCGCAGATGGACGGCGCGATCCTGGTGGTCGCGGCGACCGACGGCCCGATGCCGCAGACCCGTGAGCACGTGCTGCTCGCGCGTCAGGTTGGCGTGCCGTACATCGTCGTGGCGCTCAACAAGAGCGACATGGTCGACGACGAGGAGCTCCTGGAGCTCGTCGAGCTCGAGGTCCGTGAGCTGCTCTCCTCGCAGGAGTACCCGGGTGACGACCTGCCGGTCGTGCGGGTTTCGGCGCTGAAGGCCCTCGAGGGTGACCCCGAGTGGACCGGCAAGCTCCTGGACCTGATGACCGCGGTCGACACCGCGATCCCGCAGCCGGAGCGCGAGACCGAGAAGCCGTTCCTCATGCCCATCGAGGACGTCTTCACGATCACCGGTCGTGGCACCGTCGTCACCGGTCGCGCCGAGCGCGGCATCCTCAAGCCGAACGAGGAGGTGGAGATCGTCGGTATCCGCGAGAAGTCGCAGAAGACGGTCTGCACCGGTATCGAGATGTTCCGCAAGCTGCTCGACGAGGCCCGCGCGGGCGAGAACGTCGGTCTGCTGCTGCGTGGCATCAAGCGCGAGGACGTCGAGCGCGGCATGGTGGTCGTCAAGCCGGGCACCACGACCCCGCACACGGAGTTCGAGGCGACGGTCTACATCCTCTCCAAGGAGGAGGGCGGCCGGCACACCCCGTTCTTCCAGAACTACCGCCCGCAGTTCTACTTCCGGACCACGGACGTCACCGGTGTCGTCACCCTCCCCGAGGGCACCGAGATGGTCATGCCGGGTGACAACACCACCATGTCGGTGAAGCTGATCCAGCCCATCGCCATGGAGGAGAACCTCAAGTTCGCGATCCGCGAGGGTGGCCGCACCGTCGGCGCCGGGTTCGTCACCAAGATCCAGAAGTGACCTGGGTAACCCCGATTAGACCCGCCGCCGGTCGTGCGGCATACTAGTCAGGTTGCGTAACGACAGTTCGTCGCCTGTGTTCGGCTTTCGCTGAACCTCCGGGTGGCGAGGCAGTCGAGCGTAGGGTGGTTGGCGGCCCAGTCGCCAACCACCCTCGCACGGCGTTCAGGTCGCGGTAGTGCGATCGGCGCCTTGACCCACCGCGCGGTCAGCACCACTCCGGAACCCCGGGGCGGAGCCTGGCCCGAGGGCGCGACACGCCCGACCGCGGGGGTCGGCGAAGTGGGCCTGTGCCAGCCGGTACAGGCGCCCGCAACACAGCGGCATCGAGAGAAGGAACAGAAGCCACCATGGCGGGACAGAAGATCCGCATCCGGCTCAAGGCCTATGACCACGAGGTCGTCGACTCCTCGGCTCGGAAGATCGTCGAGACGGTGACGCGTACCGGGGCGCAGGTCGCGGGCCCGGTGCCGCTGCCCACGGAGATCAACCGTTTCTGCGTTATCCGCTCGCCGCACAAGTACAAGGACTCGCGCGAGCACTTCGAGATGCGCACGCACAAGCGGCTGATCGACATCATCGACCCGACCCCGAAGACGGTCGACTCGCTCATGCGCCTCGACCTGCCGGCTGGCGTCGACATCGAGATCAAGCTGTAGGGACCGGACAAATGGACAGGCAAGTCAAGGGGATCCTGGGCGCCAAGCTCGGCATGACCCAGGTCTGGGACAACAACAAGGTTGTTCCCGTGACCGTGGTCGAGGCCGGCCCGTGCGTCATCAGCCAGGTTCGTAGCGCCGAGAAGGACGGTTACTCCGCGGTCCAGCTGGCGTACGGCACGATCGACCCGCGCAAGGTGAAGAAGCCGGTCAGCGGGCACTACGCGAAGGCGGACGTGGCGCCGCGCCGGCACATCGTCGAGCTGCGCACCACGGACGCGTCGGAGTACTCGCTCGGCCAGGAGGTCACGGTCGAGGAGTTCCCGGCGGGCGTCACGATCGACGTCACCGGCAAGACCAAGGGCAAGGGCTACGCCGGCCCGATGAAGCGGCACGGCTTCCACGGTCTGCGCGCCAGCCACGGTGTCGAGCGCAAGCACCGCTCGCCCGGCTCCATCGGCGCCTGCGCCACCCCGGGTCGTGTCTTCAAGGGCACCCGGATGGCCGGCCGCATGGGTGGCGTGCGCTACACCGTGCAGAACCTCACCGTCCAGGCGGTCGACACCGAGAACAACCTGCTGCTCGTCCGGGGTGCCATTCCTGGTCCCAAGGGCGCGCTCGTTCTGGTCCGTACCGCGGCCAAGAGCAAGGTGAAGAAGGGCGGTGCGGCCAAGTGACCACCGTTGACGTGCGCACCGTCGAAGGCACCACCAGCGGCTCGGTCGAGCTGCCGGCGGACATCTTCGACGTGCAGGCCAACGTCGCGCTGATGCACCAGGTCGTGGTGGCCCAGCTCGCGGCGGCCCGACAGGGCACGCACAAGGCCAAGACCCGCGGCGAGGTCGCCGGTGGCGGCAAGAAGCCGTACAAGCAGAAGGGCACCGGTCGCGCCCGGCAGGGCTCGATCCGCGCGCCGCAGTTCGCCGGCGGTGGCGTGGTGCACGGTCCCGTGCCGCGCGACTACAGCCAGCGGACCCCGAAGAAGATGAAGGCCGCCGCACTGCGGGGTGCCCTCTCCGACCGGGCCCGCGCCGGGCAGGTGCACGTCGTCGAGGCGTTCGTCTCGGGCGAGAAGCCGTCGACCAAGGCCGCTCTGGCCACGCTTGCCAAGCTCACCGAGGCCCGTCGGGTCCTGGTCGTGCTGAGCAGCACCGACGAGCTGAACTGGGTGTCGCTGCGCAACGAGCCGCGGGTGCACCTGATCGAGTCCGGCCAGCTGAACACGTACGACGTGCTGGTGGCCGACGACGTGGTCTTCACCAAGGACGCCCTGGACGAGTTCCTGGGCGTGCCCGCCGAGACCACCGAGGAGGGTGGCAAGTGAGCACGATCGCCGACCCGCGCGACATCATCGTGGCGCCGGTCGTCTCGGAGAAGAGCTACAGCGAGCTGAACCGGAACTGGTACACCTTCCTGGTGCACCCGGACGCGAACAAGACCGAGATCAAGATCGCTATCCAGCAGATCTTCGACGTCCGCGTCCTGACGGTCAACACGCTCAACCGCCAGGGTAAGCGCAAGCGCACCAAGACCGGCTTCGGTCAGCGCAAGGCGACCAAGCGGGCGATCGTGAAGCTGGCTGACGGTGACCGTATCGAGGCCTTCGGCGGCCCGGTCAGCTGAGGGGTGTAGACAATGGCTATCCGTAAGTACAAGCCGACGACGCCGGGCCGTCGTGGCTCCAGCGTCGCCGACTTCGCCGAGATCACCCGGTCTACGCCGGAGAAGTCGCTGCTGGCTCCGTTGCCGAAGAAGGGCGGGCGTAACGCCCACGGCCGGATCACCACGCGGCACCACGGTGGCGGTCACAAGCGCCAGTACCGTCTGATCGACTTCAAGCGGGTCGACAAGGACGGCGTGCCGGCGAAGGTCGCCCACATCGAGTACGACCCGAACCGCACCGCGCGCATCGCGCTGCTGCACTACGCCGACGGCGAGAAGCGGTACATCATCGCGCCGAAGGACATGAAGCAGGGCGACCGCGTCGAGTCCGGTCCGGGCGCCGACATCAAGCCGGGTAACAACCTGCCGCTGCGCAACATCCCGGTCGGTACCACGATCCACAACGTGGAGCTGCGTCCGGGCGGCGGGGCCAAGCTCGCCCGCTCCGCCGGCGTCGGCATCCAGCTGCTCGGCCGCGAGGGCGTGTACGCGACCCTGCGTATGCCGTCCGGCGAGATCCGGCGGGTGGACGTGCGTTGCCGCGCCAGCATCGGCGAGATCGGCAACGCCGACCAGTCGAACATCAACTGGGGTAAGGCCGGCCGGATGCGGTGGAAGGGCAAGCGCCCGACCGTCCGTGGTGTCGCCATGAACCCGGTCGACCACCCGCACGGTGGTGGTGAGGGTAAGACCTCCGGTGGTCGCCACCCGGTCAACCCGCAGGGTAAGCCCGAGGGCCGCACCCGCCGTAAGGGCCAGGCGAGCGACAAGCTGATTGTCCGCCGCCGCTACGCCACGCGTAAGCGCGGCTGAGGGAGATAAGACATGCCTCGCAGCCTGAAGAAGGGCCCGTTCGTCGACGACCACCTGCTCAAGAAGGTGGAAGTTCAGAACGACAAGGGCTCCAAGAACGTGATCAAGACCTGGTCGCGGCGCTCGACGATCATCCCCGAGATGCTCGGGCACACGATCGCCGTGCACGACGGACGCAAGCACGTCCCGGTGTTCGTGACCGAGGCGATGGTCGGGCACAAGCTCGGCGAGTTCGCGCTGACCCGCACCTTCAAGGGTCACGAGAAGGACGACCGGAAGAGCCGTCGGCGCTGACGCCGCCAGGCATACGGATAGAGGGAACAAGGGGTTACAGCGATGCCAGGAAAGGGCGACGCTCCGGTGCTTCCGGGCGCGCGGGCGGTTGCGCGGCACGTGCGCATCTCGCCGATGAAGGCGCGCCGGGTGGTCAACCTCGTCCGCGGCCTGCCCGCGAAGGAGGCGCTCACGGTGCTGCAGTTCGCGCCGCAGGCTGCGAGCGAGCAGGTGTACAAGGTGCTCGCTAGCGCGATCGCCAACGCGGAGAACAACGAGCGGCTGGACCCCGACGCGCTGCTCGTCAGCGAGGCGTTCGTGGACGAGGGCCCGACGATGAAGCGGTTCCAGCCGCGGGCGCAGGGTCGGGCGTACCGGATCCGCAAGCGCACCTGTCACATCACCGTGGCGGTCGAGGCGGTCGCGCCGGCAGCGCCGAGGAAGGCCGCGGCGAAGAAGGCCGCCCCGGCCACGCAGGCCGCACCGGCCGAAGCGCAGAGCAAGACGGAGGACGCCGAGTAATGGGTCAGAAGGTTCACCCCACTGGGTTCCGGCTCGGCATCTCGACCGACTGGAAGTCCCGTTGGTTCGCGGACAAGCTCTACAAGGACTACATCGGCGAGGATGTCAAGATCCGCCGCATGATGTCCAAGGGCCTCGAGCGTGCCGGGATCTCCAAGGTCGACATCGAGCGCACCCGCGACCGCGTCCGCGTCGACATCCACACCGCCCGGCCGGGCATCGTCATCGGCCGTAAGGGTGCGGAGGCCGACCGGATCCGCGGCGAGCTGGAGAAGCTCACCGGCAAGCAGGTCCAGCTGAACATCATCGAGGTGAAGAACCCCGAGTCGGACGCTCAGCTCGTCGCGCAGGGCGTGGCCGAGCAGCTGTCCAGCCGGGTCAGCTTCCGTCGGGCGATGCGCAAGGCCATGCAGTCGGCCATGAAGAACCCGGTCTGCAAGGGCATCCGGGTTCAGGTTTCGGGTCGCCTCGGCGGCGCCGAGATGAGCCGGACCGAGTTCTACCGTGAGGGCCGGGTTCCGCTGCACACGCTGCGGGCCAACATCGAGTACGGCTTCTTCGAGGCCCGTACCACGTTCGGCCGGATCGGCGTGAAGGTCTGGATCTACAAGGGCGACGCCGTCCCGGGCCGGGAGGCTCCGGCCGAGGCCGGTCCGTCCCGCCCGCGTCGTGGTGAGCGCGGCGACCGTCCCGAGCGTCCGCGCCGTGGCCGGTCGGGTTCGTCCGGCACCACGGCTGGTGGCACCGAGGCCGGTCGGGCTGCTGCGACCACCATCGCGCAGCAGGCCGAGACGCCGAGCGGCGAGCCGGTCGACAGCGCTGCTGTCGCCGCCACTGCTGCTCCGGCTGAAACGCAGCAGGAGGGCTGACAGATGCTGATGCCGCGCAAGCCCCCGAAGGGCTTCCGCAAGCCGCACCACCCGGACCGCCACGGCGCGTCCAAGGGTGGTAACCGGGTGGTGTTCGGCGAGTTCGGGATCCAGGCTCTCGAGCCGGCGTACGTGACCAACCGCCAGATCGAGTCGGCGCGTATCGCGATGACCCGTCACATCAAGCGTGGCGGCAAGGTCTGGATCACGATCTTCCCGGACCAGGCCCTCACCAAGAAGCCTGCCGAGACCCGGATGGGTTCCGGTAAGGGTTCGCCCGAGTGGTGGGTCGCCAACGTCAAGCCGGGACGGGTTCTCTTCGAGATGTCGTTCCCCAACGAGCAGATCGCGCGTGAGGCCATGCGTCGCGCGATCCACAAGCTCCCGATGAAGTGCCGCATTGTTACGCGCGAAGTGGGTGAATCCTGATGGCAGCGGGCGTTAAGGCGACCGAGCTGCGTGAGCTCTCCGAGGAGGAGCTGGTCACGAAGCTGCGGGAGGCCAAGGCGGAGCTGTTCAACCTCCGCGTGCAGGCCGCAACCGGGCAGCTGGACAACAACCGGCGGCTGCAGGTCATCCGTCGGGAGATCGCCCGGATCTACACGATCATGCGCGAGCGCGAGCTGGGGCTCTCGGCCGCGCCGACTGAGGTGACTGCATCATGACCGAGAACACCACCGCTGACGCCACCCGCGCGCGCCGCAAGGTCCGCGAGGGCCTGGTGGTCAGCGACAAGATGGACAAGACCGTCGTGGTCGAGGTCGAGGACCGGGTTCGGCACGCGCTGTACGGCAAGATCATGCGTCGTACGAGCAAGCTGAAGGTGCACGACGAGCAGAACGCCGCTGGCACCGGCGACCGGGTCCTGATCATGGAGACCCGGCCGCTGAGCGCCACCAAGCGTTGGCGGATCGTGGAGATCCTGGAAAAGGCCAAGTAGCGAAGGCTCGAGCTCGCCCGGCGTTGCGTCGGGCGTAGGTTCCGCCAGGCTCCGGCCGCCACGGCGGCCGGAGAACCGGCAGACATAGGAGATAGACGTGATTCAGCAGGAGTCGCGACTGCGCGTCGCCGACAACACGGGTGCTCGGGAGATCCTGTGCATCCGGGTTCTCGGTGGCTCCGGTCGGCGCTACGCGAGCATCGGCGACGTCATCGTGGCCACGGTCAAGGACGCGATCCCGGGTGCCGGTGTGAAGAAGGGCGACGTCGTCAAGGCGGTCGTCGTTCGCACGGCCAAGGAGAAGCGGCGGCCGGACGGCTCGTACATCCGCTTCGACGAGAACGCCGCCGTCATCATCAAGGACGGTGGGGACCCGCGTGGAACCCGTATCTTCGGCCCGGTGGGCCGGGAGCTGCGGGACAAGCGGTTCATGAAGATTATTTCCCTCGCGCCGGAGGTGTTGTGACCGTGAAGGTCAAGAAGGGCGACACGGTCGTCGTCATCGCCGGCAAGGACAAGGGCGCCAAGGGCAAGGTCATCGCGGCCTACCCGCGGCAGGACAAGGTCCTGGTCGAGGGCGTGAACCGGGTCAAGAAGCACACCCGCATCAGCACCACCCAGCGTGGCGCCAAGACCGGCGGCATCGTCACCCAGGAGGCCCCGATCCACGTCTCGAACGTGCAGGTCCTGGACTCCGACGGCAAGCCGACCCGCGTCGGTTACCGGATCGACGACAACGGCCAGAAGGTCCGCATCGCGCGTAGCACCGGTAAGGACCTGTGATGACCACGGCTACCGAAAAGACCATGCCGCGCCTCAAGGAGCGGTACCGCAACGAGATCGTGGCCCAGCTGCGTGAGCAGAACAGCTACGGCAACCCCATGCAGGTGCCGCGGCTGGTCAAGATCGTCGTCAACATGGGTGTCGGCGAGGCCGCTCGCGACGCCAAGCTGATCGACGGCGCGGTCCGCGACCTCGCCACGATCACCGGCCAGAAGCCGCAGGTGCGGCGGGCGACCAAGTCCATCGCGCAGTTCAAGCTCCGCGAGGGCATGCCGATCGGCGCGAAGGTGACCCTCCGCGGCGACCGCATGTGGGAGTTCCTGGACCGGCTGCTCTCCATCGCGCTGCCGCGTATCCGCGACTTCCGCGGTCTGGACGGGCGCAAGCTGGACGGGCACGGCAACTACACGTTCGGTCTGACCGAGCAGTCGGTGTTCCACGAGATCGACCAGGACCGGATCGATCGCCAGCGGGGCATGGACATCACGGTGGTCACCACCGCCACGACCGACGACGAGGGCCGGGCGCTGCTCAAGCTCCTGGGCTTCCCGTTCAAGGAGAACTGAGATGGCCAAGAAGGCGCTGATCCTCAAGGCGGCCGCGAAGCCGAAGTTCTCGGTTCGCGCGTACACCCGCTGCCAGCGGTGCGGGCGTCCGAAGGCGGTCTACCGCAAGTTCGGGCTCTGCCGGGTCTGCATCCGGGAGATGGCCCACCGCGGTGAACTGCCGGGTGTGTCCAAGGCTTCCTGGTAAGGGCGACCGCGTCCCGGCTCCGGCCGGGAACTCCTGCACCGATTAGGTATTGCTCTTCGCCGTAGGCCCGGGGCTGGTGCCCCGGGAACCCCGGCGAGAAAGGCTGACGAAATCCATGACGATGACCGACCCGATCGCAGACATGCTCACGCGTCTGCGTAACGCCAACCAGGCGTACCACGATCAGGTGAAGATGCCCTACTCCAAGATCAAGGCGAACATCGCCGAGGTCCTGAAGGCCGAGGGTTACATCGCCACCTGGTCGGTCGAGGAGCCCGAGGAGGGCGCCGTCGGCAAGCGACTGGTCGTCGAGCTGAAGTACGGCCAGAACCGCGAGCGGAGCCTGGCCGGCATCAAGCGCGTGTCCAAGCCCGGTCTCCGGGTGTACGCCAAGTCGGACGGGCTCCCGCGGGTGCTCGGTGGGCTGGGCGTGGCGATCATTTCGACGTCCCAGGGACTGCTGACCGACCGGCAGGCCCGCAAGCGGAGTGTTGGCGGGGAAGTCCTCGCCTTCGTCTGGTAACGGGAGACTGGTAGAAATGTCGCGAATTGGACGTAAGTCGATCCCGGTGCCATCCGGCGTCGACATCACGATCGACGGGCAGACCGTCAAGGTCAAGGGCCCGAAGGGCGAGCTCCAGCACACCATCGCGGAGCCGATCACGATCGAGCGCGCGGAGGACGGGCAGCTGAACGTCAGCCGCCCGAACGACGAGCGCAAGGCCAAGGAACTGCACGGCCTGAGCCGTACCCTGGTCGCCAACATGATCGTCGGCGTGACCGAGGGTTACCGTAAGAGCCTGGAGATCGCGGGCACCGGTTACCGGGTCACCGCCAAGGGTTCGGACCTCGAGTTCGCGCTCGGGTTCTCGCACCCGGTGGTCGTCCCCGCCCCGGCGGGCATCACCTTCACGGTGGAGCGGCCGACCCTGTTCCACGTGGCCGGCATCGACAAGCAGCAGGTCGGTGAGGTCGCCGCCAACATCCGGAAGATCCGTCCGCCGGAGCCCTACAAGGGCAAGGGCGTGAAGTACCAGGGCGAGGTCATCCGCCGCAAGGCTGGAAAGGCAGGTAAGAAGTGAGCGCCACGCTGCTCAAGCGCCGCCGCGGCGTCGCCGCCAAGCGCGCCGTTGGGCGTGCGCGTCGGCACTTCCGCGTCCGCAAGAACGTCACCGGTACGGCCGAGCGTCCGCGCCTGGTCGTCACCCGTTCGCTGCGGCACATGGTCGCCCAGATCGTCGACGACACCAAGGGCCACACCCTGGCGTCGGCGTCGACCCTGGACGCCTCGCTGCGCGGTACGGAGGGCGACAAGAGCGCCCTCGCCGGCAAGGTGGGCGCCCTGCTCGCCGAGCGGGCCAAGGCCGCTGGCGTCTCCAAGGTCGTCTTCGACCGCGGTGGCAACCGGTACGCGGGCCGAGTCGCCGCGCTTGCCGACGCCGCCCGCGAAGCCGGGCTCGAGTTCTAACAACCCCGTCACGAGAGATAAGGAAGGCTGCTGATGCCAGGTCAACAGCGCCGTGGCGGCGGGTCCGGTGGCAACGAGGGTGGTCGCCGCGACAACCGCCGTGAGGGCGGCCGCGGAAACGCGCCCGTCGAGAAGACCCCGCACCTTGAGCGGGTCGTCGCGATCAACCGCGTCGCCAAGGTCGTGAAGGGTGGTCGTCGCTTCAGCTTCACCGCCCTGGTGATCGTGGGCGACGGCGACGGCACGGTCGGCGTGGGCTACGGAAAGGCCAAGGAGGTGCCCGCGGCCATCGCCAAGGGTGTCGAGGAGGCCAAGAAGCACTTCTTCAAGGTGCCGCGGATCGGTCAGTCGATCCCGCACCCGGTGACGGGTGAGGACGCGGCCGGTGTGGTGCTGCTCAAGCCGGCCTCGGCCGGTACGGGTGTCATCGCCGGTGGTCCGGTGCGTGCCGTGCTGGAGTGCGCCGGTATCCACGACGTGCTCTCCAAGAGCCTCGGTTCGTCGAACCCGATCAACATCGTGCACGCCACCGTGGCGGCCCTGAAGGGGCTCGAGTCCCCCGAGCAGGTCGCAGCGCGTCGTGGTCTGCCGGTGGAGGACGTCGCGCCGGCCGCCATGCTGGCGTCGCGGGCGGGGGTGGCGCGCTGATGGCACGCCTGAAGGTCACCCAGCTCCGGTCCGGTATCGGGACCAAGCAGAACCAGCGTGACTCGCTGCGTTCGCTCGGTCTCAAGCGGATCAACGACGTGGTGGTCAAGGAGGACCGGCCCGAGATTCGCGGCATGATCTTCACGGTCAACCACCTCGTGAAGGTCGAGGAGGTCGAGTAATGACGATCAAGGTGCACCACCTGCGCCCGGCGCCCGGTTCCAAGACCGCGAAGACCCGTGTGGGTCGCGGTGAGGGTTCCAAGGGCAAGACCGCCGGTCGCGGTACCAAGGGCTCCAAGGCCCGCAAGAACATCTCGGCGGCGTTCGAGGGTGGGCAGATGCCCATCCACATGCGCCTGCCGAAGATGAAGGGCTTCAAGAACAGGTTCAAGGTGGTCTTCCAGGTGGTCAACCTGGACCGGCTCGCCGAGCTGTTCCCGAACGGCGGCCAGGTCGGCCCGATCGAGCTGGTCGAGGCCGGCGCGGTCCGCAAGGGCCAGCCGGTCAAGGTCCTCGGCACCGGGGATCTCGGCGGGGTGGCGCTCCAGGTGTCGGCGCACGCGTTCAGCGCGTCGGCCAAGGAGAAGATCGCCGCCGCCGGTGGCTCTGCCACCGAGCTGTAAGGCGTACGACCTCGGCGCCCGTCCAGTTGCGAGCAACTGGCGGGCGCCTAGGTCTGCCTGGGGCCTGAGCGCCCGGTAATATCGGAATCGGTTTATGTAGCCGGGCACACCTGCCCGGAGTGGGACAGGGCTGTTAGAGTCCCATCCCAGCCATGGATTCCGGGCACTCGCCCGGGATTCACCCCGACCCGCCAGGGATCACCGGCGGCCCGCCTCGCGCAGGAGGAAGAAGTTGCTGTCCGCCTTTCTCAGTGCGTTCCGTACGCCTGACCTGCGCAAGAAGCTGCTGTTCACAGTAGGCATCATCGCGGTCTACCGGCTGGGTGCCACGCTGCCCAGCCCCGGCGTCTCGTACGGCAACGTGCAGAAGTGCCTCGACTCCATCTCGGGCGACACGACGGGCCCGCTGAATCTGCTCAACCTATTCTCCGGCGGAGCGCTGCTCCAGCTCTCGGTCTTCGCGCTGGGCATCATGCCCTACATCACGGCGTCGATCATCCTGCAGCTGCTGACCGTCGTGATCCCGCGCCTTGAGCAGCTCCGCAAGGAGGGCCAGGCCGGCCAGGCGAAGATCACGCAGTACACCCGCTACCTGACCCTGGGTCTGGGTGTCCTGCAGGCGTCGGCGTTCGTGGCCCTGGCCCGCTCCGGGCAGCTGTTCCAGAACCGCTGCGACCAGTTCCCGATCATCCCCGAGGGCACCGGCATCCCGGACTGGCTGACGCTGTCCATCCTGGTGATCACGATGACCGCCGGCACCGGCATGGTCATGTGGCTCGGCGAGCTGATCACGGACCGCGGCGTCGGCAACGGCATGTCCGTCCTGATCTTCACCTCGATCGCGGCCCGCCTGCCCAGCGAGGGCTGGCAGATCAAGACCAGCAAGGGCTGGGACATGTTCGCCCTGGTCATCGCGCTGGTCCTGGTGGTCATCACGGCGGTCACCTTCATCGAGCAGGCGCAGCGCCGGATTCCGGTGCAGTACGCCAAGCGGATGATCGGCCGGCGCATGTACGGCGGCACCTCGACCTACATCCCGCTCAAGGTCAACCAGGCGGGCGTCATCCCGGTCATCTTCGGGTCGTCGCTGCTCTACCTGCCGCAGCTGGCTCTCCAGTTCTTCGACCAGAACGACCCGGGCAAGGTCCAGGCCTGGATCCAGAACAACCTGGTCGCCCCGGACAGCCCGATCTACATCACGGTCTACTTCCTGTTGATCATCTTCTTCACGTACTTCTACGTGTCGATCACGTTCAACCCGACCGAGGTCGCGGACAACATGAAGAAGTACGGCGGTTTCGTGCCGGGCATCCGTCCGGGCAAGCCGACCGCCGACTACCTGGACTTCATCCTCAGCCGGATCACCCTGCCGGGCGCGCTCTACCTGGGCGTCATCTCGATCCTGCCGAACTTCTTCTTCATCTGGCTGGACAACCAGCAGTACCAGAACTTCCCGTTCGGTGGCACCGCTGTGCTCATCATGGTCGGCGTCGGTCTGGAGACCGTGAAGCAGATCGAGAGCCAACTCATGCAGCGGAACTACGAAGGGTTCCTGCGGTAGATGAGACTCGTTCTGGTTGGCCCGCCGGGCGCGGGCAAAGGCACGCAGGCCGAGTTCATCGCCGCGCACCTCTCGGTGCCCAAGATCTCGACCGGGGACATCTTCCGGTCGAATGTCACCCAGGGCACGCCACTGGGCGTCGAGGCGAAGCGCTACATGGACGCGGGCGAGCTGGTTCCGGACGAGGTCACCATCAACATGGTCCGGGATCGGCTCGCCGAGCCCGACGCCAGCGAGGGCTTTCTCCTCGACGGCTTCCCGCGGACCACTCCGCAGGCAGCCGCTCTGGACAAGCTCCTCGCCGACCTGGGCACCGCTCTGGACCTGGTCCTGGAGCTGGTGGTCGACGACGACGAGGTGATCCGGCGGCTCTCCGGCCGGCGTACCTGCCGCGGCTGCGGCAAGATCTGGCACGTCGAGTTCGACGCCACCACCCGTCCGGGCATCTGTGACCGGTGCGGCGCCGAGCTGTTCCAGCGCGACGACGACAAGCCGGAGACCATCGCCACCCGCCTGCGGGAGTACAGCGAGAAGACCGCCCCCCTGGTCGACTACTACGGCGCCCAGGGCAAGCTCGTCGGGATCGACGCCACCGGCCCGGTGGAGGACGTCACGACCCGGGCCATCGACGCCCTGCGGTCGTACGGCGGCTGAGGCCCGGCCGCACCGCGGCGGATAGAGTGCGAACAGCGGGGTACGCGAGACGTGCCCCGCTGTTTCGGCAACGAAAGGTAACCGCTCCATGCGTCGTCCCCAGCTGGACATCCAGCTGAAGACCCCTGACCAGATCGAGAAGATGCGCGCGGCCGGGCTCGTGGTCGCCGAGGCGCTCCGCCGGATGCGCGAGGCTGTTGCGCCCGGTGTGAGCACCGCCGATCTGGACGCCATCGCCGAGTCGACGATCCGCGAGGCGGGCGCCGTCCCGTCGTTCAAGGGGTACCACGGCTTCCCGGCGTCGATCTGCTCCTCGGTGAACGAGCAGATCGTGCACGCCATCCCATCGCCGAACCAGGTGCTCGCCGAGGGCGATCTGATCTCGATCGACTGCGGTGCCGTGTTGAACGGGTGGCACGGCGACTCGGCGATCACCGTCGGGGTCGGCGAGGTCGATCCGGCGCTGTTGAAGATGGCTGAGGTGGCCGAGGACGCCATGTGGGCCGGTATCGCCGCCGCGGCCCGTGGTGCGGCCAGCGGCAAGGGCCGGCTCACCGACATCTCGCACGCCGTGGAGACCGCGGTCCGCAAGGGCGGCCGGTACGGCATCGTCGACGGTTACGGCGGGCACGGCATCGGCACCGAGATGCACCAGGATCCGCACGTGCTCAACCACGGCCGGCCGGGCAAGGGGCCGCGTCTGGTCCCGGGCATGGCCCTGGCGATCGAGCCGATGATCACCATGGCCTCGCCCCGTACGGTCGAACTGGCCGACGGCTGGACGGTGGTCACCCGGGACGGGTCGATCGCGGCGCACGTCGAGCACTCGATGGCGCTCCTGTCCGACGGCGTCTGGGTGCTCACCGCCTTCGACGGGGGCCGGGCCCGACTCGGCGACCTCGTGACGGCCCGCCAGCCCGCCGCCTCCACCACCTCCTGACGGCCCGCCGCCTCCACCACCCCCTGACGGCCCGCCGCCTCCACCACCCCCTGACGGTCCCGACCGGGCGGGCCAGTCGGTTGATCGACTCGGGTTCCGGAAGGTCGCCCTGTCCCACCGCCATGGAAACCCCGATTGCCCTGATGTCGGGTCGATCGAGGGCTGGGCAACCGGGCGGGACGGATTGGCGGGGCGGTGGCATGCTTGCCGGCATGGACGGGCGCGACGGGATGCGAGCGGCGGACGCGGACCGGGAAGCGGTGGCCGAACGGTTGCGGGCCGCCCTCAACGAGGGTCGGTTGGACCTGCACGAGTACGACGAGCGGTTGCAGCGGGCCTACGCTGCGCGGACGTACGCGGAACTGGATCCGCTGCTGTCGGACCTGCCGCCGATGTCGCCTGCGGCGCAGCCGGCCCCGCAGTCGCCTGGCCCGGTGGCCCAGCCGTCCAGCGGCCGACTCGCCTCGTTCGCGATCGGCGACACCAATCGTTGGCTGGGCGAGGTGTGGTTCCCGTACCTGAAGGTGCTCGCCATCGTGGTGACCATCTGGGGCGTGACCTCGCTGCTGAGTCAGGACCTGCTCTACTTCTGGCCGGTCTGGGTGGCCGGGCCGTGGGGTGTGGTGCTGGTGCTTCGGACGGTGGGTGGGCTGGCCGCGGGGGAGCCCCGGCGGCAGGCGATCGAGCGGGAGCGTCGTCGCCAGCGCAAGCGCGCCAAGCGAGAGCACAGACGCCAACTCCGCTCCACCGAACCAGACAAAACCCCACCCCCCACCTGACTCACAAACCCCACCCAGATCCCCGTCGATCATGAAGTTGTTGCCCTCGGGGCCCGGCGTGTCGTGGCGATAATTTCATGATCAACCAGAGGCTGCGGGTCGGGGTGGGTGGGTGGTTTGGCGGTGGGCGGCAGGCGGGCGTACACTTTCTGATCGGCGCACAGCGTCCACTCCGGCATGCCCACCCTGCGCTTCGGTGGGTCCCGGAGCCGCGGCTGGCGCGGTCTTCTGATTCTGGTCAGATTTCCGTGTAAGACGTTGTGGGTCGCCCGGAGCAATCGACGTCAGGACAGCGGAGGACATGCCGAAAAAAGACGGAGCCATTGAGATCGAGGGTCGGGTCATCGAGCCCCTGCCGAACGCCATGTTCCGCGTGGAGCTCGCGAACGGCCACAAGGTGTTGGCTCACATCAGCGGCAAGATGCGGCAGCACTACATCCGCATCCTGCCGGAGGACCGGGTCGTCGTCGAACTCTCGCCGTACGACCTGACCCGCGGGCGCATCGTCTACCGCTACAAGTAGTCCTGACGGCGGCCGGGAAGTCCCGTGTCCGTCTTCGACGTCCGGTCTCGCGCATGGCGCGTTGCCGGGCCAGATGGGAAGTAAGGCAACCGTGAAGGTCAAGCCGAGCGTCAAGAGGATCTGCAACAAGTGCCGGGTTATCCGCCGGCACGGCCGGGTCATGGTCATCTGCACCGACCCGCGCCACAAGCAGCGCCAGGGCTGACTCAGCCCGTCCGGCCGAACACGGCCGGGTGGTGTTGGTCCGGGCAGTTCCTCAGCGACACACACATCACACATGCTCGTCCCAGCCGCGAGCGGTACGCGAGGCGTACTCCTTTCGTGGCTGACCCCCGGTCGGAGGCCGGGGCCCGCTTGGGCAGCGACCGATCCCGGTCGCCGGCGCTGATGGCGTCGGAAAGACGGGACGGCCGGTAGCGGGGTGGGACGGGTCCACACCTCCGCCACACATCACGAGGAGTACGCCCGCACATGGCACGTCTAGTCGGCGTGGATCTCCCCCGCGAGAAGCGGATGGAGATCGCGCTCACCTACATCTTCGGGGTCGGTCGAACCCGCGCCCTGGAGACGCTCGCCGCTACCGGCATCTCGCCGGACAAGCGCGCTCGGGACCTCACGGACGAGGAGCTCGTGCAGCTCCGCGACCACATCGAGGGCAACTACAAGGTTGAAGGCGACCTGCGCCGCGAGGTCGCCGCTGACATCCGCCGCAAGGTTGAGATCGGCTGCTACGCCGGCATCCGGCACCGCCGGGGCCTGCCCGTGCGTGGCCAGCGGACCAAGACCAACGCGCGGACCCGCAAGGGCCCGAAGCGGACCGTCGCCGGCAAGAAGAAGCCCGGCAAGAAGTAATAGGAGCGCACAGACTTATGCCACCGAAGGCTCGTGCCGGAGCCGCTGTCAAGAAGGTCCGGCGCAAGGAACGCAAGAACGTCGCCCACGGGCAGGCGCACATCAAGAGCACTTTCAACAACACCATCGTGTCCATCACGGACCCGACCGGTGCGGTCATCTCCTGGGCCTCCGCGGGCCAGGTTGGCTTCAAGGGCTCCCGCAAGTCGACTCCGTTCGCCGCGCAGCTGGCCGCCGAGGCCGCCGCGCGTCGCGCCATGGAGCACGGCATGCGCAAGGTCGACGTGTTCGTCAAGGGCCCCGGCTCCGGCCGGGAGACCGCTATCCGTTCGCTGCAGGCCGTCGGGCTGGAGGTCGGCCAGATCGCCGACGTCACCCCGCAGCCGCACAACGGGTGCCGTCCGCCTAAGCGTCGTCGGGTCTGAGAGGTAGAGAGAGATGGCTCGTTACACCGGTGCTGACTGCCGCCGTTGCCGGCGGGAGAAGATGAAGCTGTTCCTCAAGGGCAGCAAGTGCGATGGTCCGAAGTGCCCGTTCGAGTCCCGGCCGTTCCCGCCCGGGCAGCACGGCCGCGGCCGCACCAAGGAGACGGAGTACCTGCTCCAGCTCCGCGAGAAGCAGAAGGCCCGCCGCGTCTACGGCGTGCTGGAGAAGCAGTTCCGTGGCTACTACGAGGAAGCCGTCGGCAAGCAGGCCAAGACCGGTGAGGTCCTCCTGCAGATCCTCGAGTCGCGGCTGGACAACGTCGTTTACCGGGCCGGCTACGCCCACTCGCGGGACATGGCCCGCCAGCTGGTCAAGCACGGTCACTTCACGGTGAACGGCAAGAAGGTCGACATCCCGTCGTACCGCGTCAAGGAGCACGACATCATCGAGGTTCGGGGCAAGAGCAAGGAGCTCACCCCGTTCGTGGTGGCGCAGGCTCAGGCCGGTTCGAAGACGGTTCCGGCGTGGCTTGAGGCCATTCCGAGCCAGATGAAGGTGCTCGTGCACTCCCTCCCGGCCCGGCAGGTCATCGACACGCAGGTCCAGGAGCAGCTGATCGTCGAGCTCTACTCCAAGTAGTCGGGCTCGTTGCGGTGGCCTGCCCTTCGGGGCGGGCCACCGGAACAGTTTGTGTCGTGGGCGTCAAATAGCGGGCGTCCCGGAAGAGAAGAGACAAGATGCTCATCAGTCAGCGACCCTCCCTCTCCGAGGAGTCGATCAACGAGACCCGGTCGCGGTTCGCCATCGAGCCGCTCGAGCCGGGCTTCGGCTACACCCTGGGCAACTCGCTGCGGCGTACGCTGCTGTCGTCGATCCCGGGTGCGGCGGTCACCTCGATCAAGATCGACGGCGTGCTGCACGAGTTCACCACGATCCCCGGTGTCAAGGAGGACGTGGTCGAGCTCGTCATGAACATCAAGGAGCTGTGCGTCAGCTCCGAGCACGACGAGCCGGTCAGCATGTACCTGCGTAAGCAGGGCCCCGGCGACGTGACGGCGGGCGACATCCAGCCCCCGGCCGGCGTCTCGGTGCACAACCCGGACCTCAAGCTCGCGACCCTGAACGGCAAGGGCCGGCTCGACATGGAGCTGACCGTCGAGCGGGGCCGGGGCTACGTGACGGCCGCTCAGAACAAGCAGTCCGGCGCCGAGATCGGCCGGATCCCGGTCGACTCGATCTACTCGCCGGTGCTGAAGGTGACCTACCGCGTCGAGGCGACCCGCGTCGAGCAGCGCACCGACTTCGACCGGCTCATCATCGACGTCGAGACCAAGCCGTCGATGGGCCCGCGTACCGCGCTGGCCTCCGCCGGTTCGACGCTGGTGGAGCTGTTCGGTCTGGCTCGTGAGCTGGACGAGACGGCTGAGGGCATCGACATCGGGCCGTCCCCGCAGGACGCCCAGCTGGCGGCGGACCTCGCTCTGCCGATCGAGGAGCTGGACCTGACCGTCCGCTCCTACAACTGCCTCAAGCGCGAGGGCATCAACTCCGTTGGTGAGCTCATCGGGCGTACCGAGGCCGACCTCCTCGACATCCGCAACTTCGGTCAGAAGTCGATCGACGAGGTCAAGATGAAGCTCGCCGGGATGGGTCTCGGGCTGAAGGACTCGGCTCCGAACTTCGACCCGGCGCACGTCGTGGACACCTTCGGCGAGGCCGACTACGACACCGACGACTACCGCGAGACCGAGCAGCTCTAGTCCGCGCTGCCGCCACAACTGAGGAGCACCAAAAATGCCCACGCCCACCAAGGGCCCCCGCCTCGGCGGCAGCCCCTCGCACGAGCGGCTGATGCTCGCCAACCTGGCGACCGCGCTGTTCCAGCACGGCAAGATCCAGACCACCGAGACGAAGGCCCGGCGGCTCCGTCCGCTGGCCGAGCAGCTCATCACCAAGGCCAAGCGCGGTGACCTCGCCTCGCGGCGTCGGGTGCTGGGTGTCGTCAAGGACAAGGACGTCGTCTACGCCCTGTTCGACCAGATCGCGCCCCGGTACTCCAACCGCCCCGGCGGTTACACCCGGATCGTGAAGACCGGTCCGCGCAAGGGTGACAACGCGCCGATGGCGATCATCGAGCTGGTGGAGGAGCTTCAGGTCGCCGAGCCGAAGGCGAACAAGAAGACCGCCGCCCGCAAGGCCGCGCAGCAGGACAAGGTCGAGGCGCTCGCCCCGGCCGAGGACGCTCCGAAGTCGGCCGACGCCGACCAGGACTCCGAGGCGCCGGTGTCGGCCTCCGGCGACACCGCCGAGGCGCGCGAGGACAGCGACCTCGCCACCGAGGAGAACAAGGCCTGACCTCGGGCATCAGTGCGGGCCCGGCACCCCTTTCGGGGTGTCGGGCCCGACCCGTAACAGGAGGTACGAGGTGGACGAGCGTATCCGGCTGCGGCTGGACGTCTCGTACGACGGCGCGGACTTCTCCGGGTGGGCGCCCCAGCCGACGCGGCGGACCGTCGCCGGGGTGCTCGTCGAGACCCTGGACCTGGTCCTGGGCGCGGGTACGGCGACTGGTCTGACCGTCGCGGGCCGGACCGACGCGGGGGTGCACGCCCGCGGGCAGGTCTGTCACCTGGACCTACCCGTCGAGGTGTGGCGGGAGCACGAGGGGCGGCTGCTGCGCCGGCTGGCCCGGCTGCTCCCCACCGACGTGCGGGTACGGGCGATGACCGAGGTGCCCACCGACTTCGACGCCCGCTTCTCGGCCACCTACCGGCGCTACGAGTACCGGGTGACCGACGCCCCGTACGGCGCGGAGCCGCTCCGTCGGCACGAGGTGTTGGCCTGGCCGCGGGCGCTGGACCTGGCGGCCCTGAACGCCGCGGCCGAGGGCCTGGTGGGGGAGCACGACTTCGCCGCGTACTGCCGACGCAAGGAGAACGCGACGACGCTGCGCGAGGTGACCCGGTTGGACTGGCGGCGGGACCCGGACGGCATCCTGGTCGCCACCGTACAGGCGGACGCGTTCTGTCAGGCGATGGTGCGCAGCCTCGTGGGGGCGATGCTCGCGGCCGGCGACGGCCGCCGGCCGGTGCGGTGGCCGGGCAGCCTGCTGACCCGGCAGGAGCGGTCCAGCGAGGTGACGGTGGCGCCGGCGCACGGGTTGACCCTGGTCGCGGTCGGCTACCCGGACGATCCGGCGGACTACGCGCGCCGTGCCGACCTGACGCGCCGGCTGCGCGTGCCGGTCGAGGGCTGACGGGCGAACCCGGTACGGACGACGACGGGTGTGCCACCTCGGCGGCACACCCTTCGGACCGGTCGCGGGTCAGTCGCCGTCCTCGCCGCCGCTCTGGCTGCCGCTGCCGTCGGTGGACGCCCCCGTTGGCTGCCCGGCCGTGCCGATGTCGGCCCGCCGTTGGAGGACGCCCTTGCTGAGGTGGGCCTCGATCATGTCGAACAGGACTTCCCGGATCTTGGTGTCGCCGGGCTTGACCGCGGTTCCGTCGGCACGGACCACCAGCGCGTACGCCAGGTAGTGGCCGCGGACCTGCCAGCCGACCCGGGCCGGGGCGCTGGTCAGCGCATCGGTGTCGTCGCCGGCGGTGAGCCCGAGGAACCGGCCCTGCCGTTCGTCGAGGATCTGCCGGATCCGGTCCCGGGCCCGCTCGGCGTTGGCCCTGTCGGTCAGGTTGAACAGGCCGGTGGTGACCAGGTGCTCGCCGCCGGGACTCCGCAGGGTGGCCCGGACGACCTGGTTGCAGCCGAGCCGGACCAGCAGGTCCGCGACCTCGTCCGTGGCGGCGACGGCGCAACTGCCGCTGGACTGGGTCTTGAGCACCTGGTAGGCGGGCTGGCCTTCGGCGAGCTTCAGATCCTTGCCGGGGAAGAGTTCCTTCGCGGTGAGCGGCGCCTGGTCGGTGTCCCGCGAGTCGAGATCCTGCGGCTGCTGGACGCTGGCGGACGGCGCGGCGTTCGGCTGGTACGTCGGGGTGGACTGTGGTGTCGCGTCGCGATCCAGCAGCAGTGCGGCGGCGCCCAGGCCGCAGAGCGCGAGCAGGACGAGGACGGCGGCGCCGCCGATCACCACCTGCCAGAGCCGCCCACCGCCACGCCGGGCGGACGGCTCCACCGGCTGGGCCGAGGTGTAGACCTGGCTGCGGGGAGCCGCCACCGACGGGGTGACGCGGGGGGCCGGCGGCGGCTGGTTCGACGGCAGCACCAACTGGTTGGGTCGGGGCAGCGACGGCGCGGGGAAACGCGACGGTGAGGGGCCGGCCGGTGGAGGGGGACCTGCGCCGACCACGTCCAGGTCGGAGCCGGGCTCGGGGTCCTCGAATGCGTCCTCTTCGGACTGGTACCGATACACCATGTCGCCCAGAGTAGGAGTGATTGTCCCTTTAGGGGGTAATATCAGGGAAATGTGGGTGTGGGCAGTGTCGTGAGCCGCCCGAGCCGATGCGAGAATTGCCGACGTGACCGGCGACCACTACTTCACCGCGCAGCCCGCCAGCGACGCACCGGCGCGCGAGGTCGAATTCTCCGTCGCCGACCGCGACTACCGACTCGCCTCGGCCGGCGGTGTCTTCTCCGCCAGCCGTCTCGATCCCGGCACCGCCGTACTCCTGCGCAAGGCCGACCTGCCCGCCGCCGACACCACGGGTGACCTGCTCGACCTCGGCTGCGGGTTCGGACCCATCGCGTGCGTCCTGGCCGACCTCGCGCCGACGAGCACCGTCTGGGCCGTCGACGTCAACTCCCGCGCCCGCGACCTCACCGCCGCCAACGCGGCGAGGATCGGCGCCGGTGACCGGGTCCGGGTGAGCGCGCCGGACGACGTACCGGCGGAGGTGACCTTCGCCCAGCTCTGGTCCAACCCGCCCATCCGCGTCGGCAAGGACGAGCTGCACGAGCTGCTGCGGCGCTGGCTGCCCCGGCTCGCCCCGGACGGCGTCGGCTGGTTGGTCGTCGCCCGGCACCTGGGTGGCGACTCGCTGCAGCGCTGGCTCGTCGAACAGGGCTGGCAGGTCGAGCGGCACGCCAGCCAGAAGGGCTTCCGGGTGCTGCGGGTCACCCGGTAATTGGATGTCCCTACCGGTCCCGGTTGGGGCAGGATCCCGGCGTGGGATACGTGGACGTGGCAGCGGTCGGGCACACCCTGCCCGACGGTCGGGAACTCTTCGCCGACGTGTCGTTCCGAGTCGGTGAGGGCGCCAAGGTCGCCCTGGTCGGGCCGAACGGCGCCGGCAAGACGACACTGCTGAGGATGGTCGCCGGTGACCTTCCGGTACGCGCGGGCAGCATCGCGCGGGCCGGCGGGCTGGGCGTGATGAGGCAGTTCATCGGCATGATCGGCGACGAGACGACGCTCGCCGACCTGGCCCTGTCGCTGGCCCCGCCGGCACTTCGCGACGCCGGCCGCCGGCTCGGCGAGACCGAGGCGGCCATGCGGGCGGCCGAGACCCACGGCAAGTTCAGCAACGCCGCGGGCAAGGCGCAGTTGGCGTACGCGGACGCGCTCGGCGCCTGGGGCGAGACCGGCGGGTACGACGCCGAGGTGCTCTTCGACACCGTCGCCACCATCGTGCTCGACCAGCCGTGGGACGCCGTACGGGACCGACCGGTACGGACGCTCTCGGGCGGGCAGCAGAAGCGGTTCGCCCTGGAGTTGCTGCTGCGCGGCCCGGACGAGGTGCTGCTACTCGACGAGCCGGACAACTTCCTCGACGTGCCCGGCAAGCGCTGGTTGGAGGGGCGGCTGCGGGAGTCGACGAAGTCGGTGCTCTACGTCTCGCACGACCGTGAGCTGTTGGCGCAGAGCGCCGACCGGGTGGTCGCCGTCGAGGGCGGCAGCGCCTGGGTGCACCCGGGTGGCTTCGCCAGTTGGCACGAGGCCCGGGTGGCCCGGCACGCCCGCCTCGACGAGCTGCGTCGACGCTGGGACGAGGAGCACCAGAAGCTGCGCGAGCTGATGCTGATGTACAAGCAGAAGGCCGCGTACAACGACGGGTTGGCCTCGCGGTACCAGGCCGCGCAGACCCGGCTGCGCAAGTTCGAGGAGGCCGGGCCTCCGCCCGTACCCCCCAAGGACCAGGACATCCGGATGCGGCTGACCGGCGGGCGGACCGGCAAGCGCGCGGTCGTCTGCGACCAGCTCGAGCTGGACGGCCTGACCTTCCCCTTCGACCTGGAGATCTGGTACGGCGACCGGTTGGCGGTCCTCGGCGCCAACGGCACCGGCAAGTCGCACTTCCTGCGTCTGCTGGCGCGCGGCGGCACCGATCCCGACCCGGCGAACGGGCCGGTCGACGGCGCGGGCGCGCTCGCGCCGGTGGTGCACGACGGCGTGGCCCGGCTCGGCGCGCGGGTCCGCCCCGGGCACTTCTCCCAGACGCACGACCGACCGGAGCTGATGGGAAGGACGCTTGTCGAGATCCTGTGGCGGGGCGACGAGCACCGCCAGGGGATGGACCGGCACGCGGCGATGGGGGTGCTCAGTCGGTACGAGCTGGCCGGGCAGGGTGATCAGCGCTTCGGCACCCTCTCCGGAGGGCAGCAGGCCCGCTTCCTGGTGCTCCTGCTGGAGCTGTCCGGGGCGACCCTGTTGCTGCTCGACGAACCCACCGACAACCTCGACCTGGCCAGCGCGGAAGCCCTGGAGGCCGGCCTGAACGCCTTCGAGGGAACGGTGATCGCGGTCACCCACGACCGCTGGTTCACCCGATCCTTCGACCGTTTCGTACTGTTCCGCGGCGACAACGAGGTGGTGGAAACCCCCGAGCCGGTCTGGGACGTCGGCTGACGCGAAAGGAAGGGCCCCTTATTAGACACCAGGCGTTAGTAAGGGGCCCTTCCTTCACGGGGCATAGGGTGGAACTCGTGACTGAGATGACCTATCGCCGGCTGGGCGACTCCGGGCTCGTGGTGTCCGTCGTCGGAATCGGCTGCAACAACTTCGGCCGCAAGCTGGACCTCGACGGCACGCGAGCGGTGGTGGACGCCGCCCTGGACGCCGGGATCAACCTGTTCGACACCGCCGACATCTACGGCGAGCCGCAGGGTGGCTCGGAGGAGCTGCTCGGGCAGGCGCTCAAGGGCCGCCGCGACGACGTGGTGGTGGCCACCAAGTTCGGTATGGACATGAACGGCCTGAACGGTCCGGACTTCGGGGCCCGTGGCGCGCGCCGGTACATCGCCCGCGCGGTCGAGGCGTCGCTGCGCCGGCTCGGCACCGACCATATCGACCTGTACCAGATGCACGAGCCCGACCCGGGTACGCCGATCGACGAGACCCTCGCCGCGCTGGACGACCTGGTCCGTGACGGCAAGGTGCGCTACCTGGGCAACTCCAACTTCGCCGGCTGGCAGATCGCCGACGCGGACTGGGTCGCGTCGTCCAACGGCCGGGCCCGCTTCATCAGCGCGCAGAACCACTACAGCCTGCTGGAGCGCTCGGTCCAGGCCGAGGTGATCCCGGCGTGTGAGCGGTTCGGCCTCGGCATGCTGCCGTTCTTCCCGCTCGCCAACGGTCTGCTCACCGGCAAGTACAAGCGCAGCGAGCAGCCTCCGGCCGGCAGTCGGCTCTCCGGCGGCGGCCGGTACGCCGACCGGCTCGCGGCGGCCGACTGGGACACCATCGAGGCCATCGAGGCGTACGCGAACGAGCGGGGTCTGACCATGCTCCAGGTGGCGATCGGTGGCCTGGCAGCCCAGCCTGCGGTGACCTCGGTGATCGCCGGCGCCACCAGCGCCGAGCAGGTGCACGCCAATGCCGCCGCCGGCACCTGGGAGCCCACCGACGAGGACCTGACGGCCCTGCGCGACATTCTCTGAGCGCGGGCGCCGCGTGCCGCGTCGTGATCCACTCGCGTTCCTTGAATGCGGGGTGACCTGCGGTCGGGGATGCCCCGACTTCAAGGAACACGAGTCGATCACCAGCCGGCCGGACGGAACCGGGCCGGGCCGCTCGTCGCGGCCCGGCCCGGTCGTCGGAGTGGCGCTGGAGCGCCGACAGGTCAGTCGTTCGGCGTGGCGGAGCGGCGGCGGCCGAACAGCATGGCCACCCCCATCGCGGCGGCGATGAGCACCAGCCCGGCCGCCGCGAACGGCCACCAGCCGGCAGCCGCCCCGCGTCCGTCGGCCCGGTCCGCGGTCACCGCGACCGGCGTGGGCACCGGCGGAGACTGTGCCGCCTTCGCCTGCACCGTCGCGGTGGCCTTGCTCTGCAGCGGAGCGGGGGAGTTCACCGTCACCTTCCACGTGCCGGTGGAGAGCACCGGGCCGCTGCTGTAGAAGCCCTGCCCCTCGGGCTGCGGTTCCAGCTGCACCGGGCCGACCTTCTGCCCGTCCGGGCCGGTGGCGGTGAGCACCAGTCGTACCACCCGGTCCAGCCGACGACCGTCGGCGTAGGTGGCCTGGATGGTGACGCCCTCGGCTCCGTCGCCGGCCACCGTCAGCTTGAGTTTGTCGGCCTGCGCGGCCGCCGGGGTCGCGGCGAGCAGGGTCAGAGCCAGTCCGGCGAACACGGCGGCCAGCACCTTGCGGATACGCGTCACGGACGTCTCCTCCCTAATGAGGGAGGCCCCTCCCCGACGCCGGAGCGTCGGGGAGGGGCCTCGATCGGATCAGAGCTGGCGACCGGGTGCCAGCCGGGTGGCGTCGCCACCGAGCCGTCCCGTGCCCTTGACCGGCTCGCCGTCATTGGCCTTGACGCCGGCCTTGCTGGCCGTACCGCCGAGCCGCACGATCATCGCGTCGGCGTCCCGGGTGAGGGTGTCCCGGATCTCGGCCTCGGCCACCAGGGTGGCGTCGGTGGCGAGGTCCCGGAACTGGGTCAGCTGCTTGATCGCCTTGCTGTCGTTGCCGGCCGCCTCGGCCTGGCGGGCCGCGTCGAGCTTGGCGGTCAACTGCTTGTGCGCCTTGGCCGACAACCGCCCCGTCGCCTTGAACCGGTCCAGCAGGAACTGCATGTCCCGGAACGAGGTGGTGACGAAGAACCGGACGTTCGAGGTCGTCTTGTTGCCGGCCTTGTCGGTCGCGGTGACGGTCAGCTCGTGCAGGCCGAGCGACAGCTCGTACATGGCCTGCAGGGTGCCGCTGGCGTACGTGTTGCCGTCGAGCTGGCCGACCACGGACGCGATGCCCGAGGTCGGGTCCACGGCCTGCCAGGACACGCGGACGTCCTGGCTGTCGCCGTAGAGCTGGCCGTCGGCGATGCCGGAGACCAGCAGCGTCGGCTTGGTGCCGTCGATCTTCAGGATCGCCGACTTGAGCGTCTCGACGTTGCCCGCCTTGTCGGTGGAGCGGTACAGCAGCTCGTGCTGCCCGTCACCGGTCACCTCGACCGGCTCCGTGTACGGCGTCCACGCGCCACCGTCCAGCGACCACTCGACCGTCTTGACCCCGGAACCGGCGTCGGTCGCGGCGAGCACCACCGGGATGGTCCCGTTGTGCCAGCCCGCGTCGTTCGCCGGAGCGAACGTCGCCGTGGTGACCGGAGCGGTGGCGTCGATCTTGACCGCGACGGTCTTCGTCGACTCCACGTTGCCGGCCTTGTCGGTCGAGCGGAACCGCAGCTCGTGCTCGCCGTCACCGCTGATCGCCACCGGCGCGGTGTACGCCGTCCACGCGGTGGCCCCGTCGAGCTGGTACTCCGTGCTGGCGAGCCCGCTGCCGCCGGCCTCGTCGGCGGCGGTCAGGGTGACCGTCACCGGGCCGGTGTACCAGCCGTCGGTGGGGGTGCCGGACACCGCCGCGGTGGTGACCGGCGCCTTGTCGTCGGCCACCTTCGTGCTCAACCGGAAGTAGTCGAACGCGGCCGTCTTCGACGCCGTCTGGTTGGCGCCGAGGGTGAACAGACCCACCTTCGGGGTGGCGCCCACCGCGCTGTTGGTCAGTGCCTCCAGCGTGGTCCAGGTCGTCCCGTCGGCCGAGTACGACGCGGTGAAGGTGTCGCCCACCCGGGCCAGGCGCAGGTACCACACCGCCGAGGTGAGGCTCGTCGCCTCCGGCTGCGGGCTCTGCACCGTCCCGGCGATCTCGCTGCGGAACTCGATCCGCCGCGTCACCGCCGAGCCGGCCGTGTTGTCGGCGATGAAGTCGAACTTCAGGTAGTTGTCGTCGTCGGCCTGCACGAGCAGACCGGCCTGCTGGTACTGCTCGTTCAGCAGACTGCCGTCGACCTTGGTCTCCAGGGTCCAGTCGCCCGAGGGCGCGGTCTGGAGGATGAAGTTCTTCGGACCGGTGTTGTCGGTGCCGTAGATGTCACCGTTCGGCACGTCGATCCGCAGCGCGCCGTCGGTCACCCGGTAGCCGTTCGGGTCCTCCCGAACGATGGCGTCCCACCGGCACTTGTCCAGCGTGCTGCCGGTGAACTCGTCCGACGGCTCGACCGGGCCGGCCGGAGCGTCCGGCGTGACCACGAACGAGTCGAACGCGGCGTCCACCACCGGAGCCTCGGTGCCGCCGTTGAGGGCGAACACCCCGATCCGCGGGTTGGTGATGCCAGCCAGCGCGGCCGAGCGGCCGACCGTGGTGAACGTCTGCCCGTCGCCCGAGGTCGCCGCGGTCAGGTTCGTCCCGTCGCTGGTGATCCGCAGGTACACGGTGTCACCGGCCGGCGCGTTGGTGGCGTCGGCAGCGTCGTTGCGCGGCGTGGCCGCCGTCTCCCGGATGAACTCCACCCGACGGCTGCCGTTGTAGAGCAGGTCCACCTTGGCGTAGTTGTCGTCGTCGCCGTACACCAGCAGGCCGGCCTGCTGGTAGTTGGCCGTCACCGGGAGGGTGACCTTGGTGGTCATCTCCCAGGCGCCGGTCGGCGCCGGCTGGAGCACCAGGTTGGTGGCGTCGTTGCGGGCGCCGTAGAGGTCACCCACGGCGGTGGGTAGCTTCAGCGCGCCGCCGCTGAGGGAGTAGAGCTGGTTCTCCCGGACCACGGTGGTCCACCGGCTCTTGTCCAGCGTGTTGCCGTTGAAGTCGTCCGAACGCGCCCCGAGGCAGGACGTGTCCGGAGCGTTGACCCGCACCGGCACCGTGGCGTACGACTTGGCACCCTTGCTGTCGGTCACCGTGAGGGTGGCCGTGAAGGCGCCGACGCTGGTGTACGTGTGGCTGGCGTCCAGGGTGGACGCCGTACCGCCGTCACCGAAGTCCCAGGCGTACGTCAGCGGGGTGTCACCCTCGGCGTCGGTGGCCGTGCCGTCGAAGGCGACGGTGACCGGCGCGGTGCCCGTGGTCGGGGTCGCGGTGGCGGTGACCACCGGCGGCCCGTTCTCGGTGACGCCGCGACCGACGAAGTCCATCCAGTTGACGTTGAACAGCGAACCCGTTCCGCCGTTCGGGTCACGGGCCACGAAGTACAGCCCGCCGCTCGCGGCACCGGTCACCGGCGCGCTCACGTCCGTGTACGTCTGCCACCCGCCGGTCGCCGGAACGGTGGCCGTGGCCACGACCGGTCCGTCGACCGCACCGGCGTGGACCTCGATCCGACCGCCAGCGGCGGCCGAGGCGGCCCGGAACCGGATCTCGGTGATGTTGGTGAGGTTCGCCGGAACGACCGACCACCAGTCGCCGTCCTCGATGAACGCGATGCTCTGACCGCCACCGGCGGTGTCGGTCGCGGCCTCGCGCTGCACGCCGGCGTCGCCGCCGCCCGTGCTCACCGGGGTACGCCCGGTGGCGGTGAAGTACTCGGCCTGCTTCTGCTTGGGCTGCAGGATCTCGATCTGCCGGCCGGTGAGCGCGCCGGAACCGCCCGCGCCACCCTTGTCGGTGTAGGTGGCCTCGAAGACCGCGAACACGTTCGCCTCGGCGCCGTGCCCGGAGGCGAGCGACGTCTGGACCGTGCCGGTGCAGCCGGTGTGCTGCTCCAGCGGGTGGGCGTGCTCGTCGTGACCGAGCAGCACCTGGAGGTTCACCTTGGTGCAGTCGATCTGCCCGTCCTCGGGGTCGGTCACCTTGACCGTGTAGCGGACCTGGTCACCCCAGTTGAAGAAGCCACCGTCCGGCGGGAACTCGATGGTTACCGTCGGCGCGGTGTTGCCCACGGTGACCGGTACGTTGGCCACCGCCGTGCGGCCCTTCGGGTTGGTCACGGTGAGCTGCGCCGTGTAGTTGCCCGCCGTGGCGTAGGTGTGCGTCGGGTTGGCCTCGGTGGAGGTCTGCCCGTCACCGAACGCCCAGGCGTAGGTGAGCGTTCCACCGTCCGGGTCCCGGGAGCCGGCGCTGGAGAACTCCACCGTCAACGGGGCCGGACCCGAGGTCGGGTTGGCGGCCGCCGCCGCGATCGGCGCACGGTCACCGGCGGTGTAGTCGATCCGGTAGACCCCGGAGTTGTCGTTGTTGCCGCCGAAGCCGCTGCCCCACTCGATCAGGTACAGCGCGCCGTCCGGACCGAACTCGAAGTCCATCGGCCGGATCATCGACATGCCGGGCAGCAACTGGTTGATGTCCACCAACGACTTGCCGTCGGCGGTCATCTGCATCGTGTACATCTTGTTCTGGTTCCACTCGCCCAGCAGCGCCTTGCCGTCGAAGTAGGCCGGCCACTTGCGGGTCGAGTTGAGGTTGGCGTCGTACCGGTAGGCCGGGCCGCCCATCGGGGCGCCACCGCCACCGATCTCCGGGTACCGCGCGTCACCGGCGTAGCCGTAGTCGACGGTGGCCGGGACGACCGGCGGGAGGTTGGTCAGGCCCGTGTTGTTGGGCGAGTTGTTGACCGGCGCGGCGCAGTCGAACTTCGGACCGCTCGGGCCGGACGGGAACGTGTAGTCGTTGTAGGCCTCGTTCGTGCCCGTGCAGTACGGCCAGCCGTAGTTGCCGGGGGTCACGACGTTCCACTCGACCAGACCCCGCGGGCCCCGGTCCGGGTTGTTCGAGTTGGCGTCCGGCCCGTAGTCACCGACGTACAGCGTGTCGGTCTTCGGGTCGGTGCCGATCCGGAACGGGTTGCGGAAGCCCATCGCGTAGATCTCGGGACGGGTCTTCTCGGTGCCGGCCGGGAAGAGGTTGCCGGACGGAACGGTGTACGTCCCGTTGTCCTCCGGGTGGATCCGGAGCACCTTGCCGCGCAGGTCGTTCGTGTTGGCCGACGTGCGCTGCGAGTCGTAGTCCTGGCGACCCGGACGCTCGTCGAGCGGCGCGTACGCGTTCGACTCGAACGGGTTGGTGTTGTCACCGGTGGCCAGGTACAGGTTGCCGGCGCTGTCGAAGGTCATGCTGCCGCCCGCGTGGCAGCAGGTGTTGCGCTGGGTGTCGACCCGCAGCACCTGTTTCTCGCTCGCCAGGTCGATGGTGTCGCCGGTCACGGTGAACCGGGACAGCAGGTTGCGCGTGACGTTGTCGTTCGGGGCGTAGTAGAGATACACCCACTTGTTGGTGGCGAAGTCCGGGTCGAGCCGGATGCCGATCAGGCCGTCCTCGTTGCCGGTGAAGACGTCCAGGTCGACGGCGGTGACGGTGTTGCCGGTGTCCGGCTTGATGATCTGCACCCGACCGTCGCGCTCGATGTAGAAGACCCGCCCGTCGGGGGCGATGTCCAGCTCCATCGGGTTGCTGGTGTTGCTGTCCAGCGTGACCTTCTCGAAGTTGGAGGTCTTCGACGCGCCGCAGTCGGCGTCGACCACGCCGGCCGCCGTCTGGATGCCGCCGAGCAGGTGCTTGAGGAACTCGGGCTCGGCGTACGACTCACGGGTGTGCCCGCCGCCGGTGTACCAGGAGCGGCCACCGTCGAAGTCCTGGCACCACGCCGTCGGGTGGTCGGCGCCCATCGCGCCGGCGCCCGGGGTGTAGCTCTTCTCGTCCAGGCTGGCCAGGACGTGCACGTCCGACCGGGGGTTGGTCTGGAAGTTGTACCACTCGTCGAACCGGGACCAGCGTTCCGGCAGTCCGGCGGTGGACGGGTGGGCCGGGTCCTCCACCTTGACGGTGGCCTGCTGGTTCTGCGGGTGGTTGGCGAAGTACGCGCCGACCAGGTCGCCGTACCAGGCCCAGCTGTACTCGGTGTCCGAGGCGGCGTGGACGCCGACGTAACCGCCGCCGGCCTTCACGTACCGCTCGAAGGCCGCCTGCTGGTCGGCGTTGAGAACGTCACCGGTGGTGGAGAGCCAGATCACGGCCTTGTACTTGGCGAGGTTGGCGTCGCTGAACGCGGCACCGTCCTCGGTGGTGTCCACCGTGAAGCCGTTGGTGGCGCCGAGCTGCTGGATGGCGGCGATGCCGGTGGGGATGGCGTCGTGCCGGAAGCCGGCGGTCTTCGAGAAGATCAGGACGGAGTAGGGGTCGGCCGCAGCGGCCTTCGGCGCGTTCGGCGCCGCCTGGGAGAGCGGAGCCGCGACAGGCACGTCTCGCGCGGGGATCTGTGCTCCGGTCGGAGCCGCCTGCGCCGGGGACCCGATGAGGGCCGTCGACGTCAGGGCGAGGGACAACAGGGTAGCGGTGAGTGGTAAACGGGCACGACGAGAACGGGACACGCCGCCTCCAATGTCGCGGTGGACAGGGATCGCGGGGCCGGCTCGCCGAAGACCGTCCCAGATGGAGCCGGTGGGGACGCCGTGCCAGGGCGTCCACGCCGGCATTTTGTCGAATCGCTGAACAAATTAGTTCTGCTGCATCGATGTCCGGCAAGATGCCGGCGGGTAACGGTTCTGCAACGGCGGGCGACATTCCGAACAGGACAGGAGAAAGCACCCCGATCGATACGCCGCCTCGGGTCGATGACCCACCCTTGGCAGCGGAGGCCGAACTGTCGTACGGTGACACGCAAGTAACCCACGGGAGCCCGGTGTACCGGGCTGAGAGGGGGGCTGACAGCCCCCGACCGTCGAACCTGATCCGGGTAATGCCGGCGCAGGGAGGAGCGTTGCCGTGCCGTCCCTTGGACGACTGCATCTGATCACCGACACCCGACCCGGGCGCGATCCCCTCACCGTGGTCCGGGCCGCCCTCGCGGCGGCCCACGCCGACCTCGTCGTGCAGGTCCGGGTCCAGGACTCCGCCACCGACCGCGAGGCGTACGACCTGGCCGCCCGGGTGCTCGCGCTGTGCGCGCCGTACGGGGCGACGTGCCTGATCAACGACCGACTGCACGTGGCGCTGGCGGTCGACGCCGCCGGTGGACACGTCGGCGCCGACGACCTGCCGGTCGCCGCGGCCCGGCACGTGCTCGGCCCCACCGGCGTGCTGGGCGTCACCGCCCGCGAGCCGCGCGGCGCGGTCGAGGCGGTCGTCGCCGGGGCCACCTACCTCGGCGTCGGCCCGTGCCACGCCACCAGCACCAAGTCCGGCCTGCCCGACCCCATCGGGGCAGTCGGGGTACGCGACGTCGTCGACGCCGTCGACGTGCCGGTCATCGCGATCGGGGGAGTGACCGCCGACCGGGTGCCGGCGCTGCGCGCCGCCGGGGCGTACGGGGTGGCCGTGGTCGGGGCGGTCTCCTCGGCCGCCGATCCGGGACGGGCTACCACCGACCTGCTGCGGGCGCTGGCGTGACCCGCGCCGACGTGGCGGTGGTGGGCGCGGGCCCGATCGGGCTGGCGATCGCGTGGCGCTGTGCCACCCGTGGCCTGCGCGTCGAGGTGCACGACCCGACGCCCGGGTCGGGGGCGTCGGCCGTCGCCGCCGGGATGCTCTCCCCGGTCGCCGAGGCGTACTTCGGGGAACGGCGACTGACCGAGCTGCTGGTGGCCTCCGCCGCGCGTTGGCCCGCGTTCGCCGCCGAACTGACCGACGCCAGCGACGCCACGATCGGCTACCGGACCGAGGGCACCCTGATGGTCGGGCTGACCGGCGACGACCTGGCCGAGGCCCGCCGGCTGTGGGCGTACCAACAGGGTCTGGATCTGCCGGTGACGGCGCTGCGCCCCACTGAGCTGCGCGACCGCGAGCCGGCGCTCGCGCCCCGGGTTCGCGGCGGCGCGTTCGCGCCCACCGACCACCAGGTCGATCCCCGGCGGCTGGTGCCGGCGCTGCGCACGGCCGCGCGGCGGGCCGGCGCGGCGTTCGTGCCGCGGCCGGTCCGGCGATTGTCCGAGGTGGAGGCCGGAGTCACGGTGGTCGCGGCCGGTTGCGGCGCCGCCGCCCTCACCGGCCTGCCGGTTCGGCCGGTGAAGGGCCAGATCCTCCGGCTGCGCGCGCCCGGCGGCGTCGCGCCGGGCTTCCGGCACGTGATCCGGGGGTACGCCGACGGCGAGCACGTCTACCTGGTGCCCCGCACCGACGGCGAGGTGGTGCTCGGCGCGACGGTCGAGGAGCGGTCGGACACCACCGTCACCGCCGGCGCGGTGCAGCGGCTGCTGCGCGCCGGGGTCGACCTGCTGCCCGAACTGACCGAGTACGACCTGGTGGAGGCCGTCGCCGGGCTGCGGCCCGGTACCCCGGACAACGCGCCGATCCTCGGGCCGCTGCCCGGCCGGCCGGACGTGCTGGCCGCCACCGGGCACCACCGGCACGGCATCGTCCTGACCCCGGTCACCGCCGAGGCGATCACCGAACTGGTGCTCACCGGAACGCCCGACCCGCTGCTCACCGGCTTCGGCGCCGACCGGTTCGCCGGCCCGAGAAGCAGTTTCGAGGAGGAGTGATGGAGCTGACGGTGAACGGAGCCGGGCGCAGCGTCCCCGGCGGTGTGTCGGTGGCCGACCTGGTCCAAGACGTCGCGCCGCACCAGCGTGGCGTCGCGGTCGCGGTCAACGGCGAGGTGGTGCCCCGGGCCGGCTGGCCGGCCACGGAGCTGCGCGACGGCGACCAGGTCGAGGTGCTCACCGCCGCGCAGGGCGGGTGAGCGGCGTGCCGTTCGAACTGGGTGGGGAGAGGTTCGGCTCGCGGTTGATCCTCGGCACCGGCGGGGCCGCGAACCTGCACGTGCTGGAGCAGGCGATCCGGGCGTCCGGCACGGAACTCGTCACGCTGGCACTGCGCCGGGTGGACACCGCCCCGGGCACCGGAGGCGGGCTGCTGGACCTGCTGGACCGGTGCGGCGTACGGCTGCTGCCGAACACGGCCGGCTGCCACACCGCGGCCGAGGCGGTGAAGGTGGCCCGGCTGGCGCGCGACGCGTTCGATACCGACTGGGTGAAGCTGGAGGTGATCGGCGACGAGCGGACGCTGCTGCCCGACGGGGTGGAGCTGCTCCGCGCCGCCGAGGAACTCGTCGCCGACGGTTTCACGGTGCTGCCGTACACCAGCGACGACCCGGTGCTCGCCCGCCGCCTCGCCGACGTGGGCTGCGCCGCGGTGATGCCCGCCGGGGCGCCGATCGGCTCGGGACTCGGCATCGGCAACCCGCACCACATCCGGCTGATCCGGCAGAGCGTGGACGTGCCGGTGATCCTCGACGCCGGCATCGGCACCGCCTCCGACGCGGCGCTCGCCATGGAGCTGGGCTGCGACGCCGTCCTGCTGGCCAGCGCGGTCACCCGGGCCGCCGACCCGGTGGCGATGGCGACGGCGATGCGGTACGCCGTCGAGGCCGGCCGCCTGGCGGCGGGCGCGGGCCGGATCGCCCGGCGCTTCCACGCCCTCGCGTCCACCCCCGACGAGGGAAGACCGAACCTGTGACGGGGTCGCCGCCGGCCGGGGTGGTCCTGTTGACCGATCGGCTGGTCGCCAGGAGCGGTCTCGAACGGGTCGTGGCGGGGGCGGTCGCCGGGGGAGTGCGCTGGGTCGTGCTGCGGGAGAAGGACCTGCCCCGCGCCGAGCGCGCCGCCCTCGCCGTCGAGCTACGCGCGATCCTCGCCGACGCCGGCGGGACCCTCATCGTGGCCGGCCCCGACCCGCTGGGCGGCGACGTCGTCCACCTGCCGGCCGCCGGCCCGTACCCGCCGCCACGCCACGGTCTGGTCGGCCGCTCCTGCCACAACGAGACCGAACTGAACCGCCTCACCACCGAGCACTACGCCACCCTCTCCCCGATCTGGCCCACCACCACCAAACCCGGCTACGGCCCACCCCTACAAGCAACGGGCCTGCGAAAGCTGATCGAGATCAGCCCGGTGCCCCTGTTGGCGCTGGGTGGCATCGAAACCCCGGAACAGGTAACCGCCTGCGTGCAGGCAGGAGCCGCCGGAGTGGCAGTACTCGGCGCACTCATGCGCGCAAGAAACCCCGAAGAGGCAGCGGCAAACCTGACCAGCGCCTTCGAAGAGGCGGTCACCCAGAAGGTCCTAAAAGGCCGGCACGGGCGCACGGAGGTCCCCCGGTCAGGGCTGCGGCCGACCGTGCCCACGCAGGGATCAAGCCTGACCGCCCGGAGTGGGCACGGTCGGCCGCCGCCCCAAACCGCGACCACGAAGGAAAGCCAGTGACCCCGAAAACCACGCTAACCATCGCCGGCTCCGACTCCGGCGGTGGCGCGGGCATCCAGGCGGACCTCAAGGTCTTCGCGGCGCTCGGCGCGTACGGCACGAGTGTCCTCACGGCGGTGACCGCGCAGAACACCCGGGGTGTCGACGCCGTCCTGCCGTTGCCACCGCGCACGGTCGCGGAGCAGTTGGACAGCGTGCTCGCCGACTTCACCGTGGGCGCGGTCAAGACGGGGATGCTCGGCACCCCGGCCGTCGCCGACGTGGTGGCTCAGGCGGCCCGGGACGGTCGGTTGCCCCAGCTCGTCGTCGATCCGGTGCTGGTCGCGACGAGCGGTCACCGGCTGGGCGTGGTGGGCGCGGTGGAGCGGCTGCTTCCGTACGCCCGGGTGGCGACGCCGAACTGCGCGGAGGCCGCGGCCATCACCGGACGCGGCGTGGACGACGTGGCGGGGATGGTCGTGGCCGCCGAGGCGCTTGCGGCCGGCGGCCCGGAGTACGTGGTGGTCACCGGCGGCGACGTCGCTGGGGACGAGGCGGTCGACGTGCTGTGCGGCGCTGGCGTCACCACTCTGCTGCGCGGTCCCCGGGTGGACACCCGACACACCCACGGCACCGGCTGTTCGTTCTCGGCGGCCGTCGCCGTGCGGCTGGCGCTGGGGGATCCGGTGCCGGCGGCGGTGCAGGTCGCCAAGGAGTACGTGTTCCGCGCGCTGACCGGCGGGCGGGGCTGGGAGCTGGGCACGGGGCGCGGGCCGCTGGATCACTTCGGCTGGTCCGCCTGATCACCAGGGAGGTTGTCATGCAGGCACGAGGCAAGGTGTACGTCGAGGGGTCGCGGCCGGATGTGCGGGTGCCGTTCGCGGAGGTGACGCTGACCGGTGACCATCCGCCGGTACGGCTCTACGACACGTCCGGCCCGGGGTCGGACCCGGCGGTGGGGTTGCCGGCGCTGCGTGGTCCGTGGATCGCCGAGCGCGGTGACGTGGCCCCCGTGCGGGGCGCGGGCACGCCGCTGGCCGGCGCGGAGGGTCGCCGGCCCACGCAGTTCGCGTACGCGCGGGCGGGTGTGGTGACGCCGGAGATGGAGTTCGTGGCGATCCGGGAGAACGTCGACCCGGAGCTGGTCCGGACCGAGATCGCCGCCGGTCGGGCGGTGCTGCCGCTGAACGTGAACCACCCGGAGTGCGAGCCGGCGATCATCGGTAAGGCGTTCCTGGTCAAGGTGAACGCCAACATCGGCACATCGGCGGTCAGCTCGTCGGTGGCCGAGGAGGTGGAGAAGCTGACCTGGGCGACCCGGTGGGGCGCGGACACCGTGATGGACCTGTCCACGGGCAAGCGGATCCACGAGACCCGTGAGGCGATCGTGCGCAACTCCCCGGTGCCGATCGGGACGGTGCCGATCTATCAGGCGTTGGAGAAGGTCGGCGGCGACCCGGTGAAGTTGAGCTGGGAGGTGTTCGCCGAGACCGTCATCGAGCAGGCCGAGCAGGGCGTGGACTACATGACGGTGCACGCCGGGGTGCTGCTGCCGTACGTGCCGCTGGCCGTGGACCGGGTGACCGGGATCGTCTCCCGGGGCGGCTCGATCATGGCGGCCTGGTGCCTGGCGCACCACGAGGAGAACTTCCTGTACACCAACTTCGCGGAGCTGTGCGCGATCCTCGCGCGCTACGACGTGACGTTCTCGCTCGGCGACGGGCTGCGGCCCGGTTCGATCGCGGACGCCAACGACGAGGCGCAGTTCGCCGAGCTACGCACCCTCGGTGAGCTGACGAAGGTCGCCTGGGAGCACGACGTGCAGGTGATGATCGAGGGCCCGGGTCACGTGCCGATGCACAAGATCAAGGAGAACGTGGACCTCCAGCAGGAGTGGTGCCACGAGGCGCCCTTCTACACGCTCGGTCCACTGACCACCGACATCGCGCCCGCGTACGACCACATCACCTCGGCGATCGGCGCGGCGATGATCGGCATGTTCGGGACCGCCATGCTCTGCTACGTCACCCCGAAGGAGCACCTCGGCCTGCCGGACCGGGACGACGTGAAGGCCGGCGTGATCGCGTACAAGATCGCCGCCCATGCGGCCGACCTGGCCAAGGGGCACCCCGGCGCGCAGGCGTGGGACGACGCGCTGTCGAAGGCACGGTTCGAGTTCCGCTGGGAGGACCAGTTCAACCTCTCGCTGGACCCGGAGACCGCTCGGTCGTACCACGACGCGACGCTGCCGGCCGAGCCCGCGAAGACCGCCCACTTCTGCTCGATGTGCGGCCCGAAGTTCTGCTCCATGAAGATCACCCAGGAGCTGAAGGAGTACGCCGCCCGCGGCATGAAGGACAAGTCGGAGGAGTTCGTCTCCGGCGGCGGGAAGGTCTACCTGCCCCTGGCCTGACGGTTTGGCGCGGTCGACCCCGAGTTCCGGGAAGTCGGGGCGTCCTGGCCGGCAGGAAGGCCCGAATTCACGGAACCCGGGGTCGGTCGGTTCAGTCGCGGTGGTGGCGGCCGGTGGAGCGCAGCGAGCGACGGCCGCTCTCCTGCTCGGGCTCGTTGTCGGTGACCGGCTTGCTCAGGCCGGCGACCCAGTCGACGAACTCCTCGTCCTGCGAGGGCAGCGGCTCCGCCGCATCGGGCGCGGGCCGGCTCTCCTCGTCGGCCCGCACCCGGTTACGCCGGAACAGCCCGCCGAGCCGCCCTCGCCGGGAGGACCGCCCGTCGTCCGTGGACGTCCGCGCGGGGTCGTTCGCCGGCTCGGCCCTGCCGGCGGTGGTGGACGCGTCGCCCTGCTCCGGTACGACCGGAGTGATCGACGGCGGCACGATGGACCTCGCCAGGGCGGCCATCGCCCTGGCCTGGTCGGTCGTACCGGCGGGGGTCTGGACCGGCGTGCTGACAGCAGGTCCGGCGGTGCCGGCCTCGGCCGCGCTGGTGTTCTGGTCCGGCGTACCGGTGCTCTGATCCGATGCTCTGGTGCGGCGGGTGGTGTCGAAGGCGTCCCAGGTGGGCACCCGGCTCAGGTCGGGCAGGGGTGCCCGGTGCCGGAAGCGGGGCGTCCAGTCGGTCGACTCCTCGGCGCTCACGGGCGCATCCGCCGGTTCCGGGTCGGTCGACGTCGTGTTCCACGACGGGGTGGCCGACCAGGCCGGCGCTGCCGGCGTCCACCGGTCGGCCCCCGCGTCGCCCGCAGTCGGCTCGCCGAACAGCGAAGCGCCGGTGCCACCCTCCGCCGTCGCCGGTCCGGTGCGGCGGCCCGCCCCGGGCTCCGCGACCGGGATGGAGCCGTCGGCGGGCAGGACCGCACCCTCTTCGGCGGCCAGGGCGTCGGGTTCCGCTCCAGCGGTCCGTGCCGCTTCGCCGGGCTCGACGCCTTCACCCTCGGGGGAGGGGCGCGGCGCGTCCTGGCCGAGCGGCTGGTCGGCGCTTGTCACGTCGGCGCCCTTGCCGGCGCGGGCCGTCCGCTTGGCGCGTCCGCCGGTCGTCGCTTCGGTGCTCGTACCGGTGGGCGCCGCTCCGGCGGTTGCCGTCGCGTTGGTGTTCGTCCCGGTGGCCGCTGCCGTGCCGTCCTCGGCCGCGGTCGTCGAGGTGGCGGTCGTCGAGGTGGCGGCCGGTACGGACTTCGGCTTGCGTGAGCGACGCGGCTTGGGCGCGGACACGTCGGCGGCGCTGCCCGCGTCGGCGGCGCTGCCCGCGTCGGCGGCGCTGCCCGCGTCGGCGGCGCTGTCCGTGCTCGTGGTGCCGGCGACCTCCACGACCTGCGGACCCGTGCTCGGCCCAGCCACGTCCACGACCTGCGGGCCTGTGCTCGGCGTGCCGGCATCGGCCACGACCTGCGGATTCGTGCCCTGCGTGCTCGGGGTGCCGGAATTGGTCGCGACCGGCTCGCCGGTGTCGCCCGCGCTCGGCGTGCCCGCGCCGCCCCTGGCCCGCGTGCCTGCCCTACGGGCGACCGGAGTGACGGTGGCGCCCGCAAGCGGAGTGCTCGTGTCACCGGAGCCGTCCGTGCCGACCGGGGCTTCCATGTCGGGCGGCGCTTGCGTGGCGCTGATCGTCGTGCGGTCGCTGCCCGGCTTGTCCCAGCCGGTCGTCGCGCTGTCTGTCGCGCCGTCGCCGCCCGCGTCGGGCGTCGGGCTGACGGCTGCCGATGCGGGCGTGGTGGGCGTCGGGCTGACGGCTGCCGATGCGGGCGTGGTGGACGTCGCAGCGGTACGGGCCGGGTCGGCGGCACCGCCGGTCGCGTCCTCGTCGCGGCTCGACGGCTGCCGCCCGGCGGTGAACTCGCCGGTCGGGTCGGTCAGCCAGGAGGCGCGGGCCGGTGTGCGGTCGTGCCGTGCGCCGGTGGCGAACGGGTCCGGAGTCGCGGCGTCCGCTGCCGACCCGGCGGCGTCGGACCGCTGGCGGGGGCCGGCGGGTCGAGGGGTCTCGCCCGCGCGCGTCGCGTCGGCGGGGACCGGGCCGTGCTGGCCGCTCACCGTGGCAGACGGCCAGTCCCAGTGGGCGGGGACGGTGCGTACACCGGTGGTGTCGTCACCGGCACGCGGACCCGCAGCCGTCTCGACCAGCTGTCGGCCGGCGGGCCCGGGGTGGTCCTCGGCCTGGTCCGCCGGCGTCGCCTGGTCACCGCCCGGCAGCGTCGGGCCGGTGGGCAGCGGACGCAGGATGTCGGTGGGCGCGATCGCCTCGGAGTCGGCGGCGCGGACGCCGACGGGCCAGCGCAGCAGGGCGGCCGCCGCAGCCCCGAGGGCGCCGGCGAGGACGGCGATCAGCGCGCCGTAGTAGGGGGTCGTCTGGTAGCGGTCGACGGCGTCGCCGGGGCCGGCGGTCAGGTAGGCGAACGCCACCAGCACCGGACCCGCCACCCCGGTCGCCGCGCTGATCAGCGGTATCTGGCCGCGCCACCGGGCCAGTCCGGCGGTCGCCGCGCCCGCGAGCAACGCCACCAGGGGCAGCACGAGCAGCGCCAGGCGCTGCGCGGCCGCGTCGTTGAGCCAGTTCGGTTCGAGTACGCCGAGTCGGACCGTGGGCAGCGGGCCGGACGTGCCGAGCGACGGCAGAACGGAGACCAGCGCCAGCAGCCAGATCGTCCCGGCAACGGCCGCCATGTTCCAGCCCAGCACCGGCCGGAGCAGTACGGCGATGGCCGCGCCCGCTCCGATGACCGCGCCGAGGATGGCGCAGATGCCGACCGCCCAGACCGGGTCCACCGAGATCAACTCGGCGGCTCGGGCGGGCTGCATACAGAGCGGGGCGACGGCGGTGGCGCCGAGCGCGGCAGCGCCAGCGATGGCGAGGTGCCGGCCGGTGCTGGCCGGCGGGGTGTCCCGGCGGGCCAGTCGTCCGGTCAGGACGGCGCCGGCCACGGCGGCGTTCGCGGCGAACCAGCCCACCCAGACGAGCTGGGCCGGCCACTGGTTTACCGTCGAGCCGGTGAAGGCGCCGGTGAGCCGGACGATGCCGAAGCCGTACGCGACGCCGAGTTGGCCGGCTCCGGCCAGCACACTCACCCCGAGCGCCGTGAGCAGCAGTCTGCCCCAGGTCCGATAGGCCATGTCGGGCACGTTACGCACCTGGTACACCCGATCGCCACCGGCGCGCCGCGCGGCGCGCCGGGGCACGCCGGGCGGGTCTACTTGAGTTCGACCAGTCGGGCCAGGTATGTCGTGTCCCCGACATTGGTGAGCATGTGTACCGCGCCGGGGTCGCGATAGACGACACCGCCGGTGGGCTCGTCGGCGTCGATCCGGGTCCCGTCGATCGTCTGCACGACGTTCTTCGCGCCCTGGATCGCCACCACCAGGTAGGGGTGGTCGTGCCGGTGCAGGGGCTGACGCTCACCCGGTTCGAGCCGGATGTGCCAGACCCGGACCCGGTCGTTCTCGTACACGACCTCCTGGCCCACGGGCCCGAGTTCGGTGCCGTCGATCACGTCGGTCATCGTCCACCGTCCAGTTGGGGAAGCACCTCGGCGGCGATCAGCTCGAGGTGGTCGAGGTCGTCGAGATCGGTGAGGCGCAGGTGCACCCGGCTCGCGCCGATCTCGGCGAACTCGCCGATCCGCTGCACCAGCTCTGCCGGCGAGCCGACCACCGGGTCCTCCGGCGGCAGCGCGCTCTTCTCGTGCAGGGGCGCGGCCCGTCGGGCGGCCTCCGCGTCGGTACGCCCGATGGCCACCACGATGCCGGCGGAGAGCACCAGCGGCGCTCGCCCGGTCTCGGCCCGACCGGTACGGTCGCACGCCTCCCGAACGCGGTCGTACGCCCCGGCGGTCTCGGCCACGGACTTGAACGGCATGTTGAACTCGTCGGCGTACCGGGCGGCCAGCTCGGGGGTCCGCTTGGGACCGCGGCCGCCCACGATGATCGGCGGACCGGGCACCTGCGCCGGCTTGGGCAGCGCGGGCGCGTCCACCAGCCGGTAGTGGTCACCGGTGAAGCTGTACGTCTCGCCCACCGGGGTGGACCACAGCCCGGTGATCACCTCAAGCTGCTCGGCCAGCCGGTCGAAGCGTTCGCCGACGGCCGGGAACGGGATGCCGTACGACGTGTGCTCGCGCTGGTACCAGCCGGCGCCGATGCCGAGGTCGACCCGGCCGCCGCTCATCTGGTCGACCTGCGCGACCAGCACGGCGAGGGGGCCGGGCAGGCGGAAGGTGGCCGACGTCACCAGGGTGCCGAGCCGGATCCGTTCGGTCTCCCGGGCCAGCGCGGCGAGGGTCAGCCAGGCGTCCGTCGGGCCGGGCAGGCCCGGGTCGTCGCCCATCGACTGGTAGTGGTCGGCCCGCAGGAATCCCTCGAAGCCACCGGCCTCGGCCAGTCGGGCGAACCGGAGCTGGGTGTCGTAGTCGGCACCCCGGTGCGGCTCGGTGAACACCGACACCCGCATGGTCATCGTCCCTCCGCGCCGGCCGTGGCCGGCTGGTCGCGTTCCATCAACAGTTCGTGCAGGTCGGCGCTGACCCGGGCGACGTCGGCGAGGTGGGCGTTGCGGCCCAGGGTGCGTGGACGGGGAATGGCCACCTCGACCACCTTGCGGATCCGGCCGGGCCGGGGGCTCAGCACGATCACCCGGTCGGCGAGCAGCACCGCCTCGTCGATCGAGTGGGTGACGAAGACGATGGTGGGCTTGTTCTCCATGTGCACGCGCTGGAGTTCGCCGGACAGCTCCTCGCGGGTGAGCGCGTCGAGCGCGGAGAACGGCTCGTCCATCAGCATCACCCGGGGTTCGCCGATCAGCGACCGGCACAGCGACACCCGCTGCTGCATGCCGCCGGAGAGTTCGTGCGGCAGCCGCTTCTCGAACCCGGCCAGGCCGGCCACGTCGAGCAGTTGCCGGGCCCGCTCGCGGTGCTTGGCGCGACTCCAGCCGAAGATCTCCACCGGCAGCAGGACGTTGTCCAGCACGCTGCGCCAGGGCAGCAGCGCCGGCTTCTGGAACAGCATGGCGATGTCGCGGCGGGGTCGCGTGATCGGCGTACCGGCCACAGTGATCTCGCCGGAGGTCAGCGGGAGCAGCCCGGCGATCAGCCGCAGCAGGGTGGACTTGCCGCAGCCCGAGCGCCCGAGGACGGCGACGAACTCGCCCTCGGCGACGTCGAGGTCGATGCCGCGTAGGGCTTCGACCTGGCCGGACCGGCCTTCGAAGGTACGCGACACCCCGGACAGTCGGATCATCTGCGGCGGACCTCCGCTGAGTGGACGGTCAGGAATCCGACAAAGGCTAGCCGCCCTGTTGACATGTCGCACCGTCCGGGGTCGTCGTCAGGTTGTTTCCGATCCGCAACCCGGTACGCCTGGCGTCGCAACTGTGGGTTTCTCGTACGCTGTGCCCGCGAAGAGTCCCCTCACGATGGCGGTGCCCGGCTTGCCCCTCCCGCCGGTACCGCCGCGACAACCCCCTCCGGTGGCCTGCGGCCCCGGTCGGAAAGGACATGGTGCTACTGATGAGAAGGCTGACCCGTACGGTCGCTACGGCCGCGCTGGCCACTGCCCTCGCCCTCGTCTCCGCCTGCAGCAGCGGGTCGGACTCGTCCGACGACGCCAAGGGTGGCAAAGACGGAGCACTGGAGAAGGTGACCTACCTCACCTCCTTCGGCAACTTCGGCCGTGACTCCTACGCCTGGGTGGCGAAGGACAAGGGCTTCTTCAAGGAGGCCGGCTTCGACGTCGAGATCAAGGCCGGCCAGGGCACCGGCGGCGTGATCCAGACGGTCGTCGGCGGTCAGGCGGACTTCGGGCCGATCGACCTCACCGGTGGTCTGCTCCAGCTCGGCAACGGTCAGGCGAAGGACTTCACCGCCGTGGCCGCGATCCAGCAGCGCACGATGGCGGGCATCGCCACCGTCGAGGGCAAGAACATCAACTCGCCCAAGGACCTGGAGGGCAAGAAGCTCGCCGACACCCCCGGCTCCGTGGTGCGCAACCTGTTCCCGACGTACGCCCGGCTCGCCGGTGTGGACGCCAGCAAGGTGACCTGGGTCAACGGTGAGGCGCAGGCGCTGATCGGCACGCTGGCCTCCGGCTCGGTGGACGGCATCGGCCAGTTCGTCGTCGGTCAGCCGACGATCGAGGCGGTGTCCAAGAAGAAGGCCGTCATGCTGCCGTACAGCAACGTGATGCAGGACCTCTACGGCAACGTGCTGATCACCTCCAGCAAGATCGCCAAGGAGAAGCCCGAGATGGTGAAGCGGTTCACCGCAGCGCTGCTCAAGGGCCTCGAGTACAGCCTGGCGAACTCCAAGGAGGCCGGCGAGATCCTGAAGAAGAACGTCGACGCCGCCAACCCGGTGGCCGCCGCCGCCGAGCTGGACCTGATGGCCGCGTACGTGCGCTCCGGCAACTCCGGCACCGCGATCGGCACGCTGGACAGCGGCCGGGTGGCGAAGAGCATCGCGATCCTGCAGGGCGCGGGCGCGCTCAAGCAGAACATCACCCCCGAGCAGATCATCGACTTCAGCCTCGCGCCGAAGGCCTGATCGTCCGGTCGTCACCAGGGGGTACGTTCCACCGGTCTCCGGTGGGGCGTACCCCCGTCGCTTGTCGGCCCTCGGGGCCGGCGAATCCTGTCGGCCCTTGCGGGGCCGGCGAACAACGAGGAGGACAAGATGACCGACGTCCGCTCAGCCGAGCCGGCGGTGACGGGGCCCGCACCCTCGGGCGCCGGCCGCCAGGCGCGTCGGGCGGGTCGGGGCGCCGGCCTGCGCGCGGGGACCGGGGCGGCGCTGCTGCCCGCGGCCGGTCTCGTGGTCGCCCTGGCCGTGTGGTGGCTGGTCGCCCGGCTGGAGCTGGTCCACCCGGCCGCCCTGCCGCCGCCGGGGGACGTGCTCAGCGCGTTCGTCGACAAGCCCGCCCAGATGCTGGAGCACACCTGGGCCACCCTGCTGGAGATCCTGATCGGGTTCGTCCTGTCGGCCGCCGCCGGTGTCCTGATCGGACTCTCCCTGGCCAGCTCCCACACGGTCGAGCGGATGTTCACGCCGCTGCTGGTCGCGGTGAACGCCGTGCCGAAGATCACCCTGGGCCCGCTGCTGGTGGTGGCGCTGGGCTGGGGGCAGAAGCCGATCCTGACCATGGTGTTCCTGCTCTGCTTCTTCCCCATCGTGCTGTCCACCGCGACGGGGTTGACCACCACGCCGGCCGACCTGGCCGAGCTGGTCCGGTCCTGGAACGCCTCCCGTTGGCAGGCGTTCCGCAAGGTGCGGTTCCCGGCGGCGCTGCCGCAGATCTTCGTCGGGCTCAAGGTGGCCATGCCGCTGGCGGCCATTGGCGCGGTGATCGGCGAGTTCCAGGCCGGGGAGAAGGGCCTGGGCTACGTGATCACCCAGTACGCGGGCGTCGGCGACACCGCCACCGCCTGGGCGGCGATCATGCTGGTGGCGCTGGTCAGCATCCTGCTCTACTCCGCGCTCGTGCTCGTCGAGCGGATCGCGCTGCCCTGGGTACGAGAGACCACCAGCAGCCGCTGACCCGGTGAGGCGGGAGGCCAGGGTAGATCTTGGGCAGCCCGGCACGGTCGTCTAACAGTCACAACTTCGGTGATACTGCTGCTTCCCGAGTGGCGGAGGCAGCAGTATCACCGAAGTTGCGTGGATCTTGGCGGGTTACCCCGCGAGCCGCCAGCGCCCGTTGCGCGCGACGAGCGTGGTGAGCGCCTGCGGCATGAGCCCCGAGTGGTTGTCGGGCGTCATGCGGATCGGGCCGGAGAGGCCGTCGATCTGGGACGTCTCCAACACGTCCCGGATGCCGTCCCGGTCGACCTTCCCCGCCGGGCCGCCGGCCCGCAGTTCGGCGTCGGCGATCAGCTGGATCGCGTCGGCGGCGAAGGAGGACGAGCCGTTGTAGCCGCCGAAGCGGGCCGTGTAGTCCTGGAACCACTGCCGCCGGGCCGCCTTCGCCGGCGTGGTGGCGATCACGTCGTCGATGACCATGGTCTGGGTGAAGACCATCGTGGCCTTCTCGGTGGCCCGGGCCGCCGCGCCGAGGAAGAGGTCGCCGGCCGCTCCCGCGTCGAAGAAGAGCGACCCGCGGAACGCGGCCTGCTGGGCGCTGGTCGCGGCGAGCGCGGCCTGCTCCGGCGGGGTCCAGACGACCAGCGCGTCGGGCTTGAGCTTGACGAGCTTGCCGATCTGCTGGCCGACCTCGGTGTCGGTGGTCTTCACCGATTCCTCGCCGGCCACCTTGATGGTGGTCTTGCCCAGTTCGCGGCGCAGCGCGAGGACGCCCTCGCGGCCGTAGTCGTCGTTACTGGCGAGCAGGGCGACCTTGCGGACGTTCTTGCGACGCAGTTCGGTGGTGAGCGCCGAGGCGCTGTCGGCCGCGTTCGGGCCCAGCTTGAACACGTAGCGCCGGTCGGCGACCGGGCTCGAGATCGCCCCGGAAGCGGCCAGCGCAATGGTGGGAATCCGCTTCTCGTTGATGACGCCGACCGCGCCGACCGCGCATTCGCTACAACCGCCCATGACGATCGCGCTGACCCGGGAATCGCTGCTGAAGTCCGCGATGTTGCGCAGTGACTCGGCAGCGTCGGAACGGTTGTCCTTGATCCTAAGGTCGATCTTCCGGCCGTTCAGTGCTCCGGAGGAGTTCAACTGGTCTCTCTTGAGTTCCAGCGCGCGCTGGTATGCCCGGCCCATTGGTGCCGCGGCACCGGAGAGCTCGAGGTCGGCGGCGATCACGATCGGACTCGTGTCCTGCTCCGCTTCGCCGAACTGGCAGCCGGTGAGCGTGGTGGCCACGAGGGCCGATGCGAGCGCCGCGATGGTCGCGGAGCGGATGGGGCTCAACTCAGTCCTCCAGGTGCGGGCGCGGGCGCTGCCCGGTCACCGCCGCTAATCCGTCCTCAGTGGAGGACGGGATCTCCTCTGCCGTACGGTGTGTGCGCGAAGCCTGCAAAACCTTGCCAATGGCCGGCGCTGTGGTCAAGCGCGGACCCCGGTTGCATTTTCGGGACGGTCATCCCACATGCTGGGGTAACGCAATGTTTGCAAAACCTCACTTTGCATACACGCGTGACCACTCTGGAGTTACATGCCCTGATCAGGGGCTTGCGGAAATGAAGGTATCAGTTGACCGGATCAAGGGTTCCGCGCCGTCCGACCGTTTCCTACCTCACTGCGGCTTCCCAAACACGATCTTCTCTGATGAAATCGCGGCCGTGCCGCGCGTGGTCCCCTCCGCTCCCGGCACGGCTCGGCGGGTCAGGCGGGGAAGAAACGACGGAGGCGATGTCGTGAGCACCGGACCGACGACCCTGCCCGCGATCGGCGGCGATACCGGGCGTACGCGCCGGCGCATGCCGAGGCTGCGGGACGCCCGGATCCGGTCCAAACTGGCGCTGATCCTGGTCGTTCCGGTGGCCGCGGTGATCGCGCTCGCCACCGTCCGACTCATCTCGATCGGCGAGGGCGCCTACGACGCCACCCGGGCCCGGTCGCTCACCGCGCTCGCCATCGACGTCAGCGCGCTGACCCAGGATCTGCAGGCCGAGCGGATGGCGGCGGCGGCCTACCTGGCCACTCCGCAGCAGCCGGCCGACGCGTACAACCTGCGGGTACGCCAGACGCAGCAGCGGGTGGACGAGTACCGCGCCGAGCGTGACCGGATCGGCGAGGTGCCGACGGCGGTGCGGGACCGGCTGGCGGCGATCGACGACCACCTGGCCACCCTGGACGGCACCCGCCAGGAGGTGCTGGACCGCCGGCAGATGGCGGTCGCCGAGGCGGTCCTGCGCTACGGCGTCATCCTCACCGACCTGATCAGCTACGGCGACGGGCTGGCCCAGCTACCCGGCGACGAGAGCCTGGCGGACAGTCGCCGCGCCGTCGCCGCCTTCGCCCGCGCCAAGGCGTCCGTCGCCGAGGAGGAGGCGGTCGCCTTCACCGCGCTGACCGCCGGCCAGCTCGACCCGGAGCAGTTCTCCTCCTTCGTGGCCACGCTGACCAGCCAGCAGGAGGCGCTCGTCGCCTTCTCGCTCGCCGCCGACCCCGTGCAGCGGGCCCTGGTCGACAGCACCGTCTCCGGTGACGCCGTCGGCCTCTCCGACCGGGTCGCCACCGACATCACTCGCTCCGTCGGGCAGCGCGCTCTGGTGAGCGCGCAGGACGCCACCGCGGCCATCGGCGCGGTGAACGACCTGATGCGTTGGGCCGAGATCCAACTGCAGGACCGGCTGCTCGACCAGGCCGACGAGGCACGCTCGGACGTCATCCGGCAGGCCGTGGTCGAGTCGATCCTGGTGCTGCTCACCCTGATCATCGCCGTGTCGCTGGCCGTGGTGCTGGCCCGGTCGCTGAACCACTCGCTGCGCCGCCTGCGCGAGGGCGCGCTCTCGGTGGCCAACCACGACCTGCCGGACGCCGTGCAGCGACTGCAGAACATGGGCAGCGTCGGCGACGGCGGTGTGGACGAGATCGTCCGGCAGGTCCGGGATCCGATCCAGCTCAACAGCCGCGACGAGGTCGGCCAGGTGGCGTCGGCCTTCAACGTCGTCCACCGGGAGGCGGTCCGGGTTGCGGCCGAACAGGCCGCGCTGCGTACCAGCGTCTCGGCGATGTTCCTCAACCTGGCCCGCCGTAGTCAGACCCTGGTCGACCGGATGATCGGCGAGCTGGACGCGATCGAGCGCGGCGAGGAGGACCCGAAGCGGCTGGCCCAGCTCTTCGAGTTGGACCACCTGGCCACCCGAATGCGCCGCAACGACGAGAACCTGCTGGTCCTGGCCGGCGCGGACTCGGCCGTACCGCGCCGCGACGACGCGCTCGTCGTCGACGTGCTGCGCGCCGCCCAGTCCGAGGTCGAGCTGTACAACCGCATCGAGTTCGGCACCGTCGACACCGACATCTCGGTGGCCGCGCACGCGGTCAACGACGTCGTACGCCTCGTCGCCGAACTGCTCGACAACGCCACCCGGTTCTCGCCACCGAACACGACGGTCGTCGCCGACGGTCGCCGCATCCGCGACTACGTGCTGATCCAGATCGAGGATCGCGGGCTCGGCCTCACCGACGAGCAGCTCGACTCGCTCAACCGTCGGCTGGCCGCCCCGCCGAGCGTGGACGTCGCCGCGTTCCGGCTGATGGGTCTGGCCGTGGTGAGCCGGCTCGCGTCCCGCTACGGCATCCGGGTGGAGCTGCGCCGCAACGTCGAGGGCGGCACGGTCGCCCAGGTGACGCTGCCCGCCGCCACCGTGATCCTGCCCAGCAGCCGGGGACGCGAGCAGGCGCTCACCCGCCCCCGTCAGCCGATGGCCGTCGAGCAGACGCCGCTCACCCCGGTCGGCCACGCCGAGTCGTACGCCGGCGCGACCACCACGGCGGCCACGCTGCCGGACCAGTGGCGGAGCAACGCCCCGGCGCCCGCGCAGTGGCAGTCCCCACTCGACACGCGGGACACCACCCCGGCCGTGCAGGCCGGCGGATACACCGGTGCGCGTCCGACGGTGCCGCCCGCCGCCGCGCCGGCCGCGCCGGCACCGCCCGCGCGACCGTCGTACGGCAACGGCAACGGCACTTCGGCGGGTAGCCCCACCGTGGCGTACCCGACCATCGACGCGCTGCCCCGGCGGGGCGCGGCGGCCGACACCACGGACGCCCGGAGCGCGTCGGTGCTGCCGGTCGGTCCGGTCGCCGGGCCGGGCGCGGTCGCCCCGCCGGCGCCGCCCGCGCCGCCGCTCCCGCCCGTGCAGCCCGCCACGCCGTCGCTCCCGCCCGTGCAGCCCGCCGCGCCGGTCGCGCCGCCGACGCCGGCCGCGCCGGTCAGCAACCGGCCGGAGTTCCCCGCCGAAGCGCCGATCTTCCGGGAGATGGAGGCGGTCTGGTTCCGGTCGCACGGCGACGACGCCACCGCGATCTTCACCCGGCCGCAGTTCGACACGCCGCCCCCGCCGGCCGACGCCGGCACGCGGGTCACCAACGGTGGCCCGTCGAGCGCCGCGAAAGCGCCGGCCCGACCGCCGCTGCCCACCCGGACCCCGGGCAGTTCCGAGGGCACCGGAGCGCAGAGCATGGGAAGCATGGACGGATTCGGCACCGCGAAGGCCGGCGGTCGTACCGCCTCGACGCCGACGCCACCACCGTCCTACGCCCCGGCGCCGGCCGCTCCGGCGGCCCCCGTCGCGGCTCCCGCGCCGGCCGCCGCGCCGCCGGCCCCGGACCCGGACGCTTGGCGCACGGCGGCCGACGAGGGGTGGACGCTGGCCAGCCGGGCCGCCGAGCCGGCCCCCGCCGGCACCACCCGCTCGGGTCTGCCGAAGCGGGTGCCGCAGGCGCAGCTCGTGCCGGGCGGTATCGAACCGAAGGGTGGCCGGGACCGCAGCCGGCGGACCCCCGACGAAGTACGCGGCCTGTTGTCGGCCTACCACCGTGGCGTGCAGCGCGGTAGGTCGGCTGGTACGGACCTGAACAGCACCTCGACCAAGGAGAGCCGATGAACAGGCCAGCTGCCATGCAGGACATGGGTTGGCTGCTCACCAACTTCGCCGACAGCGTGGCCGGTATCGCCCACGTGGTGGCGGTGTCCGCCGACGGGCTGCTGCTCGCGTCCTCCCGGGACCTGCCGGGGGACCGGGCCGACCAGCTCGCCGCGATCACCTCCGGCGTGGTGAGCCTGACCGAGGGTGCGGCCCGGATGTTCAGCGCGGGCGGTGTGTTGCAGACCGTCATCGAGATGGACAGCGGTTACCTGTTCCTCATGTCGATCAGCGACGGTTCGTCGATGGCCGTGCTGGCCGCGCGGAGCTGTGACGTGGGCCAGGTGGGCTACGAGATGGCGCTGCTGGTGGAACGGGTGGGCGCGGCGCTGGTGCCGCTGCCCCGGGACGCGGTGCGTTCGTAGCGCCACAGTCCGGCGCGCGGACCGCGCGCCGGAGCAGGGAGGGGAGGCGGTCTCTACCGGCTCCGCGGGAGACGAGGAGGTGATCGGGGATGGACCAACGACGCGTTGACCCGCGTGGCGCGTTGGTGCGTCCGTACGCGGTCACCCGTGGTCGTACCGAGCCCCGGCAGGACATCGCCCTCGAGGCGGTCCTCACCTCCTCTCCCACCCAGGTTGCCGAGTCCCGTTTCGCGGGGCACGACAAGCACCGAATCGCCACGGTCTGCGAGGGCCGTGCACAGTCGCTGGCGGAGATCGCCGCGTACACCCGGATGCCGCTGGGCGTCGCCCGGGTGCTGGTCGCCGACATGGTGGCCGAGAGCCTGCTGACGTTACACACTGCTGCTCCCGCCGAGGGGTTCGAGGAGCGGATGGAACTGCTTGGAAGGGTGCTAAGTGGACTTCGCAGGCTATGACCCCGCTGGGGGGCGGCAGCCGAGCCGGGGAATCGTCTCCGCGAAGATCGTCGTCGCGGGCGGTTTCGGCGTCGGTAAGACGACCCTGGTCGGCGCGATCTCCGAGATCACGCCGTTGACGACCGAGGCGGTGATGACCGCGGCCGGTGTCGGCATCGACGACCCGTCCAAGGTGCCCGGCAAGGAGACCACCACGGTCGCCATGGACTTCGGTCGTATCACCATGGCCCAGGACCTGATCCTGTACCTGTTCGGTACGCCGGGTCAGACCCGCTTCTGGTTCATGTGGGATGAGATCATCCGAGGGGCGGTGGGTGCCGCCGTCCTGGTGGACACCCGTCGGATCACGGACGCGTTCGCCCCGCTGGACTACTTCGAGAACCGGAACCTGCCGTACGTGGTGGCGCTGAACAACTTCGACGGCGCTCCCCAGTATGAGCTGGAGGAGATCCGCGAGGCGCTGGCCATCTCGCCGCAGGTGCCGCTGGTCATGACCGACGCCCGGCAGCGGGACTCGGTCAAGCAGGTGCTGGTGACGGTGGTCGAGCACGCCATGCTCCGCCTCCAGGCGGAGCACGGCCGGGGCTTCCCCACGCCGGTCGGCTGAACCCACGGTCACGGCCGGCTGGATCCACGGTCACCGCCGACTGAACCCACGGCCACGGCCGGCTGGCGACAGCCGGCCGTGGCGCGTTTCAGTCGACCCGGAGCCGGTAGCCGCGCTTCACCACGGTCTGCACCACCCGGGGCGCGCGCAGACCGGCACGCAGCCGGGCCACCGCCATCTCCACGGCGTGCTCGTCCGCGCCCCGGGGCAGGGTCCGCAGCAGGGCGGTACGCGACAGCACCCGGCCCGGGGACTGCGCCAGCGCCCGCAGCACGGCCATCGGCGCGGGAGCGAGGGGCCGCAAGTCGCCGTCGATCACCGCGGCGTGCCCGCGCAACGTGAGCAGGTGGCCGCCGGCCTTGAAGGTCACGGTCCGCCGGGGCAGCTCGTCGACGATGGTGCGAACCAGGGCACCCAGCCGGGCGCGGCCGGGCGCGCTCACCGGCACCCCGAGCCGGAGCAACGGCTCGGCGGTCACCGCGCCGACGCAACAAGCCAGCACGTCGGTGCGGAACGCGGACACCACCGCGTCGGTACGGTCGCCGGCCGCCCGCAGCAGCGCCTCGACCGCCGGCGCGGAGGTGAATGTCACCGCGTCCACCAGCCGGCCGGCGATCAGGTCGATCAGCCGGTGCAGCGGAGCAGGGTCCGTCGGTGGCGCCCAGCGGTAGACCGGCACCTCGATCACCGTCGCGCCGGCCGCCTCCAGCGCGAGGGTGCACTCGGGCTGCCGCTCACCGTGCAACTGCATGGCGATCACCTGCCCGGCCACCCCCCGCCGACGCAGGTGGTCGACCACCTCGTCGCAGCTCTCCGACGCCGGTGACCACTGGTCGTGCAGGCCGGCCGCACGGATCGCGCCGCGCGCCTTGGGACCCCGGGCGACGACGTACGAGCTGGCGAGCACCGAACGCAGCGGCTCGGCCAGCCCCCAGCCCTCGGCCGCCTCCAGCCACCCACGCATCCCGATGCCGGTGTTGGCCATCAGGATGTCGGGTGGCTGGTCGAGGCAGGCGCGGGTCGCTTCGCGCAGTTCGCTGTCGTCGGACAGCGGCACGATCCGCAGCGCCGGGGCGAGCACCACGCGTGCGCCCCGGCGTTCGAGCAGCGCGGCCAACTCGTCGCGCCGCCGGTCGGCGGTCACCCCGATGGTGAAGCCGGCCAGTTCTTCCCGCATCAGTCCTCCCGTCGCAACCGCACTTCGACGATCCCGTCGTGGCAGCGCGTGTCGTGCCGGGCCACGGTCACCCCGGGCAGGTCGAGGCACTCCCCGGTGCGCAGGTCGTACACCTGCTTGTGCAGCGGCGACGCGACCGTCGGCACTCCGCCACGGCTGCCCACGATGCCCCGGGACAGCACGTACGCGCCGGTGACCGGGTCGCGGTTGTCGATCGCGAACAGCCCGTCCACGGTGTGGAAGAGAGCCACCTGCACGCCGTCGACCAGGGCGGCGACACCCCGCTCCGGTTCCAGCCGGTCGAGAGGGCAGACCGCCGTCCAGCCGAGGGTGGTCCTGGTGGTCATCGTGATGCTCATCGCCGTACCTCCGGAAGGCCGAGCGTGACGGGACGACGGCCGTGGCCGTCGGGTGGGGTGCCGCCGCGCGCCGGCACCGGCTGGCCGCGCTCCACGGCGAAGGTGATGGACGGGTCGGGCACGTCGGGGGCGTTGACGAAGGAGGTGTAGCGGCGCAACCGCTCCGGATCGTCCAGCACGTCGCGCCACTCGTCCGAGTACGACGCCACGTGCTGTGCCATGGCCGCGTCGAGGTCGGCGCAGATGCCGAGCGAGTCGTCCACGATCACGGCCCGCAGGTGGTCCAGGCCGCCGTCCATGGCCTCGATCCAGCCGGCCGTGCGTTGCAGCCGGTCGGCGGTGCGGATGTAATACATTAAAAATCTATCGATTAGTCGAATCAGGGTTTCTGTTGACAAATCAGTGGCGAACAGGTCGGCGTGCCGGGGCCGGAAGCCGCCGTTGCCGCCGACGTAGAGGTTCCAGCCGGTCTCGGTGGCGATGATGCCGAAGTCCTTGCTGCGGGCCTCGGCGCACTCGCGGGCGCAGCCGGAGACCGCCGACTTGAGCTTGTGCGGGGCGCGCAGCCCGCGATAGCGCAGCTCCAGCGCCACGGCCAACCCCACCGAGTCCTGTACGCCGTACCGGCACCAGGTCTCGCCGACGCAGGACTTCACCGTGCGCAGCGCCTTGCCGTACGCGTGGCCGGACTCGAAGCCGGCGTCGACCAGGCGTCGCCAGATCTGCGGTAGCTGCTCCACCCGGGCCCCGAACAGGTCGATCCGCTGCCCACCGGTGATCTTCGTGTAGAGCTGGAAGTCCCGGGCCACCTCGCCGATCACGATCAGTTTTTCCGGGGTGATCTCGCCGCCGGGGATGCGGGGCACCACCGAGTAGCTGCCGTCGCGTTGCAGGTTGGCCAGGAAGTGGTCGTTGGTGTCCTGCAACGACGCCTGCTCGCCGTCGAGCACATGCCCGTTGCCCAGCGAGGCCAGGATCGAGGCCACCACGGGCTTGCAGATGTCGCAGCCGCGTCCCCGGCCGTGCTCGGCGACCAGCCGGGAGAAGGTGCGGATGCCGCGTACGCGCACGATCTCGAACAGCTCGCGGCGGCTCACGTCGAAGTGCTCGCACAGCGCCGTGGACTGTGCCACCCCGGCCGCGTCGAGGAGCTGCTTGAGCATCGGCACGCAGGAGCCGCAGCTCGTGCCCGCCCTGGTGCACGCCTTCAGCGCCGGCACGTCCGAACAGCCGCCGGCGATCGCGGCGTCCACGTCGCCCCGGGTCACCGCGTTGCAGGAGCAGACCTGCGCGGCGGCGGGGAGCGTCCCGGCGTCCGCGCCGCCGCCGTCGGGGGCGAGCAGGGCCAGCGGCGCGGCCGGCAGCGGGCCACCCACGCTGGCCCGCAGCGTCGGGTACGCGCTGGCGTCGCCCACCAGCACCCCACCGAGCAGGGTGTGCGCGTCGTCGGAGAGGACCAGCTTGGCGTACACGCGGGTGGCCGGGTCGGTGAACGTGACGTCCAGGCAGCCCTCGGTGGTGCCGTGGGCGTCGCCGAACGACGCCACGTCCACCCCGAGCAGCTTCAGCTTCGTGGCGGTGTCCGCGCCCGGGAACGTCGCCGCGCCGCCGACCAGCCGGTCGGCGACCACCTCGGCCGTCGCGTACCCCGGTGCCACCAGGCCGTGACAGGTGCCGTCGACCGCCGCGCACTCGCCGACGGCCCAGACCCGCTCGTCGGCCGTGCGGCAGGTCTCGTCGACCAGCACCCCACCGCGCGGACCCAACGGCAGCCCGGCGGCCCGCGCCAGCTCGTCGCGGGGTCGGATGCCGGCGGCCACCACGACCAGTTCGGCGTCGACCACCCGGCCGTCGGACAGCTCCAACGCGGCCACCGTGCCGTCGGCGCCCGCGCGGATCGCCGTGGTGGCGACCCCGAGGTGGGTACGCACACCCAGGTCGTGGACGTAGCGGCGCAGCATCGCGCCGCCGGCCTGGTCCACCTGCACCGGCATCAGCCGGGGCGCGAACTCGACCACGTCGGTGCTCAGGCCGAGCAGGCGCAGGGCGTTCGCCGCCTCCAGCCCGAGCAGCCCGCCGCCGATCACCGCGCCGACCCGCCGACCGGCGGCGTACGTGCGGATCGCCGCCAGGTCGTCGAGCGTCCGGTAGACGAAGACGCCGGGCAGGTCGGCCCCGGGCACCGGCGGCACGAACGGGTACGACCCGGTGGCCAGCACCAGCGCGTCGTAGTGGTAGTCGCCCTCGGCGGTGCTCACCACCTGCCGTTCCCGGTCGATGGCGGTGGCCGGCTCACCGAGGCGCAGCCGCACCCCGTCGTCCGGGGTGTGCACGTTCAGTTCCTCTTCGCTCACCCCGTCGAAGTACGCCGAGAGACGCACCCGGTCGTACGCCGGACGCCTCTCCTCGGCCAGTACCGTGACCCGCCAGTGGCCCTGCGGGTCACGGGCGCGCAGTGCGTCGACGAAGCGTTGCCCCACCATGCCGTTGCCGACGACGACCAGGTCCGCGCCGCTCATCGCGTCACCTCCACAGATTCCGCTTCGGACAACCAGTCGACGATGCCGCCGACCGCGTCGCGGCATCCGCCGCATCCCGTGCCGGCCCGGGTGCCCGCCACCACCGCGTCGACCGTCCGCGCGCCGGAGCGCCAGCAGCGCACCAGCGCTCCCTTGGTCACGTTGTTGCACTGGCAGACGACGGCCGCGTCCGGCATCAGCGCCGGTGACGCGCTCGGCGTCGAGACGGCCCCGCCGAGCGCCCGGCCGAGCAGCAGGGCCCGCCGGTCGGCCGGTACCGGGTGACCCCGGTCGAAAAGTTGGATCACCGTGCCGATCGCCGGGTTGTCGCCGAGCAGGATCGCGCCGATCAACCGCTCGTCATGGATGCGCAGCCGGGCGTACGTGCCCCGGGTCGGGTCGGTGAACGTCAGCTCCTCGCCCGGCGGGCCGCCGACCGCCTCGCCCATCGCGGCCAGGTCGATCCCGGCCGCCTTGAGCCGGGTCACCACCGGGCGGGGCCGGTACCGGGCGAGCGGGTCCGTGCCGGTCAACACGTCGGCGAGCACCCGCGCCTGGGCCCACGCGGGCGCGACCAGTCCGGTGAGCGTCCCGTCGTGTTCGGCGCAGTCGCCGAGCGCCGAGATGGACCGGTCGTTGGTGCGCAGCCGGTCGTCCACCACCACGCCGCGCCGCACGGCCAGCCCGGCGGCCTGCGCGAGGGCGGTGTCCGGGCGTACCCCGCAGGAGAGCACCAGCAGGTCGGCGTGCAGCGACCGGCCGTCGGCCAGGTCGAGTCGGACGCCGCTGTCGTCCGCCGCCACCCCGGTGGCGGGCACCCCGAGCTGGATCGTGACGCCGAGCCCGGCGAGTGTGCTGGCCAGCACCGTGCCGGCCGCCGGATCGAGTTGCCGTTCCATGAGGTGGTTGGTCGGGTGCACCACGGTGGTGGCCAGCCCGCGCGTGGCCAGGCCCCGGGCGGCCTCCAGCCCGAGCAGCCCGCCGCCGAGCACGATCGCGGCGCGTGCGTCGCGCGCCACGGCCAGGATGCGGCGGCAGTCGTCCAGGGTGCGGAAGGGGACGACCCGCCGGGGCAGGTCGGCCGGGTCGAGGCCGGGCAGGGGCGGCACCACCGCCCGCGCGCCGGTGGCCAGCACCAGATGGTCGTAGGCGATCCGTTCGCCGTCGGCCGTGCGGACCTCGCGGGCGGACCGGTCCACGGCGGCGACCGTCACGCCCGAGCGCAGGTCGATGCCGTGCCCGGCGGCCTCGGTCAGCTCCACGTCCGGTTCGTCGATGCGGCCCGCCAGCAGCGTGGACAACATGATCCGGTTGTACGCGCGGTGCGGTTCCGCCCCGAGGACGGTGACCTTGCGCTCGTCCCCGCGGGCGTGCAGCTCGGTCGCGAGCCGGGCGCCGGCCATGCCGTTGCCCACGATGACCACCCGGGCGGTCATGCCTTCTCCACCCGGACCGCGCAGATCTTGAACTCGGGCATCCCGGAGATCGGGTCAACCGCGTCGTTGGTCACCGAGTTGGCCCGCCCGGCGCCCGGCCAGTGGAATGGCGCGAAGACCGTGTCCGGCCGGATACCCGGGCTGAGCCGGGCCGGGGCGCGCAGCTCGCCCCGGCGGGACGTGACCCGCACCGGGTCGCCGTCGTCGATGCCCAACCGGGCGGCCAGGTCGGGGTGCAGCTCGACGAACGCCTCGGCCGCCGCGCGACGCAGCGCCGGTACCCGGCGGGTCTGCGTGCCGGACTGGTACTGGGCCAGCACCCGGCCGGTGGTGAAGTGCAGCGGATACGTGGCGCACACCTCCTCGGCGGCCGGCCGGTGGTCGACGGGGTGGAACCGGGCCCGGCCGTCCGGGGTGGCGAACCTGTCGGCGAAGAGTCGTGGCGTGTCCGGCCCGTCCGCGCTGGGACACGGCCAGTGGACGCCGTCGGTGGCGTCGATGCGCTCCCAGGTGATGCCGGCGTAGTCGGCGATGCCGCCCGCGGAGGCGCGGCGCAGATCGCCGAAGACGGTGGCCGGGTCGGTCGGGAACCGCGCCGCCGCCGTCTCGGCGTCGCCCAAGCGTCCCGCCAGGTCGGCGAGGATGGCCAGGTCGGTGCGGACGTCCGGCGGCGGTGGGCGCAGCGCGCGCCGACGCAGCACCCGACCCTCCAGGTTGGTCATCGTGCCGTCCTCCTCGGCCCACTGGGCGGTGGGCAGCACCACGTCGGCCAGCGCCGCCGTCTCGGAGAGCAGTAGGTCGGCGACGACCAGCAGGTCGAGGTCGCGTAGCCGGCCCTCGATCCGGGCGGCCCGGGGAGCGGAGACCACCGGGTTCGAGCCGAACACCAGCAGCGCCCGGGGACCGTCGGCGGTGCCGAGCGAGTCGAGGAGCTGGTACGCCGGCACACCGGGACCGGGCAGCTCGTCGGCCGGTACGCCCCAGACGCCCGCGACGTGTTCCCGGGCCGCCGGATCATCGATCCTGCGGTAGCCGGGGAGCTGGTCGGCCTTCTGCCCGTGCTCCCGCCCGCCCTGACCGTTGCCCTGGCCGGTGAGGCAGCCGTACCCGGAGCCCGGTCGGCCCGGCAGGCCCAGGGCGAGGGCCAGGTTGACGTACGCGGTGACGGTATCGACGCCCTTGGCGTGCTGCTCGGCTCCGCGCGCGGTCAGGATGATCACCCGGCCGCCGGTGCCCAGCGCGCGGGCGGTCGCCTCGAGATCGGCCACCGGCACCCCGGAGAGCTGTTCCGCGCGGGCCGGCCACCAGGCGGCAACGCTGCGGCGGACCGCGTCGAAGCCGGTGGTGCGCTCGGCCACGTACGCCTGGTCGACCCAGCCCTCGGTGAGCGCGATGTGCAGCAGCGCGTTGGCCACGGCGAGGTCGGTGCCGGGCAGCGGTTGCAGGTGCAGGTCGGCCTGGCGGGCGGTGGCGGTGACGCGGGGGTCGACGACGATGAGCTTCCCGCCGCGTTGGCGCTGCTCGGTGAGCCAGCGCACCAGCGGCGGCATGGTCTCCGCCGGGTTGGCGCCGACCAGCAGCAGCGTGTCGGCCTGACCCAGGTCGGACAGGGGGAACGGCAACCCTCGGTCGATGCCGAAGGCGCGCATCCCGGCGGCGGCCGCCGAGGACATGCAGAACCGCCCGTTGTAGTCGATGTTGCGGGTACGCAGTGCGACCCGGGCGAACTTCCCCAGCGCGTACGCCTTCTCGTTGGTCAGCCCGCCGCCGCCGAAGACGGCGACCGCGTCCCGCCCGGAGCTGTCCTGGATGGCGCGTACGCCGGTGGCGACCCGGTCCAGCGCGGCGTCCCAGGTCGTCGGGCGCAGCTCGCCGCTGACGGTGTCACGCACCAGCGGGCTGGTCAGCCGGTCCGGGTGGTCGAGTAGCTCCGCCGAGGTCCAGCCCTTCTGGCACAGCCCACCCCGGTTGGTCGGGAACTGGCGGGGGAGCACGCTCACCCCTGCCTCGTCCTCGCGCAGGGTCATGCCGCACTGGAGAGCGCAGTACGGGCAGTGCGTCGCCACCTCCCGGGGCGTACGCCCCGATCGAGTTGCCGGCCGTGCACCGTCTGTCATGTCGGCAAAGCGTGCCGCCGGGCAGTTTCCAGTCCGGGTCCCTTCTGTTTCGGTCCTGTCAAGTGGGCCTCACACCGCACGGGAGCAACGGGCGTGACGGGTAGGTGGCGGCGGACCGACAGTCACCCCTCCAGGTCGGCGCGGTTCGGTCGGCGGGACAGCGACAGCCAGCCCAGAAACCGGGCGTGAAGTGCCCGCAGGTCAGGATCAAGACCCAGGGCGTACCGGTCGGCAACCGCGTCCTGCATGTTCGCTGCCAGGTAGAACGCCAGGGCGATCGAATGGCCGTGGAACTCGGTCGCGAGGTGAAGCTGTGCCGGCGGGCACGGCCAGGGAGCGGCACAGTTGCCGCAGAGCCACGCCGGGCGCATCGGATGGTGCGGGCGAGGACGACGGGTCATCGAACACGCGCCGGACCGCGCCTGACGGGAGTGCGGGTGGTCGAGCGACGGGCCGCCGGGGCGGACGTGCCCGCCCAGATCAGGCCCACGGGCATCACGAACAGGGATCGGCGCGCGACCGCGTCGCCATTCGGGGCCAGCTCGTAAGCGTCAATCCACAGCCACCCGTCGTACGTCGGCCAGTCGAGCACGCGAATCACGCGGACGAAGATCGGGTGCAGGAACTGCACACTCGCGGCACGCGTCAGGTGCAGCACGTCACCCGTGTGTGGCTTCCGAGGTGTGGGCTTCGGTGTGGGTCTCCGATCCGGCGGCTTGTCCGGCACGGTGCTCTCTCCCCCTGGTCGTCACTGTAGGAAGGGGCCGCCCCGCGATGCCCACGGGCCAGGGGCGGCCCCGATACGAACGCGTCCGCCGGGTTCTGCTCCCTACCGGCCGCGCCGCCTGATCTCACCTTGCGGGCAGTAACAGGACAAAAACAGCCCGTAGCGATATGGTCGCGAGACATTCCGCGCATCCGAGGGGGGAAGTCGTGAACGATGCGCTACGCGCCGCGCTAGCAGAGACGGGTCATTCGATTGAGTCCCTGGCAGGGCTGGTCGGGGTCGATCGGAAGACGGTCGCGCGCTGGCTGAACCACGACCACATTCCCCACCCCCGACACCGGGAGGCGGCGGCGAGTGCGCTCCGACGGCCCATAGGGGACATCTGGCCGGACACTTCAAGACGCCGCGAGCCAATTTGGTTCCGACCATGGCAGGAGATTGAGCGCGAGGCGATCTCGCTGCGGTCGTTTCAGTCGACCGTCCTCCCCGGCCTCCTCCAGACCGAGGCATATGCCCGCGCCGTGCTCGCCGGAGCCGACGTCATCGCCCGCAGCGACGTCGAGCGACACCTGGCCTCACGGCTCGCCCGGCAAAGCATCCTGACCCGTGAAGACCCGCCACACTTCACCGCCGTTGTCGACGAAGCCGTGTTGCGGCGGCCGGTCGGTGGACGCGCCGTCATGCGTGAGCAGGTACGGGCCCTCGTCGCCGCGTGCGGGGCCCCGCACGTCCGCGTGCACATCGTCCCCTCCACCGTCGGCGCGTACGCTGGCCTGAATGGACCCTTCGTGATCGCCGTGGGGCCTGAGCATCGGATTGCCGGTTACCTCGACAATCAGCTTCAGGGGCAGGTCGTCACCGGTGCTGAGGACATAGCGGCGATGCTGGCCGCGTGGGAGAACGTGCGCGGTGAGGCGTTGTCCCACTGGCAATCCGTCGAGCTACTTACGGAGATGGCGAAGACATGGAACTGACCGGCGCGCAGTGGCGTAAGAGCACCCGCAGCAGCGGCAATGGCGGCGACTGCGTCGAGGTTGCAGACAACCTTCCTGGCATCGTCGGTGTGCGGGATTCGAAGGACCCGGCAGGGCCGGTGTTGGCCTTCGGGTCAGCGGCTTGGCAGGCGTTCGTCGGTATGGCGAAGGCACACGACCCGGCCTGAACAGCTAGACGTAGCGGCCCCCGGCTCCTGAAACCCACGAAGGGTGCCGGGGGCTTTCGCGTGTCCGGGGTCGGCGGCGTTGGCCCATCGGCGCTTATAATGTGGGAAATCTGTCTCACTAAATGGGAGTGCGCGCGATGAGTGTGGTGGACGTTTTCGACGCGGTGGCCGGCACCTACGACGAGGCGCGGCGGCGGCTGGTGCCCTGCTTCGACGCCTTCTACGGCACGGCCGTCGAGGTGGCCACGCCACCGCTGCGTGCCGCGCTGGCGGCGGGGCGTACCCCCGAGGTGCTGGACCTGGGCGCGGGCACCGGGCTGCTCTCGCTCCTGCTGGCCGCGGCGGTGCCCGGGGTCCGGCTGACCCTTGTGGACGCCGCGCCGGCGATGCTGGCCCGCGCCACCGACGAGCTGTCGGCGCGTTCGGTGCCGCACCGGACCGTCCAGGCGGACCTGTCCGACGAGCTGCCCCCCGGCCGCTACGACGCGGTGGTCAGCGCGCTCGCGATCCACCACCTGGACGACGACGGCAAGCGGGCGCTCTACCGGCGGGCCGCCGCCGCCCTGACGCCCGGTGGGGTGTTCGTCAACGCCGAGCAGGTCGCGGGGCCGACTCCCGCGCTCGACCAGCGCTACGACGAGGTGTGGATGGCGCGGATCGCCGAGTTGGGGTCGTCGCCGGAGGAGATCGCCGCCTCTCGGGGCCGCATGCGCTACGACCTTCCGGCGACCGTCGCCGACCAGTGCCGATGGCTCGACGAGGCCGGCCTGGTCGACGTCGACTGCTACTTCAAGGAGTGGCGTTTCGCGGTGTTCGGCGGACGTGCCCGCTGACGATATGCACGTTTCGACACCCGGGAGCGAGCCGGCCACCGCGTGGATGACTGACAGTCATACCGATGGGTAGTCTCACCGGCATGACTGCCAAGGTGACGCTGTCGTTCACGGACGAGACGATCGAGGAGGCCCGACGCTTCGCCAAGCGCGAAGGGCTGTCCCTCTCGGCGTGGATGGACCAGGCCGCCCGGGAGAAGGCGCTGCGCGAGGTCTTCACCGCGCACGCCGCCGCCGTGGGACGCGCCGGCCTCGACCTGGAGTCCGCCGCCCTCGCCGACGCCCGCGAGGTGGGCATGGTCAACGACCTCTTCTCCGGTGAACCGCCGCGTGCTGCGCAGGGGTGAGGTCTGGCGCATCGAGGGCGCCCGGGAACGCCTCGGTCTGGTGATCAGCTCGGATGTCTACAACTCCACCGACGTGCCCATCGTGATCGTCGTCGAGGTGGTCGAGGAGTCGCTGCTGCGCGACTCGCCCCTGGCCGTGCCGATGGGCGCGTACGTGGTGATGCCCGACCGGATCTCCTCGCCCATGAAGAAGTGGTTCACCGAGTGCGTGGACGTCGCCGACACCGACACGATGCTCCGGGTCGGCCGCGCGCTGCGCATCCTCCAACAGCTCTGAATCGACGGACCTCACCAACGCCCCCGGCCCGTGGTGCGGCAGGCGTTTCCGGGCCGACCCACGACAGGCACTGCCAGGTAACTCCACCTTCCTAGCGTTTTTCCTCGTCAGATCGACGAGGAGGAGCCGCCGTGAGCACGCTCACCAGCACCGCAGTCACCGCCGACCCACCTGCCGTCACCGGGCGTCGACGCCCGCTGGACGACTGGCGGCCCGAGGACCCGGACTTCTGGCGTACGACGGGCGCGCCGATCGCCCGCCGCAACCTCTGGGTGTCGATCTTCGCCGAGCACGTCGGCTTCTCCGTGTGGAGTCTCTGGTCGGTGACCGTGCTCTTCCTCGGCCCCGCGTACGGCATCGACCCGGCCGGAAAGTTCCTGCTCACCGCCGTGCCGGCCGCGCTGGGCGCGGTGCTGCGGCTGCCGTACACCCTGGCGGTGGCCCGCTTCGGCGGGCGGCGCTGGACGATGATCAGCGCGCTTCTGCTGCTGCTCCCGACGGTGCCGATGACGATCCTGCTGGAGCCGGGGGTGTCCTACTCCACCCTCATGGTGCTCGCCTGCCTCACCGGCGTCGGCGGCGGCAACTTCGCCTCCTCGATGGCGAACATCAACCTGTTCTACCCGCAGCACCTCAAGGGACGCGCCCTCGGGCTCAACGCCGGTGGCGGCAACCTGGGCGTACCGGCCGTGCAGCTCGTCGGGCTGGCGGTGCTGGCCACCGCCGGCGCCGCGTACCCCCGGTTGGTGCCTGCGGTGTATCTGCCGCTGATCGTGCTGGCCGCGCTGGCGGCGGCCCGCTGGCTGGACACCGTGCCCGGGGCGCGCAACGAGCCGGGAGCGCTGCGCGAGGCGGCCCGGGACCCGCACACCTGGGTGATGTCGTTGCTCTACATCGGCACCTTCGGGTCGTTCATCGGGTTCGGTTTCGCCTTCGGCCAGGTGCTCCAGCTCCAGTTCGCCGACCGGTTCCCCACCCCCGTCGACGCCGCCTGGCTGACCTTCCTCGGGCCGCTGATCGGTTCGCTGGTCCGGCCGCTGGGCGGGCACTTCGCCGACCGGCTCGGCGGGGCACGGGTGACCTTCTGGAACTTCGTGGCGATGGCGCTCGGCGCCGGCATGGTCCTGTACGCGGCCCGCGAGCGCTCGTTCGGGCTCTACCTGGCCGGATTCCTGGCCCTCTTCGTCTTCTCCGGGATCGGTAACGGCTCCACGTACAAGATGATCCCGGCGATCTTCCGGGCCCGAGCGGCGGACGCGGTGGCCGACGGCACGCGCGACCCGGAGGCCGCCGCCCGGTGGGCGCGACGGATGACCGGCGCGTTGATCGGGATCGCCGGCGCGATCGGGGCCTCCGGCGGGGTGCTGGTCAACATCGCCTTCCGCCAGTCGTTCCTCAGCTCCGGCAACGCGGACGCCGCCTACCTGGCGTTCATCGGCTGGTACGCGCTGTGCTTCGCGGTCACCTGGGTCGCCTACCGTCGTCCGGGGTCGCCCCAGCGGCTCGCCGGCGTGTGAACCGGGTCACGGCCGCCGCGCCCGAGCGCGGCGGCCCACCCCCGTTTTGACCTGCCGATGGGGCGCCGGGTATCGTTGCCTGCTGTTGTACGACATCCAGAGGCGTGCCCTATCAGGTACGCTTGGTCGTTCGTGCGCGCTGGTCCGGCCTGCTAGCTCTGGTCACCTCGGCGCGCGACCCCAGACCGACGACGAGACAAGGTAGACCTGTGCGTACGTACAGCCCGAAGCCGGGTGAGATCGAGCGTCAGTGGCACGTCATCGACGCCTCTGATGTCGTGCTGGGCCGCCTGGCCACCCACGCCGCCACGTTGCTGCGTGGTAAGCACAAGCCGACTTTCGCGCCGCACGTCGACACGGGCGACTTCGTCGTCATCGTGAACGCGGGCAAGGTCGCGCTGACCGGCAACAAGCGCCAGACCAAGGTCGCTTACCGCCACTCGGGATACCCGGGTGGTCTGAAGCAGGTTGGCTACGACGAGCTGCTGACCAAGCGCCCCGAGCGGGCCATCGAGCTGGCTGTGAAGGGGATGCTCCCGCACAACAAGCTCGGCCGTCAGCTGATCAAGAAGCTGAAGGTCTACGCCGGTGCCGAGCACCCGCACCTCGCGCAGCAGCCGGTGCCGTTCGAGATCAAGCAGATCGCGCAGTGAGCGCGGGCGAAGGAAGCAGCATGACCGACATCACCGAGACCGAGGTTGCCCCCGAGGCCACCGAGGCGCCGGCGCCCGTCGCCCGCGCGCCGCGTGGTGACCGCCCGATCCAGACCGTGGGTCGGCGCAAGGAGGCCATCGTCCGGGTCCGTATCGTTCCGGGCACCGGCAAGATCACCTGCAACGGCCGCGACCTTGAGGCCTACTTCCCGAGCAAGGTGCACCAGCAGCTCATCAAGGACCCGCTGGTCACCGCCGAGAAGCCCGAGGCGTTCGACGTCATCGCCAACCTGCGTGGCGGCGGCACCACCGGCCAGGCCGGTGCGCTGCGGCTGGCCATCGCCCGCGCGCTGATCGTCAACGAGCCGGACGACCGCCCGGCCCTCAAGAAGGCCGGCTTCCTCACCCGGGACGCCCGGGTCAAGGAGAGCAAGAAGTACGGCCTCAAGAAGGCCCGTAAGGCTCCCCAGTACTCGAAGCGCTGATCTTCTCCAGCGCGTTGTACTTCTGACGGACGGCCGGTCCGCCTCCCCCGACCGGGGAGGTGGACCGGCCGTTCCGCTTTCTCCTCATCGGCAGTTGCTCATCGGAGGTTGGCGGGTATGGGTCGGTTGTTCGGCACGGACGGCGTACGCGGGCGCGCGAACGCGGATCTCACGCCCGAGTTGGCGCTGGCGCTGGCCGTGGCCGCCGCGCACACACTCGCCGAGACGGACCGCAGTCACCCGCCGCTCGCCGTTGTCGGCCGGGACACCCGGGCCAGCGGCGAGATGCTGGAGGCCGCCGTCGTGGCCGGGCTGACCAGCGCCGGCGCGAACGTCGTACGCGTCGGTGTGCTGCCCACCCCGGCCGTGGCCTTCCTCACCGCCGAAGCCAAGGCCGACCTCGGCGTGGTGCTCTCCGCGTCACACAACCCCATGCCGGACAACGGCATCAAGCTCTTCGCCGCCGGTGGTCACAAGCTGCCCGACGAGATCGAGATGAAGATCGAGGCCGCGGTGGAGGCGAACGCCACCACCGCCTGGGACCGCCCGATCGGTGCCGGCGTCGGCCGGGTGCACGACCTGCTCGACGGCGCGGACCACTACGTGCAGCACCTGGTCGGCGCACTGCCGCACCGGCTGGACGGGATCAAGGTCGTCGTCGACTGCGCCAACGGCGCGGCGAGTGAGGTGGCTCCGGTCGCCTACCGGGAGGCCGGCGCCGAGGTCGTCGCGATCCACGCCGAGCCCGACGGCCTGAACATCAACGACGACTGCGGCTCCAACCACATCGAGGCCCTGCGTGAGGCCGTGGTGCAGCACGGCGCCCACCTGGGCATCGCCCACGACGGCGACGCCGACCGGATCGTGGCGGTCAGCGCCGACGGCGACGAGGTCGACGGCGACCAGGTCATGGCGATCCTGGCGCTGGCCATGCGGGAGGCCGGGACCCTCACCCAGGACACCCTGGTGGCGACCGTGATGAGCAACCTCGGTCTGCGGCTGGCGATGTCCGCGCAGGGCATCCGGCTGATCGAAACCAAGGTCGGCGACCGGTACGTCCTGGAGGAGCTGCGCGCGTCCGGCCTCGCGCTCGGCGGCGAGCAGAGCGGTCACATCGTCATGCCGGCCCACGCCACAACCGGCGACGGGGTCCTCACCGGTCTGCACCTGATGGCCCGGATGGCCGCCACCGGCCGGTCGCTCGCCGAGCTGGCCTCGGTGGTCACCAAGCTGCCGCAGGTGCTGATCAACGTGCCGGTCGGCGACCGGACCGTCGGGGCCAACGCACCGGCCGTCCGCGCCGAGGTCGAGCGGGCCGAGGCGGAACTGGGGGAGACCGGTCGGGTGCTGCTGCGCCCGTCGGGCACCGAGCCCCTGGTCCGGGTGATGGTCGAGGCCGCCACCGAGGCGATCGCCCGCGACGTCGCCGAGCGGATCGCCGCCCTGGTGCGTACGGCCAGCCCGGCCGCCTGAGACCATCCCGGGGCGATCTCACAACCGCAGTTGGCTCGCCCGCCCGTAGGTGTCGGCGGGGTCCTCGCCGTCGGTGAGATCGAGATCCTCGGTGACACGGCCGTCGGTCAGTCGGACCAGTCGGTCACAGCGCGCGGCGATGGCCTGATCATGGGTCGCCAGCAGGATGGTCATGCCGTGCCGGTCACGGAGGTCGAGCAGTAGGTCGAGGATCTGGCCGCCGGTGGTGGAGTCGAGGTTGCCGGTGGGCTCGTCCGCCAGCAGCAGGCCCGGTGCGCCCATGAGCGCCCGAGCGATGGCGACCCGTTGCTGCTGTCCGCCGGAGAGCTGGGCGGGCAGGGCGCGTTCCCGCCCGGCCAGGCCGACCGCGTCGAGCAGTTCCCGGGCACGTGCCGCGTGATCGGTCCGACCACGGCGGGGCAGGACCGGCGCGATCACGTTGTCCAGCACGGTGAGCGCGGGCAGCAGGTGGTAGCGCTGAAAGACGAACCCGACCCGCTGCCGGTAGCGGGCCAGCGCGGCACGCCGCAGCTCGCTCACCACCACACCGTCGGTGGTGATGGTGCCCTCGTCTGGCTGCTCGATCGCGCCGATGAGGTGCAGCAGCGTCGACTTCCCCGACCCGCTCGGCCCGGTCAGCGCCACCACCGAGCCCGCCGCGATGCTCAGCGACACGTCGTCGACCGCCGTGAGTCGGTCCGCGCCGACGCCGAACCGTCGGACCAGGTGGTCGACCGAGATCACGCTGCCGCTCTGCTCGCTCATTAGCTACTCCTCTGCCAGAAGTCGGGCGGGCCGTAGGCGCGGCAACAGAGCGGCGGGCACCAGCGCGGCGAGAGCGCTCACCAGCGCGCCCGCCAGCGCGACCAGCGCGGCCACCAGGATCAGCGCGCCGGGCAGGGCGCCGATCAGCCACGCCGCGCTGGCCAGGCCGACCGCCGCGCCGGTCGTCGACCCGACGAGCCCCAGCGTCAGCCCCTCGTAACCGACCAGCCGGCCCAGTTCGGCGTCGGTCCAGCCGATTGCCCGCAGGGTGGCCAGCTCGGCCGCCCGGTCGCGGATGTTCAGGTAGAGCACGTCCGCGACCGCCGCCGCGCCGAGCAGCACGGTGGCCACCGCGGCCACGGTGTCCGCGCCGCGCACGCTCAGTGAGACCACGTCGCCGAGCAGACTGCCGACGATCGCGCCCCGGAACGCCCAGGCAGCGGCGGTGACCAACGTCAGCGCGGCCACCCCGATGGCCAGCGCGCCGGCGCCGAGGAAGGTGCGTCCGGGGGTACGGGCCAGGTTCGCCAGCGCCATCCCGAGCAGGGTGCGGGGCCGGCGTACCCAACCGGCGGGAGCGACCATCGGGCGCAGGGCGGCGGCGGGGTGGGCGCGCGCGGCCCGCAGCGCCGGCACCAGGCCCGCGGCCAGCGCGAGCAGCAGGGCGATGGGTACGGCCAGAGCCGACCGCCGCCAGTCGACATCGATGCCGAGGGTTGTTCCGAGCGGCACCGCGAGGGTCAGCGACAGCAGGCCGGCGATGAGCCCGAGGAGGGCCACCTCGCCCAGGATCAGCGCCGCGATGCGGCGGACCGGCCAGCCGAGGCAGGAGAGCACCGCCAGTTCGGAGCGTCGGTCCCGGACTGCGGCGCTGACCGCGTTGCCGAGGAACAGGACGCAGACCACCAGCACCAGGAGGAAAAGCACCAGGCTCTTGCGGTCCACCGCCTGGGTGATGATCGAGGCGACGCCGAGCGCCGACCAGTTCTCGGTCAGCCGTAGCGTCGGCCGACCGAACGTGCCGGCGGGCAGCTCCACGGTCTGCGGCGCGGCCGACGAGCCGAGGGTGATGTCGACGTCCAGTCCGGTGCGCGCCGCGATCTGCTCGGCGACCAACCGGACCCGCTCGGCCGAACGTTCGGTGTACCCGCCCACGTCGGCCACCCGTACCCGGATCGCGCTGATCGGGGCCTTGGCCTGTGGGCTGCCGGTACCCGCGAGGAGGGTCGGCAGGCTGCCGAGGTTGGTGATCAGCAGCGGTGGGGCGGAGAGGTATCCGGCCGGGTTGCCGCTGGGCGCGAGTGGCTGACCGCCCAGCGCCGCACGGCTACGCTCGTCGGCGCCCTGCGCGACGGGCGCCTGATAGGTCTGCAGCGGCAGGTGGCCGAGGTCGGCGAAGCCGGTCAGCCGACTCGGGTCGAAGACACCCGTGGCCCGCCAGTACCGGAAGGTGGTGTTCCCGGCGGCGGCCAGCAGCAGCGGCCGTACCGACCGCGAACCGCTGTCGTCGGCGAGCCAGGGGCGGGGCATCGGGTTGTACGCCGTCTCCCGGCCGTACGCGGTGGGTGCGCCGGGTGGCTGCGGACGGGCCCGCAGGCTGCCGTCGGCAAGACGGTCGTACTGCACGTCGGCCGACTGCACGATGGCCTGCAACTGGCCCACGCAACACCCGGTCGGGGACAGCTCCTCGGTGAGCATCGTCTGGTGGCCGGCGGTGAGGTCGGTTCGGGCAGACCCAGCTGGCGCCCCGACCGGGCGGCTCAGGGTCTTCTCCAGGTCGATCGCCGGCACGCCCACCGGACTGGCCGAGAGCCGGGTGAAGGTGGCCGACAGTGCCTCGTCGATGAAGGGCCGATTGGTGACGAGGACCGGCACCTGCAGGTTCTCCGTGCTGCCGGCCCGTTCGACGGCGACGGTGTCGTCCGGGCGGACGGCCCGGCCGGTGACCACGGCGTCGTCGAGGCCGACCAGACGTTCCTCGGCGACCGGGTCGACAGCGGCCAGGAGGAACGGCACGGTCAGGTCGTACGCCATCACCAGCCGGTCGGCGGGCGCCGAGGTGCCGTCCCGATCGCTCGCCAACGCGTAGGGCTGGCCCCGGAACCGGCCGTCGGGCAACAGTTGCACGGCGTGCAGCGACCACGCCTCCCGCTCGGAGTAGGTGCCGGGGTTGCCGAGCAGGGCGTACTGGGGATCGCAGATGGGCAGGCTGCGGCCGTCCGGCTGCACCTCCCGGGGGGCCGGTCCGCAGGCCTCCGGCCAGGGGTAGGAGTTCCCGTCGGAGTAGGGGACCGATTCGCTGCCGAGTCTCCCGTCGAGCCGGGGGAAGATCAACGGTTTCTTGGTCACGTAGACGTACCGGGGCTTGCCCCGCGCGCTGGAGAGACCGCGTTCGGCGTGGAAGGTGGGGGCGACCCGGATGACCTGATGATCGAGTGAGCGGTCGACGGCCCCGGTGAGGTCGATCGGCGTCGGCAGCAGCGTGGTGGAATAGCCCAGCATCGCGATCGGGGCCGCCACCTCGATGCCGGGGACGGCCGCCACCTGCTCGTACTGCTGGGTGGTGATGCCGCCGAAGAGCCCGGAGAGATAGTTGGGGCGGACCAGCCCGCGCTCGGCTTCCAGCGGGGTGCGGGTGCCCTTCGGGCGCACCAGGATCTCGTAGGCGACCTGGGTGTTGCGCTCGACCGTGCCGTTGACATCCAGGCGGGAGGTGGTGGTGGCACCGGTCAGGACCACAAAACCGGTGGTGGCCACCAGCACTCCGACCAGCAGTGCCACCGACCGCCCCGCACGGCCGCGTAGCTGTCGCCAGATGAAGCCGAGCATCGCGCCTCCCCGTGTGCCGTCTCCCACTCTGCGCGATACATTGTGACAATGCAAGACCGGTACCGGAGGTGACATGGCGATCCAGCACGCCGTCCTCGCCCTGCTCGCTGGTGGCCCCAGCCACGGCTACCAGCTCAAGGGAGCGTTCGAGGCCGCCGTCGGCCCGCAGTGGGGGCCGCTGAACATCGGCCACCTCTACCAGATCCTCGACCGGCTCTCCCGGGACGAACTGGTCGTCGCCGAACGGCAGCCCCAGCCGATCAAGCCGGACCGGGTCGTCTACGAGATCACCCCGGCCGGGCGCGCGGAGCTGGCGCGGTGGCTGGGTGAGCCGAGCCCGCGCAGCGGCGGATTCCGGGACGACTTCTTCCTCAAGGTCACCGCCGCCGCCCGGTCCGGGTCCGCGGTCACCGTTCGTGCCGTGCTGAGCAACCAGCGCGGGCACCTGCTGCGCGAGTTGCGCAATCTGGACGGCCTCCGGCGGACCGCCGACGATCCGGTGGTCGGGTTGCTGCTCACCGCGGCGAGCCGGCACGTGACCGCCGACCTGTCCTTCGTGGACGACGCCGAGGCGGCGCTGCTCGGCGATGAGGGCCAGTTGCTCACCCGACTGACGTCGCCCACCCCGGATCAGTCGGCGACCGATCCGGACGCGACCGGCTCCGGGCCGGTCAGCGGGTCAGCGCGCGCAGCCGGGTGACCGCCTCGGCCAGCACCTCCGGGCGCTTGCAGAACGCGAACCGGACCAGCCGCCGGCCGGCCTCAACGTCGTCGTAGAAGACCTGGGTGGGCACCGCCACGACGCCGCAGCGCTCCGGCAGCGACCGGCAGAACTCCATCCCGTCGGTGCCGCCGAGCGCGGTGACGTCGGCGGTCACGAAGTACGTGCCCTCCGGCGTCAGCACGTCGAACCCGGCGTCCGTGAGGCCGCCGATGAGCTGGTCGCGCCGCTGCTGGAGCCCGTCGCGGAAGCCCGTGTAGTAGTCGTCGGTCAGGGCCAGCGCCACGGCGACCGCCGGTTGCAGCGGCGCGGCGTTGACGTAGGTGAGGAACTGCTTCACCCGCAGCACCGCCGAGACCAGCGCCGCCGGGCCGCTCACCCAGCCGATCTTCCAGCCCGTGCAGGAGAACGTCTTGCCGGCCGACGAGATGCGCAGCGTCCGCTCCCGCATCCCGGGCAGCGACGCCAGCGGCACGTGCGCGCTGGACGCGTCCGTGAACACCAGGTGCTCGTACACCTCGTCGGTGACCGCGTACGCGCCGAACTCCTGGCACAACTCGGCCACCAGCGCCAGCTCGGCCGGCGTGAACACCTTGCCGGTCGGGTTGTGCGGCGAGTTCAGCAGCACCAGCCGGGTACGCGGCCCGAACGCCGCCCGCAGCGCCGCCGGATCGAAGGCGTACCGGCCGTCCGCGCCGGGACGCAGCGTGACCGGCCGCCGGACCGCGCCGGCCAGCGCGATCGAAGCGGCGTACGAGTCGTAGTACGGCTCGAAGCAGACCATCTCGTCGCCCGGTTCGCAGAGAGCGAGGATGCTGGCCGCCACCGCCTCGGTCGCGCCCGCCGTGATCACGATCTCGCCGTCCGGGGCGTACGCCAGGTCGTAGAACCGACGCTGGTGCGCCGCGACGGCCGCGCGCAGGGCGGGGATCCCCGGACCGGGCGGGTACTGGTTCTGCCCGCCGCGCAGCGCCTCGACGGCGGCGGCCAGCATCTCCGGCGGGCCGTCCGTGTCCGGGAAGCCCTGGCCGAGGTTGACCGCCCCGGTCCGGACGGCGAGGGCGGACATCTCGGCGAAGATCGTCGTACCGAACGGCCGCATCCGGGCCACCAGCGGGTCGACATCGGTGCTCGTCGTCACCTGCGCCAGCCTACGGTCACCCGCTGACCCGACTCCAGCCTCACTCGGGCTCACAACTGGTGGCCCAGGTCCCCTGGGTCTTGTTCGTCACGGGCTTTCCGGCGCCGGTGACCGTGACGGTGCAGCCGATCGGCCTCTCACCGTCATCGGACCACCTGGCCTCGACCATGACCCGACTCTGGCCGTTGGTGCGGATGGTCATGCGCCAGGGCAGTTTCGCGCCGTCGATGTGGATGAGATCGCTCTCGGCGTCGAAGTACGCGATGTCCGCCCGGCCCACTCCGGTGACCTCGTAGACCACCGTCACGGGGGCCGGACCCGACGTCGGGCGCGTGATCGGCTTCTTGGTGGGCCCCGTCGTGGGGGTGTCGGGCACGGTGGGCGGCTCGGGCGCGATGCTCGGCGGCCAGGTGTCGTCGCCGAAGGGGTCGCTGTCGTACGGGTCCTCGGCGACCGTGTCCGGGACAAGCCGGCTGAGCAGTGACCCGGACACGCAGAAGCATCCGCACCCGAGGAGGGCGAGCGCCACGACGACCGCGACGACGATCCCGACGACCCGGCCGGCCCCGCCGCCCGGCCGGGCGGGCGGCGGATAGCCGGGATAGAGGTACGGCGGTGGATAGCCGGGCGGTGGATAGCCGGGCGGTGGATAGCCGGGCGGTGGGTAGCCGGGTACCGGGTAACCCGGCGGGTAGCCGGCCGACGGCTGTTCCGGGGGCGGCGGCCAGGCGCCGGTTCCGGCGGCGTCGGGCGTACCCGGAACGCTGGTGGGATCGGGCGTCCACGGCGCGGACGGGGGCGGCGGGGTCCAGGCCGGTGGGGGCGCCCAGGGCTGGCCCGGCGTCAACGGATCCGGCGTCGGGAAGGCGTCCGGCGCGGACCAGCCGGACGGCGGGTTCGTCGGCGGCGGCGCAGCCGTCGGGTCCGGCGGCGGCGGGGCGGGGTCCGGAGGTGGCGTCGGGGACGACTCGGGTGGCGGCGCGTCGGACATGGCTGCTCCGGGCGGGAGTGGGTAAGGGGTCGAGGAGTCAGCGGAGCGTGCGCCGAACCCGCCGGAAGACTGTCGTACGCGCCGGTCGTCCCGCAACCCCGTCCGGTCCCGCGCACGCCGGCCCGGCTCGTGACGCTCGTCCCGTTGCGGCCCACCAACGACCGATCGCTCAAATTCGGTGCTTGTTTAGCCGTCTTTCGAGCACCCATGATGAGCGAAACTGGGTTAGGCTGCGGGCCATGTGTGGAATCGTGGGATACGCCGGCGCGCGCCCGGCGCTGAGCATCGTGCTCGACGGGCTGCGACGGCTGGAATATCGGGGCTACGACTCGGCCGGCGTCGCCATCGTCTGCGACGACCAGCTCCTGACCGAGAAGAAGGCCGGCAAGCTCGCCAACCTCGAAAAGGTGCTCTCCGAGCGTGCCGCCGACGACCCGACCTCCTGCGCGGCCAGTCCGATCGGCATCGGTGACGGCACCACCGGCATCGGGCACACCCGGTGGGCCACCCACGGCGGGCCGACCGACCGCAACGCCCACCCGCACGTCGCGCCCGACGGCCGCGTCGCGGTGATCCACAACGGCATCATCGAGAACTTCGCCCGGCTCCGCGCCGAGTTGGAGGCCGACGGCGTCCAGTTCACCAGCGACACCGACACCGAGTGCGCCGCGCACCTGCTCTCCGCCGCCCTGGCCGACCTGCGCGCCGCCGGCCAGCCGGACGGCCCGCAGCTGCTCGCCGCCGGCATGCGTGTCGTGTGCCAGCGACTGGAGGGCGCGTTCACCCTGCTCGCGGTCGACGCCTCGGTGCCCGGTGCCGTCGTCGGCGCCCGGCGCAACTCGCCGCTGGTCGTCGGGCGCGGCGACGGCGAGAACTACCTGGCCAGCGATGTGGCCGCGTTCATCGAGCACACCCGCGAGGCGGTGGAGCTGGGTCAGGACCAGATCGTCCTGATCACCGGCGACAGCATCGAGATCACCGATTTCGACGGTCAGCCCGCCAGCGGCAAGGACTTCCACATCGACTGGGACTCGTCCGCCGCCGAGAAGGGCGGTTACGACTGGTTCATGCTCAAGGAGATCGAGGAGCAGCCGCAGGCGATCGCCGACACCCTGCTCGGCCGACTCACCGAGAGCGGCGAGATCGCCCTGGACGAGGTCCGCCTCAGCGACCAGGATCTGCGCGACGTCGACAAGATCTTCATCGTGGCCTGCGGCACCGCGTACCACGCCGGCCTGGTCGCCAAGTACGCCATCGAGCACTGGACCCGGATCCCGTGCGAGGTGGAGCTGGCCAGCGAGTTCCGCTACCGCGACCCGGTGCTCGACCGGTCCACGCTCATCGTGGTGATCTCGCAGTCCGGCGAGACGATGGACACCCTGATGGCCCTGCGGCACGCCAAGGAGCAGAAGGCCCGGGTGCTTGCCATCTGCAACACCAACGGCTCCACCATCCCCCGCGAGTCCGACGCCGTGCTCTACACCCACGGTGGGCCGGAGATCGCCGTCGCCTCCACCAAGGCGTTCCTCACCCAGGTCGTCGCCTGTTACCTGATCGGCCTGCACCTGGCCCAGGTACGCGGCATCAAGTTCGCCGACGAGGTCGGCGCGGTCGTGGCCCAGCTACAGGAGATGCCGGGCAAGCTGCGCGAGCTGCTGGACCGCATCGAGCCGGTCCGCGAGCTGGCCCGCGAGCTGAAGTCCGAGCCGACGGTGCTGTTCATCGGCCGGCACGTCGGCTACCCGGTGGCCCTCGAAGGCGCGCTCAAGCTCAAGGAGCTGGCGTACATGCACGCCGAGGGCTTCGCTGCCGGCGAGCTGAAGCACGGCCCCATCGCCCTGATCGACAAGGGCACCCCGGTGATCTGCGTGGTGCCCTCCCCGGTGGGGCGCGGGATGCTGCACGACAAGGTCGTCTCCAACATCCAGGAGGTCCGGGCGCGTGGCGCGCGGACCATCGTGATCGCGGAGGAGGGCGACGAGGCCGTCGTCCGGTACGCCGACCACCTGATCTACGTGCCGCGTACGCCCACCCTGCTCGCCCCGCTCGTCACCACCGTGCCGCTCCAGGTGTTCGCCGCCGAGATCGCCGCGGCTCGGGGGCACGACGTGGACCAACCCCGCAACCTGGCCAAGTCGGTCACCGTCGAGTAGTCGCCAGCCACGCCCCGGAGCCCCGGCCGCGCCGCACCCGCGGTGGCCGGGGCTCCGTCGTCGGCGTCGCGTCCGGTGGCTCGTCGGCGGCCCGGTCCCGTCACCGGCCCAGTACGACGCGGGCCATCCCGTCCAACGCCGGGTTGTCCGGCTCCCAGTAGCCGGCGTGCCCACCCCGGCCGCTGCGGAACACCCGGCCGCCGAACCCGGCATCGGCCGGGTCGTGACCGAACCACAGCTCGTGACCGGTGCGATCCGGCCAACCCAGCACCGCGGCGAGCGGAGCCGCGCCCAACAGCGCCGGGCGACCCAGCTCGTCCACCGGCCGGGCCAGGCGGATCACGTCGTCGGGTGCCCTGCTGGCCCACACCTGCCCGGCCGGGACGCCCAGTTCGTCGGCGTGCGCCACGCCCACCCCGGGCGAACCGACGAACATCAGCGCGTCGGCCGCCAGCCCGTGCTCCCGGGCGGCCACCCCCACCACCAGCGACCCGTAGCTGTGCCCGAGCACCGTCTGCCGGGCCGGCGGACCCTCGTGGGTGGCGCGCAGCCCCTCCTGGAAACGGTGCAGCGCCGGCCCGGCGTCCCGGGCCTGGCCGGCGGACGCCGCCTCGGTCAGGAAGTCCGGAGCGTCGTAGTCCAGCCACAGCACGGCCGCGCTGCGCTGACCCGGCGCGAGCGTCGCGCAGCGCTCCAGCACCCGGGCGGCCCGACCCAGCTCGCCGGGGGCGTCGTCCAGCCCGGCGGTCATCCCCGGCACGTACGTCAGCACCCGATCGGCGTGGTCCGGGTCGTCGAGCGCCACCACCACCCGCCCCTCACCGGCCGGGTCCAGCCCCAGCAGGTACGCCCGCGGCGTCCCGCCGGCAAGCCGCTCGGTGAGCGCGTCCAGGCCGGCCAACCGTGCGGCCAGCGCGCGCAGTCGCACCGACGCCAGCGGTCCCGGCGGCACCCGGACCGACAATCGCCGCCGCTCGGCCAGCAACTCGTCGCGCCGCGCGCCGAGCAGCAGGCGGTTGGCCTGGTCGCGGGCCGCCACCGGTACCCCGTCCAGGGCGCCGACCAGCGCCGGTTCGTGCCCGACCAGCCAGCGCCGCTGGGCCGGCGTCAACCCGGACCACCAGGCGCGTACGACCGGCGGCGACGCCCCGGTGGCCGGCCGGCCGGGCGGTGCCGGGGACGCCCAGCCGGTGCCGGCCGCACGGGCCAGCTCCGCCAACCGGTCGGCGGCGGCCCGATCCGCCGCGTCGGCCCGCTCGACCGCCGCGCGTACGGCCGCCGCCACTCCCGCCACCGCGACTCCGACCGCCGAACCCGCCGCCGTGCCGGCTGCCGACCCCGCCGCCGTGCCGGCCCTCGTACCCGCCGGTGGCCCGGCTGCCGCCGTGCCGGCTCCGACGGGATGCGCGGGGTCCACCGGAGCCGCCCGCACACCACCGGCTCGGTCCACGGTCAGGCCGGCCGCCTCGGCCCGGGTGACCGCCTCGGCGAGCTGGGCCCTCGCCACGGCGAGCTGCCGGGCCAACTCGGCCAGCGTCTGGTCGGCCTCGATCAGCGCCGGCGTCACCGACGTCAGCTCGTCGGCAAGACCGGCGAGCCGGGCGTCGGCCGCCGTGGCCGCCGCACCGGACCAGTCACCGCGCAGCCGCCCGGCCGTCCCGGCCAGCTCGTCGGCGTGCCGGTGGACCGGGCCGGTCAGCCCGGCCCAGGCCGATCCGGCCGCCCGCCAGCCGGCCGGATCGGCGGCCCAGAGCTGCCGGTAGCCGACCCCGCTCACCGGGGCACGGTGACGAACCGGCCGGCGGCCCGGTCGTCCACCGTCTCGTACGCCTCGGCCGCCCCGCGGATGCCATCGGCGGTCACCGCCACGGCTGTGCCCAGCCGGCAGAACCAGGCGTGTCCGGCCGCCTCCAGCCCCGCCAGCGCCGTGGCCGTCCGCCAACCCGGGGCCGGCACCAGCAGCCCCGGCACCCGCGCCAGACCCCACGCCAACCGGTACGCCTCGTCGTCGAGCGCGCCGGCCTCCGCGCGCAGCTCCTGCGGCCGGACGGTGAACGGCTCCTCGGTCATGACCCCACCCCCGTGTCGGATCGGCATCGACGCGGTGAACGCTAGGCAGAGCCGGGCCGCGCCGAGGTGCCCTGTGGACGGCGGACTGCGGTCGTACCCCGGTCTGTCCACAGGCGTTGCCCACCGCGGGCCCGACGGCTAATCTGCCGCCCCCGCCGCCGGTAGGGTGGTCTGGTGATCGTCGCTGTCGGCCTCGACGTCGTCCTGGTGGACCGGTTCACCCGGTCCCTGGCGCGGACGCCGCTGCTCGCCGACCGGCTCTTCACCGGGCCGGAGCGGGTCACCCGTTCCGGCGGTCCCCGCTCGCCGGAGTCGTTGGCCGCCCGCTTCGCCGCGAAGGAGGCCGTCGCCAAGGCCCTCGGCGCTCCCGCCGGCCTGCGGTGGCACGACTGCGAGATCGTGCCCGACACCGATGGCCGGCCGTGGCTGAGCGTCTCGGGAACCGTCGCGGCGGTGGCCGCCGAGCGTGGTATCAACCACTGGCACCTGTCGCTCTCGCACGACGGTGGCATCGCCTCGGCGATGGTGGTCGCGGAACGGTGACGTCGGCCGGGTGGGCCGTGCCGGCCAGCCCGCGGAACGGATGGGACACGGTGACATGAGACCGGTGTGGCGGGTGGGCGACGTACGGGCCGCCGAGGCGGGGCTGATGGGCACGCTGCCGGAGGGGACGCTGATGCAGCGCGCCGCCGCCGGGCTGGCCCGCCGGGCCGCCCTGCTGCTCGCCGAGCGCGGCGGCGTGTACGGCGGCCGGGTGCTGCTGCTCGTGGGCTCGGGCGACAACGGCGGTGACGCGCTCTACGCCGGAGAGCGGCTGGCCCGCCGGGGCGTCGAGGTCTTCGCCCTGCTGCTCACCCCCGGCCGGGCGCACGTGGCCGGGTTGGCCGCGCTGCGGGCCGCCGGTGGCCGGTTGGTCGACCGCCCCGCCGGCCCCGTCGACCTGGTCCTCGACGGCATCGTCGGGATCGGCGGCACGGGTGGGTTGCGGGCGAACGCGGACGAGGTCGTCCAGGGGCTGGGCGAGCTGCGCGGGCGCGACGGCCAGCGGGCCACCGTTTTGGCCGTGGACGTGCCGAGCGGGGTCGCGGTGGACACCGGGCACGTGCCGCTGTCCGCGTCCGGCCGGCCCACCGCCGTCCGCGCCGACGTGACCGTCGCCTTCGGCGCGCTCAAGCCCGCCCTGGTGGTCGGGCCGGCCGCCGCGTTGGCGGGGCAGGTCGAGCTGGTCGACATCGGGTTGGAGCCCTGGCTGCGGGGCACCCCCGCGCTGAACGTCACCGACTGGTCCGACCTTCAGCGGTGGTGGCCCGAGCTGGGCGCCGCGTCGGAGAAGTACACCCGGGGTGTGGTGGGGGTGGCGACCGGCTCGGCGACGTACCCGGGCGCGGCGGTGCTCTCCGTCGGCGGTGCGCTCGCCGGGCCGACCGGCCTGGTCCGGTACGCCGGTGGGGCCCGCGACGAGGTGCTGCGCCAGCACCCCTCGGTGATCGCCACGCCCCGGGTGGCCGATGCCGGCCGCGTGCAGGCGTGGGTGTGCGGCTCGGGGTTGGGCACCGGAGACGAGGCGGCGGCCGAGCTGCGGGCCGTCCTGGCGACACCGGTGCCGGTGGTGCTCGACGCGGACGCGTTGACCCTGCTGGTCGACGGTTCACTCGCCGACCGGCTGCGCGGCCGGGACGCGCCGATCGTCGTCACCCCGCACGACCGGGAGTTCACCCGGCTGTGCGGGGAGGAGCCGGGCGCCGACCGCGTCGGGTCCGCGCTGCGACTGGCCGCCTGGATGAACGCGGTGGTGCTGCTCAAGGGGGACCGCACGGTGATCGGCACGCCGGACGGCCGGGCGTACGTCAACCCCACCGGCACCCCGGCGCTGGCCACCGGCGGCACCGGCGACGTGCTGGCCGGGCTGCTCGGCTCGCTGCTGGCGGCCGGGGTGCCGGCGGATCGGGCGGCGGCCGGGGCCGCGTACCTGCACGGGCTGGCCGGTCGGGAGGCGGCCCGCGGCGGCCCGGTGACCGCGCCCGACGTGGTGACCGCGCTGCGCCCGGTCGTCGCCCGGCTGGGCTGATCGTCCCGAACCGACCCGACCGGTGCGGCGGGCCGAGCGTCGCCGCCCACGGTGATCAGGCTGGAAAGTAGGCTGGGCGCATGTGGCAGGCCGAGGTACGTGTCGATCTTGACGCGATCCGCGAGAACGTGAGCCGGCTCCGCTCCGGCACCACCGCCGAGCTGATGGCGGTGGTGAAGGCCGACGGGTACGGCCACGGCATGCTCCCGGCCGCCCGCGCGGCGCTCGACGCGGGGGCCGACTGGCTCGGCGTCTGCACCCTCGACGAGGCGCTCACGCTGCGCCGGAACGGGATCACCGCGCCCGTGCTGGCGTGGCTGCTCGCGCCCGGGCTGCCGCTGCACGAGGGTGTCAGCGCCGGGGTCGATCTCGGTGCCGCCAGCGTGCCGCAGCTCGACGAGATGATCGAGGCGAGCCGGCGTGCCGAGCGCCCCGCCCGCCTGCACCTGAAGATCGACACCGGGTTGTCGCGGGGCGGCGCCACCGTCGCCGACTGGCCGGCCCTGCTCGACGCCGCCGCGAAGGCCCAGGCCGACGGCCTGGTCGAGGTGGTCGGTGTGTGGAGCCACTTCGTGTACGCCGACCTGCCCGGCCACCCGACCACCGACCGGCAGCTCGCCGTCTTCCACGAGGGACTGGCCATGGTCGAGCGGGCCGGGCTGCGCCCCCGGTGGCGGCACCTGGCCAACTCGGCGGCCACCCTGACCCGCCCCGACACGCACTTCGACCTGGTCCGTCCCGGGCTGGCTATCTACGGCCTGTCCCCGGTGGCCGGCGAGACGTACGGGCTGCGTCCGGCGATGACCGCTCGCGCCCGGGTGATGCTCACCAAGCGGGTGCCCGCCGGGACCGGCGTCTCCTACGGCCACACCTACACCACCGAGTCGGACGCGAACCTGGCCGTGGTGCCGCTCGGGTACGCCGACGGTGTGCCCCGGCACGCCTCCAACACCGGCCCCGTACAGCTCGCCGGCGCGCGGCGGACGATCTCCGGACGCGTCTGCATGGACCAGTTCGTGCTCGACTGCGGCGACGACCCGGTGGCCGACGGTGACGTGGCGACCCTCTTCGGCAGCGGCGCCGACGGCGAGCCGACGGCCGACGACTGGGCCGAGGCGGTCGGCACGATCAACTACGAGATCGTCACCCGGTTCGGCAGCACCCGGGTGCCGCGCGTCTACGACGGTGAGCGCCCCTGATGGCGTACCGCATCCCGCGCCCGCGGACCGCGGCCGGCCGCGTCGCCGGCCTGGTCGGGGCCGCGGTCGGGGTGGCGGCGGCCGGTCTGGCCGCCGGCGTCGCGACCGAACGCACCCTGGTCCGCCGGCTGAAGACCGACCCGACCGACCGCTACGCCCAGGAGACGTTCGGCGAACAGAGGTACGACGAGGCGTTCCGGCTGGAGCTGCCGGACGGCACCGACATCCACGTCGAGGTGGTCGAGCCGACCCGTCCGGTGCCGGGGCACCCGACGGTGGTGCTGGTGCACGGGTTCTGCCTGGACATGGGCACCTTCCACTTCCAGCGCGAGATGTTGGCCGCGCGTGGCGACTATCGGATCGTGGCGTACGACCAGCCCGGTCACGGCCAGTCCGGTCGCTTGGAGACCGGCGAGTACGACCTGGCCGTGCTCGGCCGGACACTGCGCCGGGTGATCGACCGGGTCGCCCCGGAGGGGCCACTGGTGCTGGTCGGCCACTCGATGGGCGGCATGACCATCATGGCGTTCGCCGAGCTGTTCCCGGAGCTGTTCGGTGACCGGGTGGTGGGCACGGTGCTGATGGCCACGTCGGGCGGTCTCGTCGCGGAGACCAAGTTGGTCGCCCCGGCGCTGCTGGGCCGGGTCGGTGGTCCGGTGCTCTACATGGTCAGCAACGCCACGCGGTACGGCGGCCCGGTGATCGACCGGGCCCGCAAGTCGACCTCGAACGTGGCCTGGTTGCTGACCCGCAAGTACGGCTTCGGCACCCGCAAGCCCAGCCCTCGGCTGGTGTCCTACGTGGAGACCATGAACTCCCGGACCTCGGCCGACACGGTGACCCGCTACCTGCGGACCCTCGCCACGCACTCGCGCTTCCCGGCGCTGGCGGCGTTGGCGAACGCGCCGGTGCTGGTGGTCGTCGGCGACAAGGACATGATCACGCCGGTGACCCACTCCGAGGAGATCGTCCGGCGGCTGCCGCACGCCGAGTTCATCAAGATCAAAGACAGCGGTCACGTGGTGATGCTGGAGCACGCCGACGAGGTCAACGCCGCGCTGGAGCGGTTCCTCGAATCACTGGAGAGCATGGAGGACCGGTGAGTTTCGTCGTCAAACTGCCGACCGTCGAGGACACTCGGGAGTTCGGCCGCCGGTTGGCCGGGCTGCTGCGGGCCGGTGACCTGGTGCTGTTGACCGGCCCGCTGGGCGCCGGCAAGACCGCGCTCACCCAGGGCATCGGTGCCGGGCTCAACGTCCTCGGGGACGTGACCTCGCCGACGTTCGTGATCGCCCGGGTGCACCGGCCCGATCCGGCCCGGGGCGGCCGGGTGGCCCTCGTGCACGCCGACGCGTACCGGCTGGGCGCCGCCAGCGACCCGCGCGCCGAGATCGACGACCTGGACCTGGATGCCTCGGTGGACGCGTCGGTGACCGTCGTGGAGTGGGGCGAGGGCCTGGTGGAGCAGTTGGTCGACGCGCACCTGCGGGTCCGTATCGACCGCCGCGACGACGACACCCGAGTCGTCGAGCTGGATCCGGTCGGTGGTGACTGGGCTCGGCGGTTGGCCGAGCTGGGTTAGGGCGCGGCGCTGTCGGACGTGATGCTTAGAGTGCGGGGGACCGACCCGCGCTGGAAGAGGTTTCTGATGCCCGACGATGCCCCCGCCCTGGATCTGCTGGCGCTGCTGCCGGAGCAGTGGCGTGCCGTGCTCACCCCGCACCTCGACCCGGCCCGCACGGCCGCGCTGGCGGATTTCGTCGCCCGGGAGTACGCGACGCAGACCGTCTTCCCGCCGCTGGAGGACCTCTTCTCGGCGTACCGACTCTGCCCGCCGGAGGCCACCCGGGTGCTGATCCTCGGGCAGGACCCCTACCACCGGGCCGGTCAGGCGCACGGGCTGAGCTTCAGCGTCCGCGAGGGCGTGTCGGTGCCGCCCTCGCTGCGCAACGTCTTCAAGGAGCTGGGCGAGGACGTGGGGGTGCCCAAGCCGCGCAGCGGCAACCTCGACGGTTGGGCGGCGCAGGGCGTGCTGCTGCTCAACGCGGTGCTGACCGTCCGTCAGGCCACCCCCGGCTCGCATGCGAACGCCGGCTGGGAGGAGTTCACCGACGCCACCATCCGGGCGCTGGACGCCCTGCCGGACCGGGTGGTCTTCCTGCTCTGGGGCGGCTACGCCCGCAAGAAGGCCGGCCTGGTCACCAACTCTCGGCACGTCGTGCTGGAGGCCGGCCACCCGAGCCCGATGAACCCGCGCGGCTTCCTGGGCAGCCGCCCGTTCAGCGCGGCCAACAAGGCCCTCGCCGACGCCGGCCGTCCCACTATCGACTGGGAGCGCACCGCCGACTGACCTCAGCCTGGCCTGGCCTGGCCTGGCCTGGCCCGGGTTCGGCGCCGGCTGGCCTGCTCCGGGTTCGGCGCCGGCTGGCCGGGTCCGGTCAGCTTTCCGGGGCGCGGCGCCGGGCCCGGTAGCGGCGCAGCAGGTCGGCGGCCCGCGGCTCGGTCAACTCCAGCTCGACCAGCGGCACCACCTGATAATCGCGGCCACCGTGGCGTACCTCGATCGTCTCGGGCAACTCGTCGCACATGGTCGCCCTGATCTCGCCGTACCGGGTCGACCAACGGTGTTCGCCCGGCTCTTCCGGCTCCAACCACACCCCGCCGAACTCGCCCCACCGGGCGTTCCACCGCTGGCCGTAGTTTGCCTCCAGCCAGCCGGTGAACCGTTTCGAGTCCTGCCAGCGGAGGGCGATCTCGACGGCGTCCACCGGCACCGGCGCGCCCTGCAACAGCGCCGCCGTGCTACCGGTGAGCACCTGCGGAAAGTCGGTCAGTCGGTCCAGCGTCTCGTTGAGGCCCAGTTCGTCGATGCGTTCGCCGACCGGGCGGGCGGCCAGTTCGTCGATGCGAGCGTCGAGATGCGCGTCCAGCGGTTCGACCCCGACCACCAGCTGCACGTCCATCGCGGTGAACAACCGCTCCAGCACCGGGACGCTCGGCGCGCGTTCGCCGCGTTCGATCCGGGCCACGGCCGCCTGGCTGACCTCGGCGAGTCCCGCGAGCTGGCGCTGGCTCAGCTCGCGTCGCTGGCGTTGTTGTCGCAGCACGGCGCCGAGGAGGGTGACGAGGCGAGTCGATGGCATCCCGGCATGCTGGCCCAGCATCAGACGCTCGCGGTAGCTCTGCGGCGGATTCACGACTCGCGGTCTTGCAAGCCGGGATCAGCATGGTCGGGGCCGCGTCGCTGAGCGGCGGCGGTATTGCTGATGAGAGTGATGCCTGTGAGTCATCAAGATGACTCACAGGCATCAGGCTCATCAGGATGGTGTCGCCGTCGCCGTCGCCGTCGCCGTGGTCGGGAAGGCGCGTGGCGTGGCGTGGCGGTCGGGAAGACGCGTGGCGTGGCGTGGCGGTCGGGAACGCGCACGGCGTGGCGTGAGGGTCGGTGAGGGTCGGGAAGGCGCACGGCGGCGGGGTGGCGTGGCGACGGGTGGAGTCGCGGCGCTGCTCGTCCGCCGGTAGGCCCGGTGGTGGCCGAGGGGCGGGGCGTCACGGGCGGGCGGTGGCGGGGCCGCTAGGCTGGCTAACCGTGCTCGTACTCGTGGTGGACAGCTCGACCCCCGCGGTGACCGCAGCGTTGGTGGAGATCTCGGCGGACGGCGTCACGTCCCGGGCGCACCGGTGCACGGTCGATGCCCGCGCGCACGGTGAACTGCTCGCGCCTCAGGTGGACGCGGTCCTTGCCGACGCCGGCGCTCGCCCGCGTGACCTGGGCGCGATAGTCGCCGGGCTCGGCCCCGGGCCGTTCACCGGGCTGCGGGTCGGCCTGGTCACCGCCGCCACGATGGGGCAGGTGCTCGGCGTTCCGACGTACGGCGTCTGTTCCCTGGACGCCATCGGCCACCCGGCGGCTGCCGGCGAGCCGGTGCTGGCAGCCAGCGACGCCCGCCGCAAGGAGCTGTACTGGGCTGTCTACGACGGGGCCGGCCAGCGGGTCGTCGGGCCCGAGGTGTCCTCGCCGGCGGTGGCCGCCGCCCGCGCCCGTGAGCTGGGCGCTACGGTCGCGGTCGGCGACGGAGCACACCGGTACGCCGAGGCTCTGGACCTGCCGGTCCGGGTCGAACCGCGCTACCCGGAGGCCACCGTGCTGGCGCTGCTCGCCGCCGAGCGGATCCGGGCCGGCGCGCCCGGCGAGCGACTCACCCCGCTCTACCTGCGCCGTCCCGACGCCGTGGCGGCCACCGGCCGCAAACCGGTCCTCCCGTGACGTCGGTACGGCTGGAACGGTTCCGCTGGTGGCACGTCGACGAGGCGATGCCGATCGAGGCGGACCTGTTCGGCGCCGGGCAGTGGTCGCCCTCCATGTTCTGGAACGAGCTGGCCAACGGGCACCACTACCGGGTCGCGACCGACAGCGACGGAGCGGTGCTCGGCTACGCCGGGCTCGCCGGCGCCCCACCGGACGAGGTGTGGGTGCAGGTCATCGCCGTCCGGCGGGACGTCCAGCGACGTGGCGTCGGCCGCGTCCTGTTGGAGGAACTGCTCGCCGAGGCGAACCGTCGGGGCGCCCGCAGCACCCTGCTGGAGGTGGCCGTGGACAACGCCCCCGCCCAGCGCCTCTACGCGACGTACGGGTTCGAGCCGATCGGGGTGCGTCGCGGCTACTACCAACCGAGCAACACCGACGCGCTGGTCATGCGGCGCGACGCCGAGCCGACCGGGGACGGACCACACGACCATGGCTGACGAACCGCTGATCCTGGGCATCGAGACCTCGTGCGACGAGACCGGCGTCGGCATCGTACGCGGGCACACCCTGCTGGCTGACGCGCTCGCGTCCAGCGTCGAGGAGCACGCCCGTTTCGGGGGCGTGGTGCCGGAGGTGGCCAGCCGGGCCCACCTCGAAGCCATCGTGCCGACCATGCAGCGGGCGCTCACCGACGCTGGCGTCACCCTCGCCGACATCGACGCCATCGCGGTCACCTCCGGGCCGGGTCTGGCCGGCGCGCTGCTCGTCGGCGTCGCCGCCGCCAAGGGGTACGCCCTCGCCGCCGAGAAGCCGGTGTACGGCGTCAACCACCTCGCCGCGCACGTGGCGGTGGACACCCTGGAACACGGCCCACTGCCCGAACCGGCCATCGCCCTGCTGGTCTCCGGCGGGCACTCGTCCCTGTTGCTGGTCGACGACCTGGCCCGGGGTGTCACCCCGCTCGGCGCCACCATCGACGACGCGGCCGGTGAGGCGTTCGACAAGGTGGCCCGGCTGCTCGGGTTGCCGTTCCCGGGCGGTCCGCCCATCGACCGTGAGGCCCGGGCGGGTGACGCCGCCTCCATCGCCTTCCCGCGTGGCCTGACCGCCGCGAAGGACCTGGCGGCCCACCGGTACGACTTCTCGTTCTCCGGTCTGAAGACGGCCGTGGCCCGCTGGGTGGAGGCGCGGCAACGCGCCGGTGAGCCGGTGCCGGTCGCCGACGTGGCGGCGTCCTTCCAGGAGGCGGTCTGCGACGTGCTGACCAACAAGGCCATCGCCGCCTGCCGGGCGCAGGGCATCGACACCCTGGTGATCGGTGGGGGAGTGGCCGCGAACTCCCGGCTGCGGGCGTTGGCCGAGGAGCGGGCCGAGAAGTACGGCATCCGGGTCCGGGTGCCGCGGCCGAAGCTGTGCACCGACAACGGGGCGATGGTGGCCGCGCTCGGATCGCACCTGGTCGCCGCCGGGGTCGCGCCGAGCCGGCTGGATCTGCCGGCCGACTCGGCGCTGCCGTTGACCACGGTCAGCGTGTGACGGGGACGCCGGAGATGATCGTGCGGATGTGGGAGGCGCGCGCCGAGGCGTACGGCGTCGCCGACCTGATCACCTGGGTGTGCGACACCGCCCTGCCCGAGCTGGAGCACGACCCGCTGCACGTGTCGAGCGAGGTCTTCTCGTCCACCGACCACCGCGTCGTGGTCATCTCGAAGTGGCGCAGCAACCCGCGTCCGCTGCCCGATCCGCCCGCCCTGCTGGTGGCCCGCGCCCCGCACTCCTGGGACTTCACCCAGGTCGACCGCTGACTCCGGGCCACCTCAATCGTCGGTCAGCTCCGGCGCAGCATCCGGTAGGTGGCGATCCCGCCGGTACCGAGCGCGGCGAGGAAGACCAGCCAGACGACGGTGCTGCTCACCCCGACCTGCGGCCCCGCGTTCGCCCCGGCGGCGGCGAGCAGACCGTCCTTGCCGGGCGCGGGCAGCGCGGCCGGCGGCAGTTCGGGCCAGCGGACCAGTCCGGTGGACTCCAGCATCTGCATGTGGTGCTGTACGAAGGCGTTGGCGTCCTCGCAGAGCTTGCGGACGGTGGCGTCGCGGGTGCTGGCCCGTACCGCGCCGATCACCGGGAAGATCTTGCCGTGGGCCACCCGGAGCCGGGTCACGAAGATCTGGTCGAACCGAGCGCCGGACGCGTTCTGCATCTCGGCCAGCCAGCCCTTCTGTTCGGCCGTCGGCTCGGTGGGGATGGACGCGCCGAGCTTGTTGGCGGCGTCCACGACGAGCTGGTCGAGCTTCTGGTGCTCGCCGGCGATGCCGGCCCCGATCTCCCGTACCTTCGGCGACTGTCCCTTCTCGGCGGCCATCTGGCCGGCCGGCATCTCCCACAGCCCGGCCAGGCGCACCCCGTTGAGCAGCGTCATGTCGGCGGCGTTGAGCTGCTGCCCACCCGCGGGGGCGGCGATGGCCACGCCCGGCAGGACACCGACCCCCGCGATGATCGCGATGAGCAACATCGCCGCGCGGTGCGTCCGGTTGCCCGGCCGGCGACGGGCCAATCTGAGCGGTGCCATGTCTGCGGTGCCTCCTCGGTCCGGACCGAAACGCGTCTGGACCGGGCAGCCGCACCCTGCCGGCCGCCCGTCCGCCCACTGGTACGGACTGATCGTCCGATCAGTTCATCCGCTCGGGCCGTGGAAATGCGGAGCCCGTCGGGCGTGCCACACGGATCAGCGGGTGACGGCCAGGAAGCCACCGAGCAGCAGCAGGGTGAGCGCGGCGACGGCGAAGAGCACCAGCAGCTCCCGGCGGCCGTGCCCGATCCCGTCGTCGCCCTTCGCCGCGGCTGCGGGATCGGGCAGGGCGGGCAGGTCCCGGGTCAGCGTGGCGAGGTCGCCGAGGGTGCGGGAGGTCCACACCGCGCCGACCCGTTCGGAGAACTCGTCCAGGGTGAGTCGGCCCACCGTGGTGTGCCGGTGCAGCTCGGCGACCACCCGGTGACGGTCGTCGTCGGAGGCGCGCAACTCGACGTCCACGCCGGACAGCGTACGCGGGTCAGCCCACGTCGAGGGGGTCGGCGAGCAGTCGTTCGAAGGCCAGCTCGGCGGCCCCGATCAGGGGTGCGTCCTCGCCCAGCGTCGGCGTACGCAGCCGGACGTGCTCCAGGCACGCGCCGAGTGCGTTCGAGTTGAGCCGGCTGCGGATCTGGGCCGCCGCCGCGAGGTAGAGGTCGCGCATGGTGCCGCCGAAGATGACCATCTCGGGGTTGAAGACGTTGACCAGGTTGGCGACCCCGAAGCCGAGCCAGTCACCCGCCTGGCGTACCGCCGTCTGGGCGCGGGCGTCCCCCCGGTCGGCGGCGTCGAAGACGGCCAGCAGGGCGTCGCGTCCCCGCGCATCGGAGCGTCCGGCGGCGCGCAGCAGGCCGTGCTCGCCGATCTCGGTCTCCCAGCAACCCCGGGCGCCGCACTCGCAGGGCCTGCCGTCGCGCACCACCTTCATGTGGCCGACCTCGCCGCCGTACCCGCCGTGTCCGGTGAGCCGACGCCCACCGGCGATGATCCCGGCGCCGACGCCGACGTCGCCGTACAGGTAGATGACGTTGTCGCAGCCGGCCGCGACGCCCCTGGTGTGCTCGGCGAACGCCGCCACGTCGGCCACGTTGCCGACCGTGACCGGCACGTCCAGGCCCATCTCGGCCCCGAGCGCCGCGCCGATCGGCTCGTCCACCCAGCCGGTGGTGGGCCCGAGCCGCACCAGGCCGTCCTCCCGGCGGACCATGCCGCAGACCGCGACGCCGGTGCCGACGCAGATCGCGCCGCCCGGGACCGCCTGCTGCATCTCCTTGACGGCGCCGGCCAGCATCGGCGCGGCCTCCGCGGCCAGCAGGCCACGCGGGCGGTCCAGCTCGCGGCGGTCCAGCACCGCGCCGCCCAGACCGACCCGCGCGGCCCGCAGCCGGTCCACCTCCACGGAGTACGCGTACGCGTACACCCGGGCCGACTCGGGCCGGACGACAATGGACGGTCGTCCGGCCCGGCCGGTCTCCTTCGGCGTTCCCTCACTGACCAGCCCGACGCCGGCCAGGTCGGCGGTGAGCGCGCCGATGGTGCTCCGGTTCAACCCCAGTGCCGTGGTGAGTTCGGCACGGGTGGTCGGCCCGTGGACGTGCACGTACCGCAGCAGGGCCCCGAGGTTCTGCCGGCGAACCTCTTCCTGGCTAGGTGCCGGGCGCATGCTGGTGCTACCTCCCGCGCGGTCAGCGGGAGCCGGTGGCTGCCGCGCGGCGGCGGGAGAGGGCGTCGACGCTGGCGGCGAGCAGCAGCACGACGCCGGTCACCACGTACTTGACTCCCGCGCTGTACCCCATCAGGCCCATTCCGTTTTCGATGACCGCGACCACCGCGCCTCCCAGCACGGCATCGAATACCCGGCCCTTGCCGCCGAAGAGGCTGGTGCCGCCGATCACCGCCGCGCCGACCGCGTAGAGCAGTACGTTACTGCCCCCCGTGTTCGGGTCGACCGAGTTGGCCCGGCTGGCGGCCACGATGCCACCGACGGCGGCCATGGACGAGCAGATCACGAAGACGGAGATCCGGATCCGGTCGACTCCGATGCCGGCCCGGCGGGCCGCTTCCCGGTTGCCGCCGACGGCGTAGATGTGCCGGCCGTAGCTGGTGCGTTGGAGCACGAAGGTCCAGATGACCAGCAGCACCGCGATGATCGGCACCACGATCGGCACACCCTTGAGCGAGACGATGAGGACGTTGCGGCTGCGCTCCAGGTTGAGCACGTACACGGCGGTGCCGAGGATGACGGCGAGCCCGCCGATCCGCAGCGCCACCACCGCGATCGGGTCGGTGATCAGGCCGCGGGCCGCCCGGTTGCGGTGGCGTAGCAGTTGCACCGCCGCGTAGCCGACGACGGCGACGGCGGTCAGCGCCCAGCCCAGCGCGGGGGCGAGGTTGCGGTTGGCGATGGCGACCAGCACCTCGTCGCGGACGGAGATGTTGGTGCCCTCCTGCACGAGCAGCAACACGACGCCCTGGAAGGCGAGGAAGCCGGCGAGAGTGACCACGAAGGACGGAATGCCGATCTTCGCGACGAGCATGCCGAGCGTGGTGCCGATGATGACACCGGTGGCGATCGCGGCGAGGACGGCGACCCACCATGGGTAGCCGAGCACGGTGACCACGTTTGCCAGTACCGCCGCGCAGACACCGCTGGCGAAGCCGGCGGAGAGGTCGATCTCGCCGAGCAGCAGCACGAAGACCAGGCCCATCGCGATCAGCGTGACCGCCGCGCCCTGGGTGAAGAGGTTGGCGAAGTTGCCGGCCGACAGGAACGACGACGGCCGCATGACCGCGAAGACGGTGCAGAGCACGATCAGGCCGAGCACGGCTGGTAGCGCGCCGACGTCGCCACCGCGTACCCGGCTCACGTAGTTGCGGACGTGGCTCCCGACGGTCGGCGGCGGTGTGACGGCCGCCGGGCCGTCCTTGCGCACGGCGGTGGTGGTCATCGGACGCCTCCTGAGATCGAGTCGGCCGGCTGCGGGCCGTCGCCGTTGCCGCCCGGGTCGGTGGCGAGGCCGAGGCCGCCCGAGCGCCCGGCGGTGATCAACTCAACCACCTGGGCGTGAGTGATGTCGGTGGTCTTCACCTGGGCGACCATCTGGCCGAGGTACAGCGCGGCGATCCGGTCGGAGACGGCGAAGACGTCGTTCATGTTGTGCGAGATGAGCACCACGGCCAGGCCGTTGTCGGCGAGGCGGCGAACGAGTTCGAGGACCTGGGCGGTCTGTGCCACGCCCAGGGCTGCGGTCGGCTCGTCCAGGATGACGAGCTTGCTGTTCCAGAGCACCGCCTTGGCGATGGCCACGGTCTGGCGCTGACCGCCGGAGAGGCTGGAGACGTGCTGGCGAAGCGAGGTGACGGTGCGGATGGAGAGCCCCGCCAGGGTCTCGGCGGCGAGCTGTTCCATGGTCGGCTCGTCCAGGACGATGCCGCTGTGCTTCTCCCGGCCGAGGAACATGTTCTGCACGATGTCCAGGTTGTCGCAGAGCGCGAGGTCCTGGTAGACGACCTCGATGCCGAGCGTTGCGGCGTCGCGGGGACTGCCGATGTGCACCTGTTCGCCGTTGAACAGGACCTCACCGGCGTCGGTGGGGTAGATGCCGCTGATGCACTTCACCAGGGTCGACTTGCCGGCGCCGTTGTCGCCGACAAGTGCGGTCACTTCGCCCGGGTGGACGCTCAGGGCGACGTCGCGGAGCACCTGGACGGGACCGAAGCTCTTGTCGATCCCGCGGAGTTCCAGCAGGGGAGTCGCGGACACGGGGTCTCCTTCTTAAGGGAGGGTCGGGGCCCGTCCGGCGGGCGCCGCCCGGCACGGGAGGGTGCTCCCGTGCCGGGCGGCGATGGTCGTCCCGGCGGGTACTGCGGCGTCGGTCAGCTGATGCCGGCTTCGGCGCAGAACTTGGCGTACGCCGCGGTGCAGACCTGCTCCTTGGTCGCGTAGCCGTCGGCGATGACGTCCTTGACGTTGTCCTTGTAGATGGCCTTCGGGGTGAGCAGCACCGAGGGGACGTCGCGGTCACCGTCCTTCACCGACTGGCCGGTGTCCTTCTTCTCGCCCTTGGCCAGCGCGATGGCCAGGTCTGCGGCGGCCTTGGCCTCTTCCCGGACTGCCTTGTAGACGGTCATGCACTGGTCACCGGCGAGGATGTTCTGCAGGCCCTCCACGCTGGCGTCCTGCCCGGTCACCGGCACCTTGCCGTTGATCTTGTTCTTCTTCAGGATCGAGATGGCGGCGTTGCCGAGAGTGTCGTTGGCGGCCAGCACGCCGTCGATCTTGCCCTTGGTCGCGGTGAGCTGCTGCTCGAAGATGGTCGCGGCGGTAGGGCCGTCCCAGCCCGGCACGGCGTCGTCCGGGCCCTTGGTGTATTCCTTGGAGTCGAACTTCGGCTTGAGCACCGAGTCGTAGCCGGCCTTGAACAGGGTGGCGTTGTTGTCGGTGGGCGAGCCGTTCAGGTACGACACGACAGGGTTCTTGGCACCCTTCTCGGTCAGGCACTTCGACAGGCCCTCGCCCTGGAGCTTGCCGACGACCTCGTTGTCGAAGCTGACGTAGTACTGGGCCGAGCCGCCCAGGGTGAGCCGGTCGTAGTCGATGGTGGCGACGCCCTGCGACTTGGCCTTGTCGAGCACGGCCTTGCCGGTGCCGGAGTCCAGGTTGACGATCATCAGGGCGGTGACGCCGCCGGTGATCATCTGGTCGGCGATGGTCTGGAAGGCGGCCTTGTCGTTCTGGGCGTTCTGGATGTCGGACTGGACGCCGGCGGCCTTGAACGCCTCCTCCAGGAAGCGACGGTCCGCCGTCTCCCAGCGGGGGGAGGACTTGCTGTCCGGAAGGATCACGCCGATCTTGGGAGTCTTCTTGGAGTCGGCCGAGCCGTTGCCGGAGTCGTCGCCGCAGGCGGTCAAACCGCCGGTCGCGAGCAGGCCCACGGCGGCGATGGTGAGGATCCCCTTACGCATGTGCAGGGTCCTTTCGGAGGTGGGGAGGTGTTGTTTTGTTGTGTCCGGCAACGTATTCCGCGTCACACTCGCACCACAAGACCACCCAGGTCCCAAGTTTGTTGGAAGCGATAACAATTCAGCAACGCGACTGTTACTCGCCGAACATCCGCCGAAAAGAGCGATGTAACGACAGGTCAGCGGGCCTGCAAGGGCGCGGTGCGGGCCGCCGTGAGCGCCACCAGGTCCACCGCCGCCAGTTCGAGTTGCAGCCCGCGCCGACCAGCGGAGACGTAGATCGTCGGCAGGTCCAGCGCGGAGTCGTCGAGCACGGTGGGCAGTCGCCGCCGCTGCCCGAGTGGGCTGATCCCGCCTCGCACGTAGCCGGTGGCCCGCTCGGCGACCGTCCGCTCGGCGAGCGCCGCCCGCTTGCCGCCGACCGCCGCCGCGAGCGCCTTGAGGTCCAGCTCACCGGTCACCGGTACGACCGCCACGGTGAGGACGCCGTCCACCTCGGTCACCAGCGACTTGAACACCCGCTCCGGCGCCACGCCGAGGGCCGCCGCCACCAGGGCGCCGTAGTTCGGAGCGTCGGGTGCCACCCGGTACGGGTGGGTGCGGTGCGCGATCCCGCGCTTGGCCAGTAGTGCCGTTGCCGGAGTGCCCTGTCCCGCCACGCCCCGAACCTAATCCACCGGCCGGCCGATCAGCACGGTCGGCGCTCCGGCGACCCGGGTCAGCACCAGGCTCGCCGCCTGGTCGCCGGCCAGGCGCAGGTCCCGCCGCAACTGCTCCGGCGTCAGCGCCGAACCCCGCTTGAGGATCTCCACCCGACCCACCCGACGCTCGCGCAGCAATGCCCGCAGGCGCTTGAGCGAGAACGGCAGCACGTCGGTGATCTCCAGACAGCGCGCGTACGGGGTGCGGGTCGGCTGGTCGGCGTAGAGGTACGCGATGCTCGGGTCGGCAAGGGTGGCGTCCAGCTCCGCGGCCAGCTCGGCGACGAGGTGCGCCCGGACCACCGCCGGGTCCGGGTCGTACAGGTAGCGGCGCGGGGGTCCGACCGGCGCCTCCGTGTCGCCCGAGCCGGTGAGCTGGTGGATCTCCCTCCGGTACACGCTGGCGCGGCGGGGCACCTCGGCCAGTTCGCCGCACCAGAGCGCCGCCTCGACCAGGTCGCCGTCCACGCCGACCCACTCCGCCTCCGCGCCAGCCGGGATGAGCGCGTGATCCAGGCCCGGCGCCACCTTCACCACCGTGCGGGGCACCCGCTCGGCGAGGCCGGTGACGAAGTCCCAGGGCGGCGAGTAGGCGCGCGGGTCGAAGATCCGTCGGCCGGTGCCGGTGGCCCGTCGGGCCGGGTCGCAGAAGACGCCGTCCACCCGCGACACGTCGAACGCGGTCGCGTCGCCGCACTCGACCGTGAACAGGTCGGCCAGCCCGGCGGCGGCGGCGTTGGCGGCGGCCATCGCCGCGGTCACCGGGTCGGCCTCGACCCCGTACACCCGGATGCCGGCACGGGCGGCGGCCAGCGCGTCCGCGCCGAGGCCGCACCCGAGATCGGCCAGGGTGCGCACGCCGGCCGCGTGCAGCCGGGCGGCCCGCCGGTCGGCGACCACCCGGCGGGTGGCCTGTTCCAGGCCGGGGCGGGTGAGGAACATCCCGGCGGCGGCCGGGCCGAACTTGCCCACCGCCCGGTGGCGCAGCTCGGCCTGGGTGAGGGCCGCCGCCGCCAGCGTCGGCGGCACCCCGGCCGCGCGGAGCGCCGACGCCGCGGCCAGTGGATCGCCGCCGGCCAGCTCGGCCGCCGCCGTGAGGGCGGCCGACCCCTCGGGGGTACGCAGTGCCGCCAACTGATCGAGATCCACCTGCCCATTCTCCCGACCGAGGGGAAAATACCGCTGGCGGGGCGCGACGCGCTGGCACTCTCCTTGACGGAGTGCTAGCCACGGAATAACCTGCGATTAGCACTCTCACCCTGAGGGTGCCAGCTTCCGGGTCTCGCGACCCGGGTGCGCACGCCAGGCGGACCGGCACCCGCGACGACGGCCCCGCCCGGTGGCATGAGGCAGATTGACGCTGGTCAGCCCCGCTGGCCAGCAACGAAACCAGTACCCCAGGAGGGTATGCCCGTGACTACCGCGACCAAGGTTGCGATCAAGCCGCTCGAGGACCGCATCGTGGTCCAGGCGAACGAGGCTGAGACCACCACGGCGTCGGGCATCGTGATCCCCGACACCGCCAAGGAGAAGCCGCAGGAGGGCACCGTCCTCGCTGTCGGTCCGGGGCGCGTCGACGACAACGGCAACCGGGTTCCGGTTGACGTGCAGGTCGGCGACACCGTCCTCTACTCGAAGTACGGCGGCACCGAGGTCAAGTACGCCGGCGAGGAGTACCTGGTGCTCTCCGCCCGCGACGTCCTCGCGGTCATCGAGAAGTAAGCAACCGATCAGTGTCGCTGCCCCGGTCCGGCTCGCCGGGCCGGGGCAGCGGCGCTTCGAAGGGACATTCATGGCGAAGATCCTCAGCTTCTCGGACGACGCCCGACACCTGCTGGAGCACGGTGTCAACGCCCTCGCTGACGCGGTCAAGGTCACCCTCGGCCCGCGCGGGCGCAACGTCGTCCTGGACAAGAAGTTCGGTGCGCCGACGATCACCAACGATGGCGTGACCATCGCGAAGGAGATCGAGCTCACCAACCCCTACGAGAACCTCGGCGCGCAGCTGGTCAAGGAGGTGGCGACCAAGACCAACGACGTCGCCGGCGACGGGACCACCACCGCGACCGTGCTGGCGCAGGCGATGGTCCGTGAGGGCCTGCGCAACGTGACCGCCGGGACCAACCCGGCCGGCCTCAAGCGGGGCATCGACGCGGCGGCCGCCAAGGTCTCCGAGGCGCTGCTCGGCAAGGCCGTCGAGGTCGCCGGCAAGGAGTCGATCGCGAACGTGGCGACGATCTCCGCGCAGGACGCCACCATCGGCGAGCTGATCGCCGAGGCGATGGAGCGGGTCGGCCGCGACGGTGTCATCACCGTCGAGGAGGGCTCGATGCTCACCACCGAGCTGGACGTGACCGAGGGTCTCCAGTTCGACAAGGGCTTCATCTCGCCGAACTTCGTCACCGACCTGGAGGGTCAGGAGTCCGTCCTCGAGGACGCGTACATCCTGGTCACCACCCAGAAGATCTCGGCGATCGAGGAGCTGCTGCCGCTGCTGGAGAAGGTCCTGCAGAACAGCAAGCCCCTGCTGATCATCGCCGAGGACGTGGACGGCCAGGCGCTCTCCACCCTGGTGGTCAACTCGCTGCGCAAGACCCTCAAGGTCTGCGCGGTCAAGGCCCCGGGCTTCGGCGACCGGCGCAAGGCCATGCTCCAGGACATCGCGATCTCCACGGGCGCCGAGCTGGTCGCCCCGGAGCTGGGCTACAAGCTCGACCAGGTCGGCCTGGAGGTGCTCGGCACCGCCCGGCGCGTCGTGGTCGACAAGGAGAACACCACGATCGTCGACGGCGGCGGCCAGAAGACCGAGGTCGACGACCGGGTGGCCCAGATCCGCAAGGAGATCGAGGCCTCCGACTCCGACTGGGACCGGGAGAAGCTGGCCGAGCGGCTGGCCAAGCTCTCCGGCGGCATCGCCGTGATCAAGGTGGGTGCGGCGACCGAGGTCGAGATGAAGGAGCGCAAGCACCGCATCGAGGACGCCATCGCGGCGACCAAGGCCGCGGTCGAGGAGGGCACCGTGCCCGGCGGCGGCGCCGCCCTGGTGCAGATCCTCCCCGTGCTCGACGACGACCTGGGCTTCACCGGCGAGGAGAAGGTCGGCGTCTCGATCGTGCGCAAGGCGCTGGTCGAGCCGCTGCGCTGGATCGCGCAGAACGCCGGCCACGACGGCTACGTCGTGACCCAGAAGGTCGCCGGCATGCAGTGGGGCAACGGCCTCGACGCGGCCACCGGCGAGTACGGCGACCTGGTCAAGTCCGGCATCATCGACCCGGTGAAGGTGACCCGCAACGCCGTCACCAACGCCGCGTCGATCGCCGGCCTGCTACTCACCACGGAGAGCCTCGTGGTGGAGAAGCCGGAGCAGCCCGAGCCGGCCGCCGCCGGTGGCGGGCACGGCCACGGCCACGGCCACCAGCACGGCCCGGGCTTCTGACCCGGTAGCGACACCCGTTCCGGGGCACACCGCCGTACGGCGGTGTGCCCCGGTTTCGTCGGGCGAGCATTACCAAGCGATGACGTCGTTGGCGATCGGCCGAGATGATCGCGCACACTGGGCCGATGAGCACGACGTCGCGGCGGTACGCCGCGCTGGCCGGAGTCACCGCCGCCGCCGTCGCGATCGGCACCGCGGAGCCGGTGGCGGTGCTGACCGGCCCCCGGTCGGCGCCACTGGTCGCGGTCGGCGGGGTGGTCGTCGACGCCGTTCCCGAGCCGATCAAGCAGTTCGCCATCGACGTCTTCGGCACCGCCGACAAGATCGCCCTGCTGACCGGAACGGCCCTGCTGCTGGGTGGGTTCGCGGCCCTGTTCGGAATGCTGGCGATCCGGCGGCTGGCCCTGGGCCTGGCCGGTATCGCGGCGTTCGGCGCCGTCGGTGTGGCCGCCGCGCTGACCCGCCCCGGCGCGGACGTCTTCGACGCGCTGCCGTCGCTGGTCGGCGGCGGGCTCGGCGCCCTGGTGCTCTGGCTGTTCATCGCCGGCCCGTTCGAGCTGGAACCCTGGCCGTGGGACCCACCCACGCCGGTGACGCCGGCCGCGCCGGTCGAGGGTGTCGACCCGGAGTCGCGCCGACGGTTCCTCACCGGCACCGGAGTGCTGCTCGGTACGGCGGCCGTGGCCGGTCTCGGCGGCCGTTGGCTGGCCGGGCGGCGGGGCGTCTCGGCCGCCCGGGACGCGATCCGGCTCCCCGCCCCGGCCGTCCCCGCGCCGGCCGTGCCCGCGGGAGCGGACCTGTCCCTGGCCCAGCTCGCGCCGTACGTCACCCCGAACTCCGGGTTCTACCGGATCGACACCGCCCTGGTGGTGCCGCAGGTGAACCCGGACACCTGGCGGCTGCGCATTCACGGCCGGGTGGGTACCGAGCGCACCTACAGCTACGCGGACCTGCTGGCCCGGCCGCTGGTCGAGCGGTACGTCACGCTGGCCTGCGTCTCCAACGAGGTCGGCGGGGACCTGATCGGCAACGCGCGCTGGCTCGGCGTACCGCTGCGGGAACTGCTGGACGAGGCCCAGCCGGACGAGGACGCCGACCAGGTCGTCGGCCGGTCGGTCGACGGCTGGACCTGCGGCACCCCCACCGCCGCCCTGCGCGACGGGCGGGACGCGCTGCTGGCGATCGGCATGAACGGCGAACCGCTGCCGGTCCAGCACGGCTTCCCGGTGCGGATGGTGGTGCCCGGTCTCTACGGCTACGTGTCGGCCTGCAAGTGGGTGACCGAGCTGGAGTTGACGCGCTTCGCCGACTTCGACGCGTACTGGGTGCCACGCGGTTGGTCGGCCCAGGGGCCGATCAAGACCCAGTCGCGGATCGACGCGCCACGACGGCGCAACAAGCTGACCGCCGGCCCGGTGACGGTGGCCGGTGTGGCCTGGGCGCAGCACCGGGGCATCAGCCGGGTCGAGGTACGCGTCGACGACGGCCCCTGGCAGGAGGCGGCGCTGGCCCCGACGGTGTCGGTGGACACCTGGGTCCAGTGGTCCTGGCGCTGGGACGCCACGCCGGGCGAGCACCGCCTTCAGGTCCGGGCCACGGACGCGACCGGCGAGACCCAGACCGAGCGCACCCAGAGCGTCGCCCCCGACGGCGCCACCGGCTGGCACACCGTCCCGGTAAACGTCCACTAACCCCACCCACCCCCACCCCTCGGCCCGGTGATCATGAGGTTGTTGCCACCCTGACGGCGTGTCGGGGGCAACAACTTCATGATCACCGGGGTCGGGGTTGGGTGGGGTGGGTACGCGGGAACCGCGCTCCCGCTGGGCGGGGGCGCGGTTCGCGGTGTCGGGGTGGTGTGTGGGGTCAGGCGACGTTGCGCTGGGCGGGGACCGTCGACTTGTGCGGGCGACCCAGGCGCGCCTCCAGGCGGGCCACGTCGACCCGGATCTGCCGGCGGTCCGCCAGGTCCTCCCAGCCGACGGCGAGCAGGCGCAGCCGCTCCGACTCGCTGAAGCCGCCCCACACGCCGTACGGCTCGCGGACCGACAGCGCGTGTGCGGCGCACTCGGCGCGGACCGGGCAGGCGCGGCAGACCGACTTGGCCGAGGACTCCCGCCGCAGCCGCGAGGATCCGCGCTCCCCGTCCGGGTGGAAGAACTGCGCGCTGTCCCGGCCCCGGCAGGCACCGAGCCGCTGCCAGTCCCAGAGGTCGACGATGGGTCCGGGCAGTCTACGTACGTTCGACATCAGCACCCCTCCTCCCGCGCGGCACCGCGAGAATGCTTGTGGCCGGCTTCCGGGCGGCGGGCCGCGCAGGCGCACCGTTCCCGGCCTGGACCCCCCGGTACCCGGGTCGTTGCCGGCTCACACTTCTGTGATCGAAAACCCCCGACAACTTGCGGCTTTTGCCCCATCTGTCGGAAAAGTTCAGATGATTGCCGGGAACCTCCTCCCCAGCCGACCTCGTCATGGTCTGCTCGTGTGCGGAGAGGAGACCATCACAGTGCGTACCGTTCTTGTGTGCGTTCGGACACCGCTCGCGGCTCAGCACCTCACTTCTGCTGCCGCGCGGCTGGGTCTGTCCGCGATCGTTCGTACCGCCGTCTCCGATCCCGAGGTGATGCTGCGACTGGCCGAACGACCGGCCGACGTGGTTCTGGCCGACACGGCCCTCACCCGGCCGGACAGCGCGGGCTTCGTCCGTCGGGTGCTGGCCCGCGCGCCGCAGGCCGCGGTCGTGCTGCTCGGCACCGAGGAATCCGAGGCGGCGGCCGCCACCATCAGCGCCGGCGCCCGTGGGCTGATCCAGAACGCCGACCACGACCTCACCAGCGCGGTGGCGAAGGCCCTGCTCCTGCTGACCGCGCCCGGCCGGGCCTCCCGGCAGCGGGTCACCGACCCGGCGCGGGATGCGGCGGCGGTCGGCGGCTCGGCCCGTTCCACTCCGTCGGTACGCGGCGCCGCAGAGCCCGGCTGGACCGCCGCGACCGGCGACGGGCCGGCGGGCGTCGCCTCGGTACCCGTGCAGCGGGGCGACGACGAGGTCGAGGCGGCGACCGACGGGACCGCCACCGGGCAGTCCGACGCCATCCGGCCCGGCGCGGGCGTTCGTGGCGGCCGGTCGTCGATCGGGCTCACCGAACGGGAACTCCAGGTGCTGCTGGGCATGGCCGAGGGCAAGAGCAACGCGGAGATCGGCCGGGAACTGTTCGTCTCGGAGGACACCGTCAAGACACACGCGCGCCGGCTGTTCCGCAAGCTCGGCGCCCGGGACCGCGCCCACGCGGTCGCCGCCGGCTTCCGGGCCGGCCTGGTCTCCTGACGCCGCAGCCCGCCGCAGCCCGCCGCAGCCCGCCGCAGCCCGCCGCGACCCGCCGCAGCCCACCGCGACCCGCTCAAGATCGTGCTCGAACCGGAAAGTAGTGGCCTCCCGGCGCGGCGGGGCCACTACTTCCTTGTTCCAGCACGATCTTGAACGGTCTCCGGGAGCGCCCGGGGCCGGCGGAACCTCAGTCGGTGGGGGCGGCGCCCGGGTCCGGCTCGTCCTCGGTGCCCTCGGTCAGGGTGTCGTGCACCCCGTCGGCGTACCCACGGGCGTAGTCCCAGGTCACGTAGTGGTCCGGATCCGGGTCGTACGCCGGCTCGTGCACGCGGGGCCGCCCCGAGTTGAGCAGGTGCCGCAGGTTGCCCCGCAGCAGGTCCCAGTCGAAGTAGTGCGGCTCCCGGCAGTCCTCGCATTCGATGACCAGCCCGCGCACCCCGATGGGCGCCAGCAGGGCCTGGTAGATCTCCAGATCGGCGAGGTCCTCCAGCACGTCCTGTCGCTCGACGTCGGTCAGTGGATCCGGCGTCGCGTCGTCGCCCGGATCGTCCAGCCCCGCGGTCGGGTCGGCCGGGTCGCCGTTGAACGGGTCGATGGGCTCGTCGTGCACCCCCTCACCGTAGACCCAACGCGGCGGGAACGTCCGCCCCCGGGCACCGCGCCGAGGCAACCGCCGCCGATCCAGGTCGCGCAGGTCACTGGGTACGATGGGACGACGTGCCGGCACCGTGGCGTGTTCCGGTGCCCGCCCGCGCCACCTCGCTGAAGCCCATCCGAGCAGCTCAGGGGAGCAATCGTGGAAAATTCGCCCAGCACCGATCTTCCGGCCGGCGTCGAGCACGCCGACCTGGGCGGCCACCTGCCCGAGCTGCCCGCCGGCTCGGCCCGGGTCGTTCCGCTCGGGCTCACCTTCGACGACGTGCTGCTCCAGCCGGGCGAGTCGGACGTGGTGCCCAGCCGGGTCAACACCCGGACGAAGCTCACCCGCAACGTCGAACTGACCGTCCCGCTGCTCTCCAGCGCCATGGACACGGTCACCGAGGCGCGGATGGCGATCGCCATGGCCCGCCAGGGTGGCATCGGCGTGCTGCACCGCAACCTGTCCCTGGAGGACCAGGCGCTCCAGGTCGACCTGGTGAAGCGCTCCGAGTCCGGCATGATCACCAACCCGGTGACCGCCAGCCCGGACGACACGCTGCGCGAGGTCGACGAGCTGTGCGGGCGGTACCGCATCTCCGGCGTTCCGGTGGTGGACGGCAACGGCCAGTTGGTCGGCATCGTGACCAACCGCGACATGCGCTTCGTCACCGAGCCGGACACCCCGGTCCGCGAGATCATGACCCGGACTCCGCTGGTCACCGCCCGGGTCGGGGTGAGCAAGGACGACGCGCTGGCGCTGCTGCGCCAGCACAAGGTCGAGAAGCTGCCGATCGTGGACGACTCCGGCCGGCTGCGCGGCCTGATCACGGTGAAGGACTTCACCAAGAGCGAGCAGTACCCGAACGCCACCAAGGACGACGCCGGCCGGCTGCGGGTGGCCGCCGCCGTGGGTGTGGGCGAGGACGCGTACAAGCGGGCGCGCACGCTGGTCGACGCCGGTGTCGACGTGCTGATCGTGGACACGGCGCACGGGCACCAGCGGGCCGTGCTGGACATGGTCCGCCGGCTCAAGAAGGACGTGACGATCGACATCGTGGGCGGCAACGTGGCCACGTACGCCGGCGCGAGGGCGCTGGTCGAGGCCGGCGCCGACGGCATCAAGGTGGGTGTGGGCCCGGGCGCGATCTGCACCACCCGGATCGTCGCCGGCGTTGGCGTCCCGCAGATCACCGCGATCATGGAGGCGGCCCGTGCCGCCCGCCCGGCCGGCGTGCCGGTGATCGGTGACGGTGGCATCCAGTACTCGGGCGACATCGCCAAGGCCCTGGTCGCCGGCGCGGACACGGTGATGCTCGGCAGCCTGCTGGCCGGCTGCGAGGAGAGCCCCGGCGAGCTGATCTTCATCAACGGCAAGCAGTACAAGGCGTACCGCGGGATGGGCTCGCTCGGCGCGATGCAGTCCCGGGGGCAGGCCAAGTCGTACTCCAAGGACCGGTACTTCCAGCAGGACGTTCTCGCCGAGGACAAGCTGGTCCCCGAGGGCGTCGAGGGCCAGGTGCCCTACCGGGGCCCGCTGTCCGCGGTCGCCCACCAGCTCATCGGCGGGCTGCGGGCCGCCATGGGGTACGTCGGCGCGGAGAGCATCCCCGAGCTGCACCGGCGCGGCCAGCTGATCCGGATCACCGCGGCCGGGCTCAAGGAGAGCCACCCGCACGACATCCAGATGACCGTCGAGGCGCCCAACTACCACTCCCGCTGACCCCACCACCCCCAACCACCTGGAGTCCCCCATGCGTGACGTGGTCGAGATCGGGCTGGGCAAGACCGCGCAGCGCGGCTACCACCTGGACGACATCGCCATCGTGCCGAGCCGCCGGACCCGGGACGTCGACGACGTCTCGACCGCGTGGCAGCTCGACGCGTACCCGTTCGGCATCCCCTGTGTCGGGCACCCCTCGGACGCCACGATGAGTCCGTCGTCGGCGGTTCGGTTGGGCCAGCTCGGCGGTCTCGGCGTGCTCAACGTCGAGGGTCTGTGGACCCGCTACGAGAACCCGACGAAGGTGCTGGACGAGCTGGCCGGCCTCGACGAGGACGCCCGTGCCACCAAGCGACTCCAGGAGGTCTACGCGGAGCCGATCCGTCCCGACCTGATCGCCGAGCGGGTGCGCGAGCTGCGTGCCGGCGGCGGCACGGTGGCGGTGCGGGTCTCCCCGCAGCACACCCTCGCGCTGGCGCCGGTGATCCTGGACGCCGGGGTGGACATCCTGGTCATCCAGGGCACCATCGTCTCGGCCGAGCACGTGTCGACGACCGACGAGCCGCTGAACCTCAAGGAGTTCATCGCCGACCTCGACCTGCCGGTGATCGTCGGCGGCTGCACGGACTACAAGACGGCGCTGCACCTGATGCGGACCGGCGCGGCCGGCGTGATCGTGGGTATCGGCGGCGACGAGTGGTCGACGACCGAGTCGGTGCTGGGCATCCGGGTGCCGATGGCCACCGCCATCGCGGACGCCGCGGCGGCCCGTCGTGACTACCTGGACGAGACCGGTGGCCGGTACGTGCACCTGATCGCCGATGGTGACATCCAGACCTCCGGTGACATCGCCAAGGCGCTCGGCTGCGGCGCCGACGCGGTGATGCTCGGTGAGCCGCTGTCGCTCTGCGACGAGGCCCCCGCCGGTGGCGCCTGGTGGCACTCGGCGGCCAGCCACCCGTCGCTGCCCCGGGGCGCCTTCGAGGTGTCCGGTGACCCGATCGGCTCAATGGAGCAGCTGCTCTTCGGGCCGGCGGACGAGGCGGACGGCCAGCTCAACCTGTTCGGTGGGCTGCGTCGGGCCATGGCCAAGTGCGGCTACCGCGACCTCAAGGAGTTCCAGAAGGTCGGGCTGGTCCTCGACCGCTGATCGCTCGCGTCGCCGAAGGGCCGGCTCCGCCACCGGGCGGGGCCGGCCCTTCGCCGTCACCGTCGACGCCCTCGCCGTCGATTCGGGCATCCGTCGGCGGGTCGGTGGCTACGCTCGGTCCTGACCCCGGGTGGCGCGGAAGGAGTGGTGCATGGTCCGGAGCGGACTGACGCCGCCGCGCCGTCGGCTGGTCGCCACTCTCACGGCTCTGAGCTGCGCCGTCGTGCTGACCACGGCCGGCTGCACGGGCGACGACGACGGCTTCCGGCCCGGTGCGGTGGACGCCGGTGACCCGTACGTGCCGGGCCGGGGCAACGGGGGCTACGACGTCACGCACTACGGGCTGGACGTCCGCTACGACCCGAGGACGGACCGGCTCACCGGTCGGGCCACCATCACGGCGACCGCCACCCAGAAGCTGTCCCGGTTCAACCTGGACCTGGTCGGCCTGAACGTCGACGGGGTCACCGTCGCCGGCAAGCGCGCCCAGCACCGACGCGACGACGGCGAGCTGGTGGTGACCCCACGCGCCGGGCTCGCGCGCGGTCGGTCGTTCACGGTGACTGTCGACTACGCGGGCGTGCCCACCCCCGTCGACGACGGCGTGCTCGGCAGCGGCGGTTTCCTGCACACCGCCGACGGGGCCATCGCGCTCGGGCAGCCCGAATCGGCGGCCACCTGGTTCCCGGTCAACGACCACCCGTCGGACAAGGCCACCTACGACATCGCGGTGACCGTCCCGGACGGACTGTCCGCGTTGAGCAACGGGGTGCCCGGCCCCCGGAGCAGCGCCGACGGGTGGACGACCTGGCGCTGGTCGGAGCGCACCCCGATGGCCAGCTACCTGAGCACCCTCGTGATCGGGAACTACCGGGTGGTCTCCGGCGCCCACGCCGGAAGGCCGCTGGTCACCGCGGTCGCGGCGAGCCTGCCGGCGAACGGTGGCGCGGCCGGCTCGGTGGCCCGCACCGGGGAGATAGTCGACTTCCTGGCCAGCCGCTTCGGTCCGTACCCCTTCGACTCGTACGGCGGGATCGTGGTCGCCGACGAGCGGATCGGGTACGCGTTGGAGACGCAGTCCCGGCCGGTCTACGGGCCGGCGTTCTTCACCGGAGACCGCCCGAATCCCGGGGTGGTGGCGCACGAGCTGGCCCACCAGTGGTTCGGCGACAGCGTGTCCCTGCGCAGGTGGAGCGACATCTGGCTCAACGAGGGCTTCGCCAGTTACGCCGAGTGGCTGTGGGAGGAGCACGACGGCGGCCGGACCGCGCAGCGCAACTTCGAGCTGCAGTACGCGTCGACCGACTGGTCGGAGCCGTCGGTCGAGCCGGGCCGGGAGCGGATGTTCGGCACCGCCGTCTACAAGCGCGGCGCGCTCGCCGTGCACGCGCTGCGCCGGACGGTCGGTGACGACACCTTCTTCCGCATCCTGCGCACCTGGACGTCGGAGCGGGCGTCCGGCACCGCCACCACCTCGGACTTCGTGGCGCTGGCCGAGCGGGTGGCCGACCGGCAGCTCCAGCCGCTCTTCGACGCCTGGCTGGTGGGCGGCGCGGCACCGACCCTGCCGTGACGGCCTCGTGATCATCTATCGATAGGCTGCCGCCTGCGATCGGGCAGGAGCGCCGGTCGCGCGGGGGTGGCGCGGCCCTCCCGCACCGGGTGTACGGGGAGGTTCGTGATGCGGGGTACGCGGCACAGGCTGCGGGCGGGTGTCGGTCTGCTGGTGACCGGGGCGCTCGTGTTGTCCGGGTGCGACTCGTCCACTCCGGAGGCGGCACCGCCGTCGCCGAGCGCGTCCCCGACGCCGTCGCGGACCTTCACTCCCGGTGCGGACGGAGTCGGCGACGCCTACTTCCCCAGCTACGGCAACGGCGGGTACGACGTCGGGAAGTACACCGTCAAGGTGCGCTACGACCCGGCGAAGGACCGGTTGACGGGTACGACCACCGTGCAGGCCACGGCGACGGCGGACCTGTCGACCTTCAACCTCGACCTGGCGGGCCTGACGGTCACGACGGTCACCGTGGACGCCGCGCCGGCCACCCACACCCGGAACAAGAACGAGCTGGTCATCACGCCGGCGGCCGGCCTCATCACGGGCAACGGATTCGTGGTGGAGATCGCGTACGAGGGTGTGCCGAAGCCGCTGAAGAACGAACTGCTCGGCGAGGGCGGTTTCCTGCACACCGCCGACGGCGCCATCGCCCTGGGTCAGCCCGAGTCGGCGAGCACCTGGTTCCCGGTCAACGACCATCCGTCGGACAAGGCGGCGTACGACTTCGAGATCACCGTCCCGCAGGGCATCACCGCGGTCAGCAACGGCGTGCCGGGCGGTAGCACCACCACGGATGGCTGGACCACCTGGAAGTGGTCGGAGAAGTCGCCGATGGCGAGCTACCTGAGCAACGTGGTGATCGGCAAGTTCCGGATCACCACGGGCCAGCACAAGGGCAAGCCGGTGTACAGCGCGGTCACCACCAAGGTGGCCAAGGGCGCCTCCGACGCGTCGATCGCGAAGACCGTCAAGGTGGCCGACTACCTGGAGACGGTCTTCGGGCCGTACCCGTTCGACGCGTACGGCGGCGTGGTGGTCTCGGACAGCCGGATCGCGTACGCGCTGGAGACGCAGAGCCGCCCGGTCTACTCGGCCGGCTTCTTCCGGCGGGGCGAGAACACCGAGGTGGTCGCCCACGAGCTGGCCCACCAGTGGTTCGGCGACAGCGTGGCGCTGGCCAAGTGGGAGGACATCTGGCTCAACGAGGGCTTCGCGACGTACGCGGAGTGGCTGTGGGCGGAGCACACCAAGGAGTACACCGCCAAGCAGGCCTTCGACATCCGGTACCAGCGGGTGCCCGCCACGGTGTGGAAGACCCCGCCGGGCAAGCCGGGCGTGAAGGACCTGTTCAGCGAGTCGGTCTACCAGCGCGGCGGAATGACCCTGCACGCGCTGCGGGTGGCCGTCGGTGACAAGGCGTTCTTCGAGATCGTCAAGACGTGGGCGGCGGAGAAGCGCAACGGTGTCGCCACCACCGCCGAGTTCGTGGCCCTCGCCGAGCGGATCTCCGGCAAGCAGCTCGACGCGCTCTTCGACGCGTGGCTCTTCGGCACCAAGAAGCCCGCCCAGCCCAAGAAGCTCTGACCCCGCCCACGCCCCCGCCCGCCCCACCGGGCGGGGCGGGGGCCGGGCGGTCAGTTCTTGACCACCAGTTTGGGGTGGGCCTTCAGGTACGCGTCGGCGCGACCGGCCCGGAGTTCGGTGATGAACGTCCGCCCCTCACTGGTGAGCTGTTCGCCCCGGTAGGCGCTGCCCTTGCCGACGCCGGAGCCGGGCAGCCCGACCAGGGTGAACTGGTTCTCCGGCACCCCGCTGAGGGCGTACGCCAGGTCGACGATCCGGTCGCCGCCCACGTACACCAGGGTGTCGCCCAGGGCGGCGACCACCTGGTCGACCCGCTCGGGCTGCCGGGCCAGGCCCTCGTCGAGGATCTTGCGGGTCAGGGCCTTGACGAGTTGCTGCTGGTGACGCTGGCGGGCGTAGTCGCCGCCGGTGATGTAGCGCTGCCGGGCGTAGTCCAGTGCCTGCCAGCCATTGAGGTGCTGTTCGCCCTTCTCGTAGACCTTCTGCGGGCCGGTGTAGCCGCCGGGGGCGCTGTCCCGGTACTTGCCGTCCGGCTTGCGGTGCAGGGACGCGACCCGCTGGTCGACGTAGATGTCCACCCCGCCGAGGGCGTTCACCAGCTTGTCGAACCCGCCGAAGGTGAGCACGGCGCCCGCGTCGATCCGCAGCCCGGTGTAGCCGCTGACCGTGCTGCGCAGCAGCTCGTACCCCTGGGCCGTGCTCGGCTGCTTGGGCTTGCCCGGCACCCGGCTGCCGAAGCTCATCGAGTGGGTGAGCTTGGTCTTGCCGCCCTTGTAGCCGGCCTTGGGGAACGGCGGGATGTCCACCAGCAGGTCGCGGGGGAGCGAGAAGAGGTACGCCCGGCCCAGGCCCTTCGGCACGTGCAGCACCAGGACGGCGTCGGAGTGCGGCTCCCAGCCCGGCACGCTGACCCGGGTGTCCACGCCGACCAGCAGCAGCGTCAACGGGCCGCTGATGTTCGCGCCCGGCGGCGGGCCGGTCGGGCTCGGGGTGGGTGGGGCGGCCGGCGACGGGCTCGGCGAGCCGGCCAGCGGGGTGCTGGCGGGCTTGTCGTCGCCGCTCAGCCGCATGATCACCGTCGCTCCGCCGACGACCAACGCCACGACGGCGAGCGCCGCCAGCCCGAGCAGCAGCCAGCGTCGGCGCGGCTCCATCGACCCCAGGATCATCGTGTGCTTCCTTCCACCCGTATCCGGAACAACGCTCCGACGGGTGCTCCGGGTTGCGGCCGGGAGGCGACGGGTCGGTCGGCCGGTGCATGATCGCGCGAAAACGGGCGCTGGCGCGAGCGCTACTCGCGAGTAATGATGCGTCCATGCGGTACGACGTGGTCGTCATCGGGTCCGGCTTCGGCGGCGGCGTCACCGCCCTGCGGCTGGCGGAGAAGGGCTATTCGGTCGGTGTCGTCGAGGCGGGCCGCCGCTTCGCCGACGACGAGTTCCCGCAGACGTCGTGGCGTCTGCGCCGGTTCCTCTGGGCGCCGAAGCTGGGCTGCTACGGCATCCAGCGGCTCACCCTGCTCCGCTCGGCCGCCGGCCGGTCCGGCGGCGGCGTGCTGGTGCTCTCCGGAGCGGGGGTGGGCGGCGGGTCACTGGTCTACGCGAACACCCTCTACGAGCCGCTCGACGCCTTCTACCGCGATCCACAGTGGCGCGACGTCACGGACTGGCGAGACGAGTTGGCCCGCCACTACGACCAGGCGAAGCGGATGCTCGGCGTCACCACGTACCCCGTCCACACGGGCGCGGACCGCGCCATGCGGGCGGTGGCCGACCGGATGGGGGTGGGGCACACCTTCCACGCCACCCCGGTCGGCGTGCACATCGGTCGTCCGGGTGAACGCGTCGCCGACCCCTACTTCGGTGGCGTCGGCCCGCAGCGCACCGGCTGTCTGCACTGCGGCTCGTGCATGACCGGCTGCCGGCACGGCGCCAAGAACACGCTCGCCAAGAACTACCTCTGGCTCGCCGAGCGGCTGGGCGCCACCGTGCACCCGCTGACCACGGTGACGGCCGTCCGGCCGGCCGCCGGTGGCGGGTACGAGGTGCACACCGAGCGCACCGGGGCGTGGTTGCGCCGACGGCGGCAGGTCATCCACGCCGACCAGGTGGTCTTCGCGGCCGGGGCGCTCGGCACGCAGCGGCTGCTGCACGAGATGAAGGCCACCGGGGCGTTGCCGCGCCTGTCGGACCGGCTGGGCGCGTTGACCCGGACCAACTCCGAGGCGATCCTCGGCGCGTCGATCCCCCGGCGACGGGCCCGACGGGAGCGGACCGACTTCACCGAGGGGGTGGCGATCACCAGTTCGTTCCACCCCGATCCGCAGACCCATATCGAACCGGTCCGCTACGGCCGCGGCTCGAACGCCATGGGCCTGCTCCAGTCGCTGCTGGTCGACGGCGGGCCGCACCGGGTCCGGCGCTGGCTGGGCAGCATCGTCCGGCAGCCGCGCCTGGCCGCGCGGATGCTGACCGTGCGCGGCTGGTCGGAGCGGACGGTGATCGCCCTGGTGATGCAGTCGGTGGACAACTCGTTGACCACCCGCTGGCGGCGCGGTCCGTGGGGCCGCCGCCTGGTCGCGGGGCCGGGGCACGGTACCCCGAGCCCGACGTGGATCCCGGCCGGCAACACCGCCACCCGACTGCTCGCCGAGGAGATCGGCGGTACGCCCGGCGGCTCGCTCACCGAGCCGTTCGACATCCCGGTCACCGCGCACATCCTGGGCGGGGCGGTGATCGGCGCCACCCCGGCCGACGGGGTGGTCGACCCCTGGCACCGCGTGTACGGCCATCCGGGCCTGCACGTGGTCGACGGCGCGGCCGTCTCCGCCAACCTCGGGGTCAACCCGTCGCTGACGATCACCGCGCAGGCGGAGCGGGCGATGTCCTTCTGGCCCAACCGGGGCGACGAGGACCCCCGGCCCCCACTCGGAGATCCGTACCGACGGCTGCCGGCCGTACCCCCGCGCACGCCGGCCGTGCCCGCGGACGCCCCGGCCGCCCTACGCCCCTGACAGGGGCCGGCGGAGGATGTGGTTGACGCCGAACACGGTGTCGCTGACGCGGACGTCGGTGTAGCCGAGCCGGTGGTAGAACCCGTGCCCGGTGTGGCTGGCGCCCGTTTCCATGAACGCGTGCCCCTCGGCCCGGGCCAGCTCCTCGACGTGCCGCATCAACCGGCGGCCGACGCCGCGGCCGTGCGCGTCCGGGTCGACGAACATGGTGTAGACCTTGTTGCCGTCGCGGGACACCGTGCCGACCGGGCGTCCGTCCTGCTCGGCGACGTAGATCCGCCGCTCGGCACTGAGGTCGCGGAACCGGTCGGCGGTGAAGTGGTCGCACATCCGGTCGATCAGCTCGGCCGGGTAGTCACGGCTGTTCACCTCCCGCAGGCAGCGGACGACCAGGGCCGACAGTGCCTCGCCGTCCTCGGGGCGGAACGCTCGGATGGTCAGCTCGGTCATCGGCACGCCTCCGTCCGGTCCGCACGGGGATCGTCGCGCACCGTATCGGGACGCGGGACGCCGTCGCCACCCCGCCGGACATCACGGGGCATACCGCCGACGGTGCGGCCGCCGCGCCGAGTGCGTGGGGCGCGGGTCGGGCCGGGGGTGACTGTCGGTAGGCTTTGTGCACATGAGCCTGCCTCGCCCCGTCCTCGTGGTGGACTTCGGAGCCCAGTACGCCCAGCTCATCGCGCGCCGGGTCCGCGAGGCGAAGGTCTACTCCGAGATCGTGCCGCACTCCATGCCGGTCGCCGAGATGCTGGCGAAGAACCCGGCCGCGATCATCCTCTCCGGCGGTCCGGCCAGCGTGTACGCGCCGGACGCCCCGCAGATCGACGCCGGCCTGTTCACGGCCGACGTGCCGGTCTTCGGCATCTGCTACGGCTTCCAGGCGATGGCCCAGGCGCTCGGCGGCACCGTCGCGCACACGGGCAGCCGGGAGTACGGCGGTACCCCGCTGCGTCCCCGCCTCACCGAGCCGGGTGTGCTGCTGCGTGACCTGCCGGCTGATCTGCCGGTCTGGATGAGCCACGGCGACTGCGTCACGGAGGCCCCCGAGGGCTTCACGGTGACGGCCGAGTCGGCGGGTGCGCCCGTGGCGGCCTTCGAGGACATCGTCGGCCGCCGGGCCGGCGTGCAGTTCCACCCGGAGGTCGGGCACACGGCGCACGGCCAGGAGATGCTGACCCGCTTCCTGTACGACATCGCCGGCATCGAGCCGACCTGGACGCCCGAGAACATCATCGACGAGCAGGTCGCCCGCATTCGGGCGCAGGTCGGCGACAAGGAGGTCATCTGCGGCCTCTCCGGCGGGGTGGACTCGGCGGTCGCCGCCGCGCTGGTGCACCGGGCGGTCGGTGACCAGCTCACCTGCGTCTTCGTCGACCACGGCCTGCTGCGCGCCGGTGAGGCCGAGCAGGTCGAGAAGGACTACGTCGCCGCCACCGGCATCAAGCTGAAGGTGGTCGACGCGGCGGAGAGGTTCCTCGGCGCGCTGGCCGGGGTGACCGACCCCGAGCAGAAGCGCAAGATCATCGGCCGGGAGTTCATCCGGGTCTTCGAGGCCGCCGCCCGGGAGATCGCCTCGCACGGTGACGTGGAGTTCCTCGTCCAGGGCACCCTCTACCCGGACGTGGTCGAGTCCGGCGGCGGCACCGGCACCGCCAACATCAAGAGTCACCACAACGTCGGCGGCCTGCCGGAGGACCTGAAGTTCGCGCTCGTCGAGCCGCTGCGCACGCTCTTCAAGGACGAGGTCCGGGCGCTCGGCCTCCAGCTCGGCCTGCCCGAGGCGATGGTCTGGCGGCACCCGTTCCCCGGCCCCGGTCTGGCCATCCGGATCATCGGCGCCGTCGACCGGGAGCGCCTCGACCTGCTGCGTCAGGCCGACCTGATCGCCCGTGCGGAGCTGACCGCCGCCGGCCTGGACCGGGGCGTCTGGCAGTTCCCCGTGGTGCTGCTCGCCGACGTGCGCAGCGTCGGGGTGCAGGGTGACGGGCGCAGCTACGGGCATCCCGTGGTGCTGCGCCCGGTCTCCAGCGAGGACGCGATGACCGCCGACTGGTCCCGGCTGCCCTACGAGGTCGTCGCCCGGATCTCCACCCGGATCACCAACGAGGTCGCCGAGGTCAACCGCGTGGTGCTGGACGTGACCAGCAAGCCGCCGGGCACCATCGAGTGGGAGTGAGCGGGCCTCACGCGGCCGGCGGGGTCGTCGGCGGGTAGGGCGGCGTCGGGGCGTACCCCGGCGGTGGACCGCCCGGCGCGGACCCGGCGGTCGGCGCGACGCCCGCCGGGTGCGGCCAGGCGGGCGCGCCGGTGGGCTCCTCGGGCATCAGGAACCACATGATCGGGTACGCGAGCAGCGCGACCCCGCCGGTGAGCAGGCCGGTGACCGCGAAGGCCACGCGGATCAGGGTGGGGTCGACGTCGAAGTAGCGGCCGAGGCCACTGGCGACCCCCGCCACCATGCGGTCGGTGGTGGGTCGCCGGAGCTGCTTGTACGGGGCCTGGGGAGCGGCGGTAGGTGTCATGCCTCCACGGTCCTCGTCGACGCCCGGCCTGCCCTCGGTGACCGCCCGGATCCCTACCCTGATCGATCCCTGAGCGGGAAGCGAGAAGTCAGGAATCCGACTCTTTTCCGTTCCGGTAACGCGGCCCGGGGAGAATTTGGACCCGTGACCACCATGCTGGAGCCGCTCCGCAGGATCGCGGCATACGCAGTTTGTGCTGATTCAGACGGCCGAGTGTTGCTGGTCCGCGCATCGGAGCGCTCCGGCACCCCCGGCACCTGGTCGCTGCCCGGAGGGGCGGTCGACCACGGCGAGGACCCCCATCACACGGTGGTCCGCGAGACCGCCGCCGAGACGGGCCTCTCGGTCGCCGTCTCGGGCCTGGCCGACGTGCTCGCCGACATGCGGGCGCTGCCCGAGCGCGGCATCACCATCCACACCGATCGCCTGATCTACCGGGTGGCGGTGCGCGGCGGCACGCTGGCCGACCGGGCCGGCGAGCGTCCCACCGACCTGGCCCGGTGGTACACGCTGGACGAGGCGCGTCAGTTGCCGCTGCGCTCCTTCACCGCCCGCACTCTCGGCCTCCCCGCCTCCTCGGCCGACGTGGTGCCCGAGGAGGCCCCCGAGTTCCCCTCCTTCTACGCGGTCCCCGGCCCGGACGGGCTGCACCGGGCGCAGCGCTTCGCCGCGTACGCGGTGTGCACCGACCCGGCCGGCCGGGTGCTGCTCACCCGCATCTCCGACGGGTACCCGGGCGCCGGCTGCTGGCACCTGCCCGGCGGCGGCACCGACTACGGCGAGCAGCCCGGCGCGGCGCTCATCCGGGAGCTGGTCGAGGAGACCGGCCAGGCCGGCCGCCTCGTCGAGCTGCTCGGTGTGGCGAGCCACCGCGACGCCGCCTCGCTCGGTCCGGAGGGTTATCCCATCGACTGGCACGGCGTACGCGCCTTCTACCGCGTGGTGGTCGACCAGCCCAACCCGCTGATCATCGGCGACGTCGGCGGCTCCACCTGCGAGGCCCGTTGGTTCGCCCGCGAGGAGTTGGGCGCCCTGCCCACCGACCGCCTGACCGAGGTGACAGCCGAAGCAGTCCAAGCAGCCCAACTAACCTGACCCCCACCCCCACCCTGGCCCCCGCCCACCGGCCTCGCGGTGATCATGAAGTTATTGTCAGGACACGCCGAGATGGACGGCGATAACTTCATGATCACCGGGTGCTGCTGGGGACGGGGGTAGGGGCGTGGGCGGGGTGGAGTCGGTGCGGCGGGTTGGTTCCTATGGTCTGTTGGGGGATCTGGGGCGGTTTCTGGTTGTCCGGGATAGCGGGGCGCGGGCCTGGTCGCTGCCGGGAGGGCTTGTCGCGCACGCGGAGCACCCGGAGCGGGCCGTGGTGCGCGCGTTCACCGAGCAGACCGGTTCGAGCGCGTCGGTGGGTCGGTTGCGGGCTGTCGCCGCGGACGTGAACGCCGACGCGGGTGGCGGTACGTCGGTGCACACCGACCGCTTGCTGTTCGACCTCGCCGCACGGGACGGTGTGCCGGAGGTCACCGGCGGTGGCGTGGAGACCCGTTGGGTCGACCCCGGGGCCGTGGCCGAGCTGCCGTTGACGCCGTTCAGCGCCGAACTGCTCGGCCTGCCCGCCGTTTCGCTTCCGGTCGACGCGTACCCGTCCGCCGAGCCGCCCGCGCCGTCGCATCCGGATCGCCGGCTGCGCTTCGGGGCGTACGGGCTGGTCACCGACCCGGCGGGGCGGATCCTGCTGACCCAGATCGCCGACGGCTACCCCGGTGCCGGCAAGTGGCACCTACCCGGCGGCGGCACCGATCACGGTGAGCAGCCGACCACCGGGCTGCTCCGGGAACTGGTGGAGGAGGGCGGTCAGGTGGGCCGCGTGGTGGAGCTGCTCGGCGTGGACAACCTGCACAACCCGGCCGCGCTCGGCCCGGAGGGTCGTCCGTTGGACTGGCACGGCGTCCGGGTGGTCTACCGGGTGCTGGTGGACGCCCCCACCGACGCCGTGGTGACCGAGTCCGCCGGTGGCTCGACCGCGCGGGCGGGCTGGTTCACCGTCGCGCAGACCGCTGAGCTGCCGCTGACCGGCATCGCTGCCTCGGCAATCGGACAGCTGGCCGCATAGCACTCGGCTCAGCGAGCCGAGTTGGCTACCCTCCGGTAGAGTCAGAGGCGGGAATGGTGGAGGAAACGGGCGATGAAGCCCGGGATGGGGAATAACAAGCGGTTCGCGTGGTTTGTACCAGATGAGTACCGCCGGCAGCTATCGCCAAGCCCCGTTCCCCTGTGCGATGGTGTACTCCGCCAAAACGGCTGCCGGGCCACGTAAGGTCCGGCACGAGACAGCCGGACACCCGCCCCCCGAGGGCGGCAAGCCGATCCGGTGATGGAGGAAACGTGCCGAGAGCCCTTTGGCGCCGGCGTCGTACGACTGACAGTCCGCGCCCCGCAGGGCGTCGCTGGGCGGGCCAGTTGCGCCGCAGCAGCACGTTCGCCCGCCAGGTGTTGCTGGTCCGGGTGGGCCGCCGTGACGGTGACCTGCGGACCACCGACCTGACACTGCCCGAGCACCGGTACGCCGACCGCCAGCGCCGTCGCTACGGCCTGGACCGGCTCAGCCGGCCTGCCGGCGTCAGCCGCGCCGGCATCGAAGCGGTCATGCCGGTCAGCCCGGCGCTGCCGATGGCGCACACCGACGAGGCCACCGCCGGGTCGATCCCCCTGCTCCCCGGCGAGCGCACGATGGCCCGCCGGATTAAGTTCGCCCTGGTCAACGCCTGCACCCTGGCCAGCCTGATGCTCGGCATGCTGGCGATCTTCCTGGCCATGCAGGGCGAGGTGCGCATCGCCGCCCTCTGCCTGATCGCCTGCGTCATCTTCGACGGCCTGGACGGTGCGTTGGCGCGTCGGCTCGGCGTCGCCAGCCCGTTCGGCGCTCAGATGGACTCGCTCGCCGACATGTGCTCGTTCGGCCTCGCCGCGCCGGTGGTGGTCTACGCGTCGCTCGCCGGCTCCGTGTCGACGGCCGCGGCTGCGGTCGCCTGTGCGCTGGTCGCGGCGTGCGCGGCGATCCGGCTGGCCCGCTTCAACGTCTCACCGAAGGACGGCCGCTTCTTCTGCGGTGTCCCCACCACCATGGCCGCCGCCGTGCTCGCCGTGACCGTGGCGATCGGTCTGCCGGTGCCCGGCTTCGTGCTCGTGGCCGGCGTGGCGCTGCTCGCCTTCGCGATGGTGTCCAGCTTCCCGTACGCCAAGCTCGCGCGCCTGGTGAAGCTGCCGCCGTGGCTCTGGCTCGCCCCGGTGCTCGGCGCGCTCGTCGACATCCGGCTCACGTTCGCCCTGATCGTGGTCGGTTACCTGATCAGCGGGCCGGTGCTCTGGCTGCGCCAGCGTCGTACCGCCTGACCCGACGTACGAGAACGGGGCGCCGCGGACAGCGGCGCCCCGTTCTTCGTCTCAGCGCCAGCGGGCGATCACCGTGGCGCCGCCGACGACCTTGTCGCCCGGCCCCACCAGCGGTTCCGCGGCGTCGGCCGGCAGGTAGACGTCGGTCCGCGAGCCGAACCGGATGAGCCCGAACCGCTCGCCCTTGGCCAGCAGCGTGCCGATCGGCGCGCGCTGCACGATGCGGCGGGCGATCAGACCGGTCCGCTGCGCGACCACCACCGTGCCACGGCTGGTGTCCAGCACCGTGTACGCGGCGACGTTGTGCTCGGCGTCCGGCTTCATCGCGTTGACGAAACCACCGTCGGCGACGAAGTAGTCCACCACCTTGCCGGCGACCGGGGCCCGGTTGACGTGCACGTCCAGCACGGACAGGAAGACCGCGACGCGCAGCCACTCGCCGTCACCGAACCGCTCGTCGTGCAGCCGCTGCACCGACAGGACCTTGCCGTCCGCGCTGGCGACCACGGCGTTCGGGTCCTCCGGCACGTCCCGCTGCGGATCCCGGAAGAACGCGGCGACCGGGCCGGCCGCCAGCGCCGGCAGCAGCCACAGCTTGGACGACGGACGCGCCACCCGGGCCAGCGCCGCCAGACCCAGCGTGATGCCCGCCGCCGCCACCCCGTTGGAGTCGATGTGCATGCCCCTGGTCAGCGGCACGCTGGACGGCCGGTACGCCGGGGCCAGCCGGTCGGCCGCCGCCGGACTGGCCGGCGTGAACCGCAGTCGGTGGACCCGTATCGGCGGCGAGTTGCGCAGCACCAGGTCGCTGCCGACGCCGTACAGGGCGTCCTGGCGGCCCAGCTCGCCGGCCGCGCCGGTGGTCCGGCCCGGCGTCGCGGTGGTGGCGACGGTCAGCACCGCGCCGTCGGCGAGGTACTTCGACAACCCCTGGATGTCGTGACGGGCCTCCTCGGCGGTGCCGACGAACGCCTCACCGGCGACGACCACCGCCGCGGGCTCGGCGTCGGAGAGCGCGTCGACCACGTGTACCCGGTCGGCGACCCACCGGCCCTGGGCGGTGACGTGCTCACGGAGCGCGGCGGCGGTGGACGACTCGGCGGGCACCACGGTGAGCCGGTCGCCGGGGAGCAGCGCCTCGATCGCCGCGGCCAGCACCGCGGACTCCGGGCTCACGCCGACCAGCAGGGCGACCTTCGGGTCGTTCATCCGGGCCAGCTCGGAGACGAGCGTACGGGCGGCTCGCTCGCCGATGCGGACCGGACCGGACCGGCCGGTGGTACGCACGGCGGGGGACTGCGTCATGACGGGCGGGCTCCTGACGGGGTAGAGACGGGAATCGCGGCGGGGGCGCCATGGCGGGACGGGCCGGCCGGCGGAGGCGAGATCTCCACCGGCCAGCATATGCGCCTGTCCGCCCCGGCCGCAGCGGCGAGCCCTCCGGCCCGGGGCGACCGCCGGGGTCAGGAATCCTCTCGCCGCCCCGCCCGCTCGTCAGCGCCCGCCGGATCGTCGCCGGTGGCGGGGCCGTCGCTGGCCGCCGGATCCTTGTCGCCGGCCGACGTCTCGGCCGACGTCTCGGCCGACTTTTCGGCCGACGGATCGGCCGCCCGGGTCTCGCCGACCGGGGTGAGCGGGTGGTCGACCCGGGTCGGCTCGGCGGCCTGCGCCGTGGCCGGCGAGGTCTCCGGCTCGGCCGGGGCGTGCGCCAGCCAGGCGGGATGGACCATGCCGGCCGTCGCCGCGTCCGCCGTGCTCAGCTCGGCCGTGGGCGGCTCCGCCGTGCTCAGCTCGGCCGTGGGCGGCTCCGGTGTGCGCAGTTCGGCCGTGGGTGGCTCCGGCGTGCGTAGCTCCGCCGTGGGCGCAGGGTCGGGCATGGACTCGAACATGGTCGGCGCGGGCGGCTCGTACCCGGTCGGCTCGAACGAGGCGGTCCGCGGTGTGCCCTGCTCGGCTGCGACGGGCGCGGGCGCGCCCGCGCCCGTCGCAGCGGAGGCCGTCGCACCCGGTCCGGTGGTCTCGATCGGCTCCGGGCGGCCGGACCGGCCGGAGCGCAGCGCGCCGACCAGACCGAAGACTCCGATCAGGATCAGCGCGCCGGCCAGGAACCAGCCGACCGGCGGCAGCGCGAGCCCGAGCAGTTGGGCGAGCAGCCACCAGGCCGACAGCGCCAGGAACACCAGCCCGAAGGCGAACGAGAGCAGGTCCGTACGGTGAGCCTTCACCGGGTCACCTCCAGGTTGCCGGCATTGACGTGGATGTACAGCCGCAGCTTCCCGCCGCCGGGGCCGTCCGCGCCCAGGTCGGTGGACTCCCGCAGCCGGCCGTCGATTCCGCCGGATCGGTTGCCGAAGACGGTGGCGTCGCCGGCGTTGACGTCGGCCACCGTGGTGACGTCCACGTTGGGCGGTACGACCACGGTCGCCTGACCGAAGTTGATCGCCACGGTCACCTGGGTGTCCTGCTTCGTGAAGTCGATGCCGCGCAGGTCGAGGACGGCGTCACCGAAACTGTTCTCGTACCGGTCGGCGAGGTCGCGGTAGTCGGTGGGCGCCCAGGTGACCGCGCCGTCCACGCCCCGGATCCGGTCGTAGGACTCGGCGACGGTCGCCGTGCCCAACGCGGCGGCCGTCACCAGCCCCAGCGCGATCAACCAGCGCGCCCGGCCGAACCAGGTGCCGACGAGCAGCCCCAGTCCGATGGTGGCCAACGCGGCCGCGAAGTACGCCGAGGCGCCGACGTCGAAGACGTCCAACAGGTCGAGCAGGGCGACCACGCCGAGCGCCAGGAAGATCAGCGAGAAGGTCACCGGACCGAGCGGCGAACGCTCCCGGGGCCGCTTCGGTGGCTTCGGTGGCTTGGGCGGGGGGTACGCGACCGGCGCCGGTGCCGCGTACGGGCCGTGTGGAGCGAACGGAGGGCGGTATCCGCCCGGCGTCGTCGCCCCGGGGAGGGTGGACGGGCCGGCGGCGGGTACGGCGGTCACCGGCGCCGACGGCCAGCCGCTGGTGGGCGAGTCGCCGCCCGGCCATCCGGGATCGGGGGCCGGCCAACCGGTGCCCTGCGACGTGGCCGTCGCGGCGGCCGGCTGCGCGGACACCGGACCTGCCCCGGACACCAGCGTCGCCGGGGATGCCGGCTGCGCGCCGACGGGCGGCTGCGCCGTCGCGGGCGGCTGACCACCCGGGACAGGCGGGTACGCGCTCTGCGGCGCGGTGGCGTACGACAGGGTGTCGCCCGCCAGCGGCGCGGTCGCCAGCGGACCGCCGGGCGGCACCGTGCCGTACGCGGGAGCGGGCCAGGCGACCGGCGGAACCGGCCCGGGTGGCGTGCCCGCCGGGGCGGGCGGCACCGGTCCACCCGAGGGCTGTGGCCCACGGTTGTCCCGGTTGAGGAGCAACGCGCCGCCGATCAGGATGGCCGCGCCGAGCAGGACCGCGCGGAAGGCGTCGGTGACGATGTAGCCGAAGCTCGCGGCCACCAGGATGCCCAGGATGATCACGGTTACCGGGGACATGCTGGAACGGCCCCGCCCCAGCATGGACTCCACCGGAGAGGCCGTGTCGCCCTCGTTGGGGATGATCAGCCAGGCGGCGACGTACACCAGGATGCCGATGCCGCCGAAGAACCCGAGCACGGCGAGGAGCACCCGCCACAGCACCGGGTCGGTGTTGGTGGCTCGTCCGATCGCCGCGCAGACCCCGGCGAGGTAACGGCCGTCGCGGGGCCGGACCAGCCCGTACCGCGAGGTGAAGCCGGTGCCGCCCAGCGGGCCCCCGGACGGTCCGGCCGTGCCGGGCCCTCCAGGCGTACCCGCGCCACCGCCGGGCCCGTAGCCCGTGCCGGCCGCGTAGCCGGCACCCGGCGCGTAGCCGGCACCCGGGGCGTAGCCGGCACCCGGGGCGTAGCCGGCGCCCGGCGGCTCGTGCTGGGCGTCGGTCGGCGGTGTGGCGGGTGGGCCGAACGTGGTCGGCTCGGCCCAGCCGGCGGGTGTCGTGGGCGGTGCGGGCGGTACTGAACCGCCCGACTGTGCCGGCCCGGGGCGGGGCGGCGGGGCAGCTTCCTCGGTCATGCCTCGATCCTGCGGCCCACCTCGCCCGAACGACCTCAGGACCCGACCCTGACACCACCCTGAGATCTCCGAGGCCGGAATGTCGGGGGCGTCCCCGTGGTCGTGGGACGCCGCAGCGTGTGACGATCGAACTCACCGACCCGCACCAAGCCCCACCACCGTGACCAGGGAGCCTGTGATCAGCACCGTGACCCCGCCTCCGCGCCTGTACCGGGCCCCCGAGCATCGGATGGCCGCCGGCGTGGCCGCCGGTATCGCCGACCACCTCGGCATCTCGGTGCTACGCGTGCGCGTCGCGTTCATGGTGCTGCTCGGGCTCAGTGGGCTCGGCCTGCTGCTGTACGCGGCGTTCTGGGCGGTGGTGCCGCTGCGGCCCGGTGACACCGCCGTGCCGCCCCGGCGGGACGTGGCCCAGCTCCTGCCGTTCGTCGCGATCGGGCTCGGCGTCCTGTTGATCCAGGTGATGGTCTTCGACTCGGTCGGCGCGGCGGGCACCGCCGGGTGGCTGGTCGCCATCATCGCGGTCGGCGCGGGCGTGATCTGGCACCAGTCGGCGCCCGAGCGGCGGCGGCGCTGGGGCGAGACGATGCCGGTCCCGTGGCTCGGGGCGGTCGTCGAGGAGAGCGACCGGCGGGCCTTCGTGCTCCGGTTCATCGGCGGCGGGGTACTGGTCGCGGTCGGCATCATCGGTGTCGCGGCGGTCTACTCGCCGGCACAGAACTTCGACGCGGTGATCAACGGGGTGATCTTCGCGCTGGTCGGGTTGGCCGGGGTCGGCGTGGTCGCCGCGCCGGTGCTCTGGCGGACGTACAACCAGCTCCGCGCGGAGCGTGAGGGTCGCATCCGGGAGCAGGAGCGGGCCGAGCTGGCCGCGATGGTGCACGACCAGGTGCTGCACACCCTGGCGCTGATCCAGCGCAACGCGGGCGACGTCAAGACGGTGCAGCGGTTGGCGCGGGGGCAGGAACGCTCGCTGCGCAACTGGCTCTACAAGCCCACGGCCTCGCCGAACGAGCGCTTCGCGGCCGCCCTGGAGCAGGCTGCCGCCGAGGTCGAGGACACGTTCGCGATCACCGTGGAGGCGGTGGTGGTGGGTGACCGCGAGACCGACGAGAAGGTCGGCGCGCTGGTCGCCGCCGCCCGGGAGGCGCTGGTGAACGCGGCACGGCACGCCGGCGTGCAGACCGTGTCGCTCTACGCCGAGGTGGAACCGGAACAGGTAAGTGTCTTCGTCCGGGACCGGGGCAAGGGCTTCGATCCGGATACGGTGGAGGACCACCGGCACGGCGTACGCGGTTCGATCATCGGACGGATGAAGCGGCACGGCGGACGGGCCGAGATCCGGTCCGGCCCGGGGGAGGGGACTGAGGTCCGGTTGATCCTGCCGATCTCCCGGGACTCGTCCGCGGCGGAGAGGAACAAATGACCATGGCCGAGCAGCCGACGGAGCACCCGGTTCAGAGCCGCCCGGAACGCCTGCGGGTCTTCCTGGTGGACGACCACGCGATGTTCCGCGCCGGGGTACGTGCCGAGCTGGGCGCCCACGTCGAGGTGGTGGGCGAGGCGAGCACGGTGGCCGAGGCGGTGGCCCGGATCGCCGTCACGGTGCCCGACGTGGTGCTGCTCGACGTGCACATGCCCGACGGTGGCGGCCGCGCGGTGCTGGAGGCGATGCGGCGCAGTCACCCGCAGGTCAAGTTCCTGGCCCTGAGTGTCTCCGACGCGGCCGAGGACGTGATCGGGCTGATCCGGGCCGGCGCGCGGGGGTACGTCACCAAGACCATCTCGCCGGACGAGTTGGCCGCCGCGATCCGCCGGGTGGCCGACGGTGACGCCGTGTTCAGCCCTCGGCTGGCCGGGTTCGTGCTGGACGCGTTCGCGGCCCGGCCGGACGCGCCGGTCGCCGACCCGGAGCTGGACCAGCTCACCAACCGTGAGCGGGAGGTGCTGCGCCTGCTCGCCCGGGGGTACGCGTACAAGGAGATCGCCAAGGAGTTGTTCATCTCCATCAAGACGGTGGAGACGCACGTGTCGAACGTGCTGCGCAAGCTCCAGATGTCCAACCGGTACGAGCTTTCCCGCTGGGCGGCGGACCGCCGGCTCGTGTGATTAATTCCTCCGCCCCGGCAATTCGGACACATGCCACGGATGCCGCCGGGCGGGGCTGACAAAAGATCAACCGTGGTTCCATACTGCCCCGGTCCCGTTTCCGCGCGTGGGTGTCGCATCCCGTGGAAACGACGGCTCACGCGCGTACCCGCGGATCGCGGGTCACCCCTGGGGGAGAGGTACCACTTCTGATGTTCGGACAACGAGGACAACGCTGGGCGCGGGTCGCCCTGGCCGCTGTCGCCGGCAGCGCCCTGGCGTTCGGCGTGGCAGGCGTCGCCGCAGCCGCTCCGGCCACCGGTGTGGCCAAGGCAGTCGACGGCAGCGAGGTCACCCTCAAGCTCGACGGCAAGACGCGCACCACGTCCGCGCTCGCCCTGAAGATCGACGGCAAGCTGGTGCCGGCTTTCTGCATCGACTACCGCACCAGCGTGAAGCTCGACGGCAAGTACGAGGAGGGCACCTGGGACGAGTCCCAGGTGAAGAACCTCGGCAAGGTGCAGTGGGTGCTCACCCACGGTTACCCGAACGCCGACTCGACCAAGCTCCTCGCCGCCGCCGGCGTGGAGACCAAGATCGGCAAGAAGCAGCTCGACAACCTGCTCTACTTCGGCACCCAGACCGCCATCTGGCACTTCAGCGACGGCATCGAGCTGGGCGCCTGGGAGAAGGACCTGCAGCCGCGCAACCAGTACGAGGTGATCACGAAGGTTCGTGACTACCTCGTCAAGAACGCCACCGACCAGCCGGAGCCGCGTGCCGAGCTGTCCGTCGACCCGGCCAGCGCCACCGCGACGGTCGGCGGCAAGGCCGGTCCGTTCACGGTGAAGGGCCCGGCGGGCGCCATCACCGTCGCGGCCACCGGCGGCACCGCCGTCGACGCCGAGGGCAAGCCGGTCACCACGACCACCAACGGCGGGCAGTTCTGGCTCGCCGCCGAGGCCGCCGGCACGGTCAACGTGACCCTGACCGCGCAGGACTCGGTCTCCTTCGGCCGGGTGTTCCTGTTCACCGGCCCCAAGAAGGCGCAGAAGCTGATCCTCGGTGGCAGCACCGGCGCGACGGTCACCGCCCAGGCGGCGGCCACCTTCACGGCCGTCCCCACGACGCCGCCGGCCACCCCGTCGGCGACCCCGAGCGCGTCGCCGTCGCCGACCACCCCGTCGGCCACGCCGTCGGACTCGGCGCAGCCGGCCAGCCCGGCCCCGTCCACCTCGCCGGCGAGCAACGGTGGCGGCCTGCCGCTGACCGGTTCGCCGATCGCGGCGGCGGCGACCGCGGGTCTGCTGCTGCTCGCCGCGGGCGCGGTGGCCGTCCTGGTGGTGCGTCGCCGTAAGGTCCGCTTCACCGCCTGATCCATTTCGCCGCACCATCGGCCCCGGAACCGCGCGAGCGGTGCCGGGGCCGATGTCATCTCGGCCGTAGGTGGTGTGCAGAAGTCCGTCCGCGGCGCCCTCGTCCACCCAGTTGGTGCTGGTGCCCGTGTAGCGGACGAGGACATCATCCGGACGGGTAAAGAACACTGAGTGCGCGAGCGGTCACCGATCGACGGCCCCGGGTGCGGGGTGACTCACAAAGACCGGGATCTGAGCGCCGCACGGGTCTCCTGGCAGGTCGGAGCGTTGCAGCCGGGGAGCTACACACCGACCGTTTTATGATCATTTTTCAAGTATCGGCTACGTGGCGGGCAACTAACGGCTTGATAACGGCACCTTCACGGAAGAGGCCGGTGGGTGTCACAGTGGCAGCACCTCACCCTCGGTGTGTGGCACTCCGTACGGCCCACGACCATGATCTCCGCTGCTTCCCGGCGGGTTCGTGGTCGCGACGCCTGCGTAGCGTCGTGCCCCGTCGGGTGGGGAGCCCGGCGGATCGGAACATCAGGGGTGTCTCCAAACTTCCCTGTGGTCCCGGCGACCTCCGCCCCGAGGTAGCCGGGCGGTGTCACCCCCAAACGTGCGTGAAACCCACGACGGACCAGGTTAGAAAGAGGAGGCCCCTCGGAATGAGAGTCTCGAAGCGGGCGACGAGCGCGATCGCGCTCAGCGCGGCTGCCGCGCTTGTCGCGAGCGGTTGCTCGAGCGGTGACGGCGACGGCGACGCCGCCGCCAGCAAGGACGGCGCCATCGTCATCCACGGCGTCCAGCCGGAGAACCCGCTGGTTCCGTCGAACACCACGGAGACCGGCGGTGGCAAGGTCATCGACTGGCTGTTCACCGGCCTGGTTGAGTACCCGAACGACGGTGGGGCCCCGCGCAACGCGCTGGCCGAGTCCATCGACACCAAGGACTCCAAGGTCTTCACGATCAAGATCAAGAAGGGTACCAAGTTCCACGACGGTACCGAGGTGAAGGCGAAGAACTTCGTCGACGCCTGGAACTGGGCCGCGTACTCGCCGAACGGCGCGCAGAACGGCTCCTTCTTCTCGGACATCGAGGGCTTCGACAAGACCTACACCGAGGACCCGGACGGCGCGGACGGCCCGCAGAAGGCCCCGACCCCGTCGGCCAAGGAGCTCTCCGGCCTGAAGGTCGTCGACGACCAGACCTTCGAGGTCACCCTCGCCGCGCCGACCGCGGTCTTCCCGACCAAGCTCGGCTACAGCGCCTTCATGCCGCTGCCGGACGCGTTCTTCACCATGAAGCCCGAGGACTTCGGTAAGAAGCCGATCGGCAACGGCCCGGTGAAGTTCGTCTCGTGGCAGGACAACGTCGTCATCAAGCTCACGCGCTTCGACGACTACAACCTGCGTGACAAGATGAAGATCAAGGACGTCGACGTCAAGCTCTACCAGGACGAGACGGCCGCGTACGCCGACCTGCTGAGCAACAACCTCGACTTCATGGAGGTTGTCCCCACCTCGGCGCTCGCCGGCGACAAGTGGAAGGCCGACCTCGGCGAGCGGGGCCTGAACACGGTCACCCCGTCGACCGCGTTCATCGCGTTCCCGATCTACGACAAGCGCTTCCAGAACCCGAAGCTGCGTCGCGCGGTCTCGCTGTCGATCAACCGGCAGGAGATCTCGGACAAGATCTTCTTCGGTACCCGCAAGCCGGCCGACAGCTGGGCGAACCCGCTGACCCCGGGCGCCAAGCCGGGCAACTGCACCGCCTGCAAGTTCGACCCGACCACGGCCAAGCAGCTGCTGACCGAGGCCGGCGGCTTCACCGGTGAGATGGTGTTCTACTACAACGCCGACTCCAGCCACAAGGACTGGATGGACGCCGTTGCGCAGCAGGTCAAGACCAACCTCGGCATCGAGGCCCGCGCCGAGGGCGTCCCGACCTTCGCGGTCTTCCGGCAGAACATCAACGCGCACAAGATGAACGGCCCGTACCGTGCCGCCTGGCAGCAGGACTACCCGGACGTGGAGAACTGGGTCAACCCGCTCTACGTCAAGGGTGGCTCCTCCAACGACGGCCTGTACAGCAACCCGCAGGTCGACACCCTGGCCAAGCAGGCCAGCGCCGCGCCGAGCCTGGAGGCCTCGCACGAGGCGTTCGCCAAGGCCGTCGAGGTTGTCGACCAGGACGTCCCGAGCATCCCGATCTACTTCTACGGCCAGCAGTCCGGCCACTCGGAGAAGATCAAGAAGCTCGAGCTGAACAACGTCGGCGAACTCGACATCACCTCGGTCGAGCTCTGATCCGTACGGTCTGACCCCGGGTCGGGCTCGCCACATCCGGTGAGCCCGACCCGGGGCCGTTCCGCGAGTGGGTGCTACAACATGCCACTCGCCACGTTGTCGCCACCGTGTCGGCCGTCCGACGCGCCCCCTGTCTGGAGGACCACCCCATGGGCCGTTATCTGTTGAGACGGCTGCTCCAACTCGTGCCGGTCTTCATCGGCTCGACTTTCCTGATCTACTGGCTCGTCTGGTCGGTCCCGGGCGACCCGTTCGCCGGCAAGTGCGGCGAGCGCCGCTGCCCGGATCAGTACATCGCGTACATGACCGAGAAGTACCACCTGGACCAGAACGTCTTCGTGCAGTACGGCAACTACATGAAGAACCTCCTTCAGGGCGACTTCGGGCAGACGTTCTCGCAGCGCGAAATCGGCGACATCATCGCCACGGCGTACCCCAACACGCTGAAGCTGGCCCTGGTCGCGCTCGCCATCGAGGCCATCGTCGGCCTCGGCGCCGGCATCCTGACCGGTCTGCGCCGCAACGGCTTCCTGGACAACCTGGTCCTGGTCTCGACCCTCTTCCTGCTCGCGCTGCCGGTGTTCGTCGTCGGCTTCGTGCTGCAGTGGCTGCTGGGCGTGCAGTGGGGCCTCGTCAAGCCGACCGTCTCGTCGGAGATGCGGCTGTCCGAACTGATCGTCCCGGGCTTCGTGCTCGGTAGCGCGTCGGTGGCGTACATCGCCCGGGTGGCCCGCACGAGCATCGCGGAGAACCGCCGAGCGGACTACGTGCGCACCGCCATCGCCAAGGGCCTGCCGATGCGCCGGGTCGTGGGTGTGCACCTGCTGCGCAACTCGCTCATTCCGGTGGTCACCCTGCTCGGCACCGACCTTGGCGCGCTGATGGGCGGCGCGATCGTCACCGAGGGCATCTTCGGCATCAACGGAATCGGCCGCGAGGTCTACCGCGCGATCATCACCAAGGAGAGCGCTACGGTGGTCGGCATCGTGGTCGTACTGGTGGTCGTCTATCTGTTGATGAACCTGTTGGTCGACCTGCTCTACGCCGCCCTGGACCCGAGGATCCGTTATGAGTGACCCAAGCACCGCATCGATCGTCAGCACCCCCACCCCGCAGGCGACGGACACCCCGGCCGCCCCGGGGCCCCAGAGCAACGAGAAGCCGCGCGGTCTGCTCGGTGACGCCTGGCGCGACCTGCGCCGCAAGCCGCTGTTCTGGATCTCGGCGACGTTCATCGTCATCTTCCTGTTGATGGCGGCCTTCCCGTCGCTGTTCGCCCCGGGCGACGCGGTCAACGGCTCCCTGTCGCGCAGCCTCAACAAGGCGTCCGGGAACGCCTGGTTCGGGTACGACCTACAGGGCCGGGACGTCTACGCCCGGGTCATCTACGGTGCCCGCGCCTCCGTCGTGGTCGCCGTGCTCTCCGTGGTCGGCACCCTGCTGGTTGGTGGGACCATGGGCATCATCTCCGGCTACCTCGGTGGTTGGGTCGACACGCTGCTCAGCCGGATCGCCGACGTGTTCTTCGGGGTTCCGTTCGTGCTCGGCGCGATCGTCATCCTGACCACGTTCAACGGCTCGGGCACCAGCAACAGCAAGGCCGAGATCATGGGCCTGGTGACCGTCTCGCTGATCGTGCTGAGCTGGCCGGTCGTGATGCGGCTGATGCGCTCCTCGGTGCTCGCCACCCGGGAGGCCGACTACATCGTCGCGGCCCGCGCGCTGGGTGCCGGTAGCGGTCGGATCATCCTCAAGCACCTGCTGCCGAACTGTCTGGCCCCGCTGCTGGTCTACGGCACGATCATGGTCGGCTCGTTCATCGGCGCCGAGGCCACCCTCTCGTTCCTGGGCGTCGGCCTGAAGTCGCCGGTGGTGTCCTGGGGCATCATGATCAGCGAGGGCAAGGATTTCATCCGGGTCGCGCCGGGGCTGGTGTTCTTCCCCGCCGCCTTCCTCGTCGCCGCGGTGCTGAGCTTCGTGATGCTCGGCGAGGCGGTCCGCGAGGCCCTCGATCCGAAACTCCGCTAGGGGAGATCCAGTGTCCGACATTCTCGTGTCCGAGCAGTCCGCGCCGGGATCCGGCGGGTCCGGGCGTCCCTCCGGCCGGCTGCTCGAGGTCGACGACCTGCGGGTGGAGTTCCGTACCCGGGACGGCGTCGCAAAGGTCATCAACGGGGTCACGTACCACGTCGACGCGGGGGAGACCCTCGCCGTGCTCGGCGAGTCCGGCTCCGGCAAGAGCGTCACGGCGCAGACCATCATGGGCATCCTCGACACGCCCCCGGGTTTCGTCACCGGTGGGCAGGTCCGCTTCCACGGCAAGGACATGCTCCGCATGTCCGGCGAGGAGCGCCGCCGCATCCGCGGCGAGGGCATCGCGATGATCTTCCAGGACGCGCTCTCCGCCCTGAACCCGGTCTTCACCGTCGGGTTCCAGATCGCCGAGCAGTTCCGGGTCCGGCGGGGCATGGGTCGCGCCGACGCCAAGAAGCGCGCGATCGAAATGCTCGACCAGGTCAAGATCCCGAACGCTAAGGGCCGGTTCAACAACTATCCGCACCAGTTCTCCGGTGGTATGCGGCAGCGCGCGATGATCGCGATGTCGCTGGCGCTCGACCCCGAGGTGCTGATCGCCGACGAGCCGACCACCGCGCTCGACGTGACCGTGCAGGCCCAGATCATGGACCTGCTCGCGGAGCTTCAGCGTGAGCGGCAGATGGGCATGATCCTGATCACCCACGACCTCGGCGTGGTCGCCGACGTCGCGGACCGGATCGCCGTCATGTACGCGGGCCGCATCGTCGAGGAAGCCGACGTGTACGACCTGTACGCCAAGCCGGCGCACCCGTACACGATGGGTCTGATCGACTCGATCCCGCGTCTCGACGAGAAGGGGCAGCAGCTCCGGACGATCAAGGGCCTCCCGCCGAACCTGATGAACATCCCGCCGGGCTGCCCGTTCAACCCGCGCTGCCCCATGGCTCAGCCGGTGTGCCGGGAGAAGGTCCCCCCGCTGCTTCAGGTGGGCCACGCCCGGGCCAGCGCCTGCCACTTCGCCGAGGAGCTGGTGAACCGTGTCTGAGAACATCCTCGAGGTCCGTGACCTGGTCAAGCACTACCCCGTCACCCAGGGTGTGGTGTTCAAGAAGACCGTCGGTCAGGTCAAGGCCGTCGACGGGGTCTCGTTCGGTCTTCGGGCCGGCGAGACGCTCGGTGTCGTCGGCGAGTCCGGCTGCGGCAAGTCGACCCTCGCCCGGGTTCTGATGAACCTGGAGAAGCCGACCGCAGGCAGCGTGGTCTACAAGGGCCAGGACATCTCCAAGCTCTCCGGTGGGGCGCTGCGCCGGCTGCGTCGGCAGATCCAGCTGGTCATGCAGGACCCGTACACCTCGCTGAACCCGCGGATGACGGTCGGCGACCTGATCGGTGAGCCGTTCGAGATCCACCCGGAGGTGGCGCCCCGGGGCAGCCGCCGGGCCAAGGTCCGCGAGCTGCTCGACCTGGTCGGGCTGAACCCGGAGCACATCAACCGGTACCCGCACCAGTTCTCCGGCGGTCAGCGGCAGCGCATCGGCATCGCCCGGGCGCTCGCGCTGCGGCCCGAGGTGATCGTCTGCGACGAGCCCGTCTCGGCGCTGGACGTCTCCATCCAGGCCCAGGTGATGAACCTGCTGGAGAAGCTGCAGGGTGAGCTGGGCCTGTCGTACATCTTCATTGCCCACGACCTGTCGGTGGTCCGCCACCTGTCGGACCGCGTGGCGGTGATGTACCTCGGCAAGATCGTCGAGATCGGCACCGAGGACGAGATCTACGAGCGGCCGACCCACCCGTACACCCAGGCGCTGCTCTCGGCGGTGCCGGTGCCGGACCCGACCCAGCGGAACAACAAGACGATCATCCGGCTCACGGGTGACGTGCCGTCGCCGATCAGCCCGCCCTCGGGCTGCCGGTTCCGGACCCGCTGCTGGAAGGCGCAGGATGTCTGCGCCGAGCAGGTCCCGCTGCTGGAGATCCGCCGCGACTCGGACCACCCGAGCGCGTGCCACTTCGCGGAGCGGCGCGAGATCGTCGCCACCCACGAGGCGTGATCCACCGGAACCGCCTGCCGACGTCACCACGACGACGGCAGGCGGTTCTGTCTTTCCCGGCCCGCTGAGCGCCTCAGAGCGGGCCGCGGCCCGCTCGCAGCAGCAACAGCGCCAGTTGCGTACCGTCGGCGCCGAGCGCGAGCCGGAAGCGTTCCAGGATGTCCCGTTCCCGGGAGAGCACCAGCCGGGTGCCGCCGGAGGCCATCCGGGTCGCGCCGACCTCCCGCGACAGCGCGGCCCGCTCCTGCCAGAGCGTGATCAAGGCGTGGTCGATCTCGTCGATCCGCTCCCTGATCTGCACGATCCGCGCGGCGGCGGTCGGCTCCACCGTGCCGGTCCGCGCGTCGGCCGGTTCGCCGGACTCCATCGGAGGGCCCGCCTCCGGCACGCTCCCGTCGACCGGGGCCTGTGCCGGGTCCGGCCGTGCCGGGCCGCCGTTCTGCTCCACCACGTCTGTCATCATCGGGTACCTCTCGCGCTCTGGTGCCCCGTGCCCGCAACCCGGGACGAAAAAGCCCCGGACTCCAGGAGCCCGGGGCTTTTCGCAGGTCTGATCGATCAGGCGCGACCTACGGCAGCCGGACTCCCGGTGCCGTAGTAAAAGTAGTAGCGCGCTCCGATCACGCCGTCGAGTATGCCCACGCGGATGGCCGGCGCGCAAGGATTCGACGCGGTTCGTGACGCAGGGCCCGGCTGGCGGACGGGCCCCGCACCGGTCGGGAAGTGTCCGGCTGGCGGCATAGACTTGGCGCGCGATGCATCCTCTCTTCGACATCCCCGCGTCCCCGCCCGCGCCGGAGTCCGCGCCGGCCCGTCCGCACCGGCCCGGGCCGGCCGCCGCCCGCCTCGATCCGGGGCAACTGCTCGACGGGTTGAACGGGCCGCAGCGCGACGCGGTCAGCCACGCCGGCTCCCCGTTGCTGATCGTGGCCGGCGCCGGTTCCGGCAAGACCCGGGTGCTCACCCACCGGATCGCCTACCTGCTCGCCGCACGGGACGTCCACCCCGGCGAGATCATCGCCATCACGTTCACCAACAAGGCGGCGGGCGAGATGAAGGAGCGCGTCGCCGCGCTGGTCGGTCCCCGGGCCCGGCTGATGTGGGTGTCGACGTTCCACTCCGCGTGCGTCCGCATCCTGCGCGCCGAGCACGAGCACGCCGGCCTCAAATCGACGTTCTCGATCTACGACGCGGATGACTCCCGCCGCCTGATGCAGTTGGTCACCCGGGAGTTGGATCTCGACCCGAAGCGCTACCCGGCGCGTGGGCTGGCCGCCCAGGTCTCCAACCTCAAGAACGAGCTGGTCGACCCGGAGCAGTTCGCCGCGCGGGCCAGCGGGCCCAACGAGCGGGCGCTCGCCGAGGCGTACACGCTCTACCAGCGCCGGCTGCGCGAGGCGCACGCGCTGGACTTCGACGACCTGATCATGACGACGGTGCACCTGCTCCAGTCCCACCCGCACGTGGCCGAGAGCTATCGGCGGCGGTTCCGGCACGTGCTCGTCGACGAATACCAGGACACCAACCACGCCCAGTACGTCCTGATCAAGGAGCTGGTCTCCGGCACCGACGGGCTGGACCCGGCCGAGCTGTGCGTGGTCGGTGACGCCGACCAGTCGATCTACGCGTTCCGGGGCGCGACGATCCGCAACATCCTGGAGTTCGAGCGGGACTTCAGCGACGCGCGGACGATCCTGCTGGAACAGAACTACCGCTCCACGCAGACCATCCTCAACGCGGCCAACGCGGTGATCGACCGCAACACGTCCCGCAAGCCGAAGCGGCTGTGGAGCGAGGCCGGCGACGGCGAGCGGATCGTCGGGTACGTGGCGGACACCGAGCACTCCGAGGCCGACTGGGTGGGCCGGGAGATCGACCGACTCGTCGACGCCGACGAGACCCGCCCCGGTGACGTCGCCGTCTTCTACCGCACCAACGCCCAGTCCCGCGTCTTCGAGGAGGTGTTCATCCGCGCCGGCCTGCCGTACAAGGTGGTCGGCGGGGTGCGCTTCTACGAGCGCAAGGAGGTCCGCGACGCGCTGGCGTACCTGCGCTCGGTGGTCAACGACGACGACACCGTGAGCCTGCGGCGGGTGCTGAACACCCCACGCCGGGGCATCGGCGACCGTGCGGAGGCGTGCGTCGAGGCGCTGTCCAGCCGCGACCGGATCTCGTTCGGCGCGGCGCTGCGCCGGGCCCGTGAGGCGCCCGGCATCTCCACCCGGGCGGCCAACGGCATCGCCGACTTCGTGGCGCTGCTCGACGGCGCACGGGAGCTGGCCGAGACCGGCACCCCGGAGGAGGTGCTGGAGGCCCTGCTGACCCGCTCGGGCTACCTCACCGAGCTGGAGGAGAGCCTCGACCCGCAGGACGCCGGTCGGGTGGACAACCTCCAGGAGTTGGTCAGCGTCGCCCGGGAGTACACCGAGCGGATCGAGGCCCTGGGCGAGGACGGGGAGCGGGCCACCCTGGCCGGGTTCCTGGAGCAGGTCGCGCTGGTGGCCGACGCCGACCAGATCCCCTCCGACGACCCCGACCACCAGGGCGTCGTCACCCTGATGACGTTGCACACCGCCAAGGGCCTCGAGTTTCCGGTGGTCTTCCTGACCGGCCTGGAGGACGGCGTCTTCCCGCACCTGCGCTCGCTGGGCGACACCCGCGAGTTGGAGGAGGAGCGCCGACTGGCGTACGTGGGGATCACCCGTGCCCGACAGCGGCTCTACCTGTCCCGTGCGGTCACCCGTTCGGCGTGGGGGCAGCCGTCCTACAACCCCCCGTCACGCTTCCTGGAGGAGCTGCCGCCGGAGCTGGTGCGCTGGGAGCGCACCGAGGGGTCGTACACCTCGTGGGCTGGCGGGGGCGGCGGCGTCGGTGGCCGCGCGGACCGCGCGCCCGGCGGGCGCGGCACCTTCACCGGGGGTACGCCCAAGGCGGCTCAGCTCGCCCAGCGGCTCGGCGTGGACGGCAGTCGCCTGACCACGGCCAGCGAGCTGCCGCAGGGGCCGAAGGTGGCGGCCGGCGACCGGGTCAACCACCAGCGCTACGGCCTGGGCCGGGTGCTGGCCGTCGAGGGCCACGGCCCGGGTGCCCGCGCGCAGATCGACTTCGGCGACCAGATCATGTGGCTGGTCCTGCGCCACGCCCCGGTCGACAAGCTCTAACCCGCGCCGATCTTGCACTTTCGGTCGTCGACATCGGGGCTCATGCCCTTTTTGTCGCCACAGAAAGTGCAAGATCGGCGCAGGTACGGGGTCAGCAGCCCAGGTCCACGCCTCGGGCGCGCATGAACGGGGCCGGGTCGATCTGGTTCCACATGCCCTGGTGCACCTCGAAGTGCAGGTGTGGGCCGGTGGCGTCGCCGGTGGCGCCCTCGTAACCGATCACCTGGCCGGCTTTGACCTTCTGGCCGACGGTGACCGCGATGCGGCTCTGGTGGGCGTAGTGGGTCAGGTAACCGTTGCCGTGGTCGATGAAGACGGAGTTCCCGTACCCGTCGGCGGCGTCGCCGGCCTGGGTGACAGTGCCGGCCGCCGCGGCGCGGATGGGGGTGCCCGAGGGCAGCGCCAGGTCGATCCCGGCGTGCAGGGTGCCCCAGCGCTCGCCGTAGCAGGAGGTGACCGCGGCCCCGGGCATCGGGTCGACCCAGGCGGCCGTCGGCTTGGTGGTCTTCTTCGGCTTCGGCTTCGGCTTGGCGGTGGCCGTCTTCGTGGGCAACGGGCTGGCGGCGACGGCCGAGGGGCTCGTGGTCGGGCTGGCCGACGGGGAGGCGGGCGGGCTCGCCTCGCGGGCCGAACGGTCGGCCCGGCTGGCGGCCTCGGCCCGGGACTGCGCGTCGAGCGAGACGGCGGTGGGCGCGGGCCGGTCGGGTCCGGTGGTGGCGACGGCGACCCCGCCCAGGCCGAGGGCGACCAGGCTGGCCGCGCCGAGCACGATGAGGCGGTTCCGCCGGCGGGCACGCCGAGGCTGCTCACCGGTGGTGTCGGGGGTGTTCTCGTTCTGGACGGGGCTGTCTTCCGGCACGGCGGACCTTCACAGTCGAGGGGCACTTGACCTCGAAATACTGGTGCCGGGCCGAGTCGGGCGATGGCCGGGACCGGACGCCCGGCCCGCCGGCCGCAGCCGGGACGGCCCGTTATGCGGCGTCCTGAGGCGTTCCGTCCGGATAAGTGATCATGCGGCCCGTGTGCTGGGCCACAGTCGACGCTGTGACCCAGGGAACATCAGCGCACGCAGAACCGCCCGGATCGACAGATCCGGGCGGTCAACGGTCAGTACCCAGCGTCAGGACGCGGCTACATCGCTGTAGATTGCCTCGACTTGCAGCTTGATGTCCACTCCGCGCTCCTGCAGGTACGGAACGGGGTCGATCGGTGCGCCCTTGACATGGAGTTCGAGGTGCAGGTGGGTGCCGTAGGCGTGACCGGTCTGGCCCACCAGGCCGAGCTGGTCGCCCGCCTTGACCTGCTGGCCCTCCTTGACGCTGAGCGCGGAGGAGTGGCCGTAGATGGCCTCGCTGCCGTCGGCGTGCTGCACGATCACGGCGTAGCCGTAGCCGCCGAACCAGCCGGCCTTGGTGACCAGCCCGTCGTGGACGGCCACGTAGGGCGTGCCCTCGGGGACGACCAGGTCGACACCGGTGTGCAGCTTGCCCCACCGCATCCCGTATGGCGAGTTGAAGTCGTAGCCCTGCAGCGGCAGCATCCAGACCTCGGGCTCGGCCGCTTCCTTGCCGCGGCTGTCCCGGGAGGCGCGCTCGGCGTTGTCCGCGCGGGCTGCGGCGTCCTGGCTGGTGACCGACGCCTGCTTGAGCTCGTCGAGCACCGACGGGCTGACGTCCTTGGCGTCCGGCAGGGCCGACGCGCCCAGCGCGACGATGCCCGCGCCGACGAACGCGGTGGTGACGACCGCCGCGTAACGGCTACGCGGGGGGGTGGGTACGCGGCGGCGGCCGCGATATCGATCGGGCTCAGACGACAGGCGCTGGCGCACGCACACCCTCCGTTGTCGGGGTTCCGAGGCGACCGGTGGACGTCCGTGAAGCTCGGATGAACGTCTGCCGACCGCGTCGTCACCCGTCCATGGACCTGATGACAACCGTGGACACGTTAGCCAACCACCAGGCGAGTCACAAGCCAGACCGCTGAATTGGCGTGTCGACTTGTCCGTTTGCGTCCGTGATTGTCATGCATCGTGCCGTCGAACGGTGCCCCCGTAACCACCCGTTCGTCGCCGAGCGTGACCGATCCGGCGGAGTCGTCCGGCTTGACGCCACGGCCGGGCGAGGGCGCTTGCCGCCGGGCGCGTCCGTGGTCGCCGGGATGACGGACGTGTTTCCAGCCCGGATTTCCCGGCCCCGGCCGGGCGGGTTACCGTTCGTTCAGGTGAAGGCCGTGGAGCCGGTGAAAGGTGTGCGCTGATGAGCTCTCGAATTCGGGTCGTCGTCGCGAAGCCAGGTCTGGACGGCCACGACCGCGGCGCGAAGGTCGTCGCCCGCGCCCTGCGGGACGCCGGGATGGAGGTCGTCTACACCGGCCTGCACCAGACGCCCGAGCAGATCGTGGAGACGGCCATCCAGGAGGACGCCGACGCGGTCGGACTCTCCGTGCTCTCCGGCGCGCACATGACGCTGTTCCGTCGGGTGCTGGAGTTGCTCACCGAGCGCGACGCGCGGGACATCGTCGTCTTCGGTGGCGGCATCATCCCGAACGACGACATCCCGGAGTTGGAGAAGCTGGGCGTCGCGAAGATCTTCACGCCGGGCGCCACCACCCAGGCGATCGTCGAGTGGGTCCGCGAGAACGTGGCGCAGCCGGTCTCCTGAGCGGCGGCGCGGTATCCGGGCACGGGGGAGGGGCCGGACGCACCCCTCACACGTCCGGCCCCTCTATGCACGATGCCCCGCCGCCACCCCTCGACCGACAGGGCATCGGCCGTCTCCCGTCATCGCGCTGTGCAGCGCTCCGACACCTGACTCAACGACGACCCCACGGCCGGGTTACGCACCCCTGCCAACATCGCCCGGACGGCTGACACCGACCCTGGCCTGGTCGGAACGGGTCGTGTCCCGACCGCCTCTGTGCATTACGGCACACCGCGCACCCGCTCGGTTGCCGGCCGTGCCCACCTCGCTAGGCTGCGGCCAATGGCCTGTTTCAACTGATGACAGGCGTCAAACTGTTTTCTGAACGCTGGTGGCGGCGCGACGGCGCGCCGCGGAGACGGGACGGGACGCGCAATCGTGGACCTGTACGAGTACCAGGGGCGGGACCTGTTCGAGCGGCACGGCTTGCCCGTGCTGGCCGGCGGCGTTGCCACGACCCCGGAAGAGGCCCGCGCGATCGCCGAACGCCTCGGCGGTCGAGTGGTCGTCAAGGCGCAGGTGAAGGTCGGCGGCCGAGGCAAGGCCGGTGGCGTCAAGCTCGCCGAGGGCCCGGATGAGGCGGTGGCCAGGGCCACCGACATCCTGGGCATGGACATCAAGGGTCACACCGTCCACAAGGTCATGATCACCGTGACGGCGGACGTGGCCGAGGAGTACTACTTCTCGTACCTGCTCGACCGGGCGAACCGCACCTTCCTCTGCATCGCCAGCGTGGCCGGCGGTATGGACATCGAGCAGGTCGCCGCCGAGACCCCGGACCGCGTGGTGAAGGCGCCGATCGACGCCAACACCGGTGTCGACGAGGCCAAGGCGCGGGAGATCGTCACCGCGGCCGGCTTCCCGGCCGAGGTCGCCGACCAGGTCGTCGAGGTGGCCGTCGGCCTGTGGCAGGCGTTCGTCGCCGAGGACGCCACCCTGGTCGAGGTGAACCCTCTCGCCAAGAACGGCGACGGGCGGCTGCTGCTGCTCGACGCCAAGATCACCCTGGACGAGAACGCCGCGTTCCGGCACCCGGACCACGAGGCCCTGGTCGACCAGGCCAGCGTGGACCCGTTGGAGCAGGCCGCCAAGGCCAAGGACCTCAACTACGTCAAGCTCGACGGCGAGGTCGGCATCATCGGCAACGGCGCGGGCCTGGTCATGTCGACCCTCGACGTGGTCGCGTACGCCGGTGAGCGGCACGGCAACGTCAAGCCGGCCAACTTCCTCGACATCGGCGGTGGCGCGAGCGCCGCGGTGATGGCGAACGGGCTGGAGATCGTGCTCTCCGACCCGGCCGTGAAGAGCGTCTTCGTCAACGTCTTCGGCGGCATCACCGCCTGCGACGAGGTCGCCAACGGCATCATCCAGGCGCTGGCCCTGCTCGAGCAGCGTGGCGAGAAGGTCACCAAGCCGCTCGTCGTCCGTCTCGACGGCAACAACGCCGAGGCTGGCCGGGCGATCCTGGACGGCGCGAACAACCCGCTCGTGCAGCGGGTGGACACCATGGACGGTGCGGCCGAGCGGGCCGCTGAGCTGGCAGCTGCGGGGGTCTGATCATGGCTATCTGGCTGACCAAGGAATCGAAGGTCATCGTCCAGGGGATGACCGGCTCCGAGGGCTCCAAGCACACCCGGCGGATGCTCGCCGCCGGCACCAACGTGGTGGGCGGCGTCAACCCGCGCAAGGCGGGCCAGAAGGTCGACTTCGACGGCACCGAGCTGCCGGTGTTCGCGTCCGTGGCGGACGCCATGGCCGAGACCGGTGCCGACGTCACCGTCATCTTCGTGCCGCCGCAGTTCACCAAGGCCGCCGTGGTCGAGGCGATCGACGCCGCGATTCCGCTGGCCGTGGTGATCACCGAGGGCGTGCCGGTGCACGACACCGCCGCGTTCTGGGCGTACAACCTCGCCCAGGGCGAGCGCACCCGAATCATCGGGCCGAACTGCCCGGGGATCGCCTCCCCGGGCGCGTCCAACGCCGGCATCATCCCGGCCGACATCACCGGCTCCGGCCGGATCGGCCTGGTCAGCAAGAGCGGCACGCTGACCTACCAGATGATGTACGAGCTGCGCGACATCGGCTTCTCCACCTGCGTCGGCATCGGTGGCGACCCGATCATCGGCACCACGCACATCGACGCCCTCAAGGCGTTCGAGGCCGACCCGGAGACCGACGCCATCGTGATGATCGGTGAGATCGGCGGCGACGCCGAGGAGCGGGCCGCCGAGTTCATCAAGGCCAACGTCACCAAGCCGGTGGTGGGCTACATCGCCGGATTCACCGCGCCCCCCGGCAAGACCATGGGCCACGCCGGCGCGATCATCTCCGGCTCGGCCGGCACCGCCGAGGCGAAGCAGGCGGCGCTCGAGGCCGTCGGGGTGAAGGTCGGCAAGACGCCGACCGAGACCGCGAAGCTGATGCGGGAGATCATGTCCGGCAACTGAGCCGGCAGGGCAACAGCGAAGGGGTCGACCGGAACCGGTCGGCCCCTTCGTCGTACCGCCGGCTCAGTCGTTGTTCCAGAACGGGTAGTTGCCGGTGAGACGCAGGATCGAGCCGCCGATGATGTTGATCACGCCGAACGCGATGGCGAGGTAGCCGAGCACCGGGGACTGGCCGTTACGCCGCGCGTCCCGCAGTGACAGGTAACCGAAGATGATGCCGAGGATGCCGCAACAGATCAGGCCGAGGACGATGCCCAGCACGCCCCAGAGCGTGGTGCGGTCCCGGCCCCGGGCCGGCGGTGGCGGCGGGTATGCGGTCGTCACGACTACCTCCGGTCGGTCCTGGGCGGCGGGCGGACCCGGGCCGCGACCGGCGGATGAGACCCGATGGCGGCGACGGCCACCCCCCTCTGGGCCGAGGCTAGACCCGCGCGGGCCGTCCGGAACCCGGTTCGCCCAACTCGCCGCCGCTGAGGGCGCGTTAACGGACTGCCACAGCCCGCGCGACGTGCCAGAGTAGAGCGGATGTCCCCCGTCACCCCTGACCGTCCCAGCCGTGCCGGCGGCGTACGCGCCGACGACCGGCCGGTCGACCGCGCCCCGCCGCGCCGACGGGTGCCCGCGCCCCGCGCCGGTGGGTCGCCGCGCGGACGGGCGCCGTTGCCCGTCGCCGCCGGGGTGGCCGCCGGCGGGGCCGCCCTCACCTCGTACCTGCCGGTGGCCATCGTGCTCGGCCTGGTCCAGTTGGGCGCGGACTCCACCACGCTGGGCGGCACCCTGCGCACCGCGTTGGCCGGTTGGCTGGTGGGGCACGGCGTTCCGCTGCACACCGAGGCGGGCCCGTTCGGGCTCGCCCCGCTGGCGCTGACCGTGCTCGCGCTGTGGCGACTCACCCGGGCCGGCGTGCACGTGAGTCGCGCGATCGGCGCCCGCGACAGCCGCTCACCGCGCCGGGCGCTGATCGCGGCCGGAGCGGTCGGTCTGGCGTACGCCCTGCTCGGCGCTCTCGCCGCGGTGCTGATCGGCGCGCACGGTCCACAGGTGTCCCCGGTGCGGGCGGCGGCCACGTTCGCGATGGTCGGCACGCTCGGCGCGCTGGTCGGCGCGATCCGGATCACCGCCGTGACCCGGCTGCTCGTCGCCCGGATACCCGGCCCGCTGCGCGACGGCGTCCGCACCGGCCTGGTGGCCGCGCTCCTGCTGCTCGGCGCGGGGGCCGGCGCGGCCGGCCTGGCCGTGGCCACCGGGGGCGGCGACGCGGCGGACATGATCGGCGCGTACCGGACCGGCGTGGCCGGGCAGGCCGGGATCACCCTGGTCAGCATGGCGTACGCGCCGAACGCGGCGGTCTGGTCGACGAGCTATCTGCTCGGGCCGGGCTTCGCGGTCGGCGTCGACACGGCGGTGCGTACCAGCGAGGTGTCCGTCGGCGCGCTGCCGGCCGTACCCCTGCTCGCCGGCCTGCCGCGCGGCCCGGTGGACGGCCTCGGCGCCCTGCTGCTCGCGGTGCCGGTGCTGGCCGGGATGGTCGCCGGCTGGCTGCTCGCCCGCCGGCTGGCCCGCGTCGCCGGGCCGGAGCGCGCCCCGCGACGGTGGGCGGAGTTGCTGGCGCCGGCCGCGTTGGCCGGCCCGGTGGCCGGCGTGCTGCTCGGCGTCGCCGCCGCGGCCTCCGCTGGACCACTCGGATCGGGGCGGCTGGCGCAGCTCGGGCCGGTGGCCTGGCAGGTCGGCGCCGTGGCGGCCGGCGTCGTCGCGGTAGGCGCGCTACTCGGCGCCGCCGCCACCCGCGTACTGGCCCGCACCCCCCGCCCCACCCCCTGACCTTCGGTTGATCAGGAAGCTGTTGTCACGACACGCCGAGGTGCGGGGCGATAACTTCATGATCAACGCGTGGGGGATCGAGGGTGGGAACGCCGCGGGGCGCCCCGGAGGAGATCCGGAGCGCCCCGACGAGAGGGTTGCCGATCAGGGCTCGGTCGGCAGGCTGAAGCTCCCGATGACGTTCAGCAGGAGCAGCAGGATGCCCAGGCCGACGCCGACCGCGCCGCAGATCAGACCGGCCTTGGCCTGGCCCGCGTTGCTGGCCTGGCCCTGGGCGACCTTCTGCTTGGCGAGGTAGCCGGTCACCACGGCGGCGATGCCCACCGGGATACCCAGGAAGACGCAGCAGACCAGCGGGATCGACGCGATGCCGAGGATCATCGACACCAGACCGAGGGTGTTGTTCTGCCCCTGGGCCTGCGGGTACCCGGCGTTCGGGTACGTCGGAGCGCCGTAGGGCGCCTGCGGCTGCTGCCCGTACGGGGCCTGCGGCGCGCCGTACGGGTCCTGCGGCGGCTGGCCGTAGGGCTGCCCCGGAGCGGGCTGGCCGTACGGCTGGCCCGAGGTGGGCTGCTGGCCGTACGGGGCGGCCGGCGGCGGGGCGTACGGGTCGTGCGGCGGCTGGGGTGCGGTCGGGTCGTTCGGCTGCTGGCCGTACGGGTCGTTCGGCTGCTGGCCGTACGGGTCCTGACCGGGATTACCGGGCTGCATTCGAGAGAACTCCTTGGTTGGATCCGTCAGTTGGTGCTGCTGTTCCCACTCATGATCGCGCCCAGGCCGCCCAACGCACAGCACAGCAACACGATGACAAGCCACGCGATGCCCACGATGAGGGCCCACTTCGACCACTTCCGCGACTCTGCGGCGGCGGCCTGGGCACCGGCGTAGTCACCCTGCTGCAGCAGCGGGTTGACCTTCGACGCGTTGATGATCGCCGGGATGGCCAGGGGCCAGAACAGGAAGATGGCGACGATCGACATCGTCATGTTGTTGTTGATCGGCGGCTGCTGCTGGGGGTGGGCGCCGGGGTGCATGGGGGTGCTCCTCATTCGATCGGCACGCTCGCCGTGCCGGATTACTGACAGGGGTGCGGGCCGGCGCGGTGTCCAGCCCGAGCGACCGGCAGCGTACCGGTTCGATGCTCGTCCGCACCGGCACAGAATCGGCGCGCCGCCCGGTCGAAGGTCGTTCGTGACCTGCCCGATAGGGTGTTGCGGTGACCGAGCCCGCGTCCGTCGCCCGCATCGTCGTCCTCGTCTCCGGCTCCGGGAGCAACCTCCAGGCCCTGCTGGACGCCGCGGTCGATCCCGCGTACGGCGCCCAGGTGGTGGCGGTCGGCGCGGACCGCGACGGCATCGCGGGCCTGGACCGGGCCGAGGCCGCCGGGGTGCCGACGTTCGTCGAGCGGGTCCCGGATCACGACAGCCGGGAAGACTGGGACCGGGCGCTCACCGCGCACGTCGCCAAGCACCAACCGGACCTGGTCATCTCCGCCGGGTTCCTCAAGCTGGTCGGCCCGCACTTCCTCGCCGCCTTCGGCGACCGCTACCTGAATACCCACAACACCCTGCTGCCGGCGTTTCCCGGCATCCACGGCCCGCGCGACGCTCTCGCCTACGGCGTGAAGCTCACCGGGGCCACGCTGTTCTTCGTCGACGCCGGCATGGACACCGGGCCGATCGTGGCGCAGGTCGCAGTGCCGGTGCTGGACGACGACGACGTGGACACCCTCACCGAACGCATCAAGGAAGCCGAGCGCCGCCAGCTCGTCGAGCAGGTCGGTCGGCTGGTCCGCGAAGGCTGGACCATCACCGGAAGGAAGGTCACGGTTCCGTGAGTCCCACTCAGGACGGGCGTCGCCCGATTCGGCGGGCGCTGGTCAGCGTCTACGACAAGACCGGGTTGGTCGAGCTGGCCCAGGCCCTGCACGCGGCCGGTGTGGAGATCGTGTCCACCGGCAGCACGGCGGGCACCATCGCCGCCGCCGGGGTGCCGGTGACGCCGGTGGAGACGGTGACCGGGTTCCCCGAGGTGCTCGACGGCCGGGTGAAGACCCTGCACCCGAAGGTGCACGCGGGCCTGCTCGCCGACCTGCGCAAGGACACCCACGTGGCCCAGCTCGACGAGCTGGGGGTGGCCGCGTTCGACCTGCTGGTCTCCAACCTCTATCCGTTCCAGGCGACCGTCGCCTCCGGGGCCGGCGTCGAGGAGTGCGTGGAGCAGATCGACATCGGCGGCCCGGCAATGGTGCGCGCCGCCGCCAAGAACCACGCCTCGGTCGCCGTGCTCACCGACCCGGCCGGCTACCCGGCGCTGCTCGGCGCGCTCGACGAGGGCGGCTTCACGCTGGCCCAGCGTCGCGCGCTCGCGGCCCGCGCGTTCGCCGACATCGCCGAGTACGACGTGGCGGTCGCCCAGTGGTGTGCCCGTGAGCTGGCTCCCGCCGACGACACCTGGCCGGCGTTCGCCGGTTCGGCGCTGCGCAAGTCGACGGTGCTGCGGTACGGCGAGAACCCGCACCAGCCGGCCGCTCTCTACGTCGACCCGGACGCCCCGGCAGGGCTGGCTCAGGCCGAGCAGTTGCACGGCAAGGAGATGTCGTACAACAACTACGTGGACGCGGACGCCGCCTGGCGGGCCGCGAACGACTTCGCCGACCAGCCGGCCGTGGCGATCATCAAGCACGCCAACCCGTGCGGCATCGCGGTGGGCGTGGACGTGGCCGAGGCGCACCGCCGGGCGCACGCCTGCGACCCGGTGTCGGCGTTCGGCGGTGTCATCGCCGTCAACCGGCCGGTCTCGGTCGAGATGGCCCGGCAGGTCGCGGACATCTTCACCGAGGTGGTGGTCGCCCCCGGCTTCGACGAGGGCGCGGTCGAGGTGTTGCAGGGCAAGAAGAACATCCGGCTGCTGCGCGCGCCCGCGTGGACTCCGGCTGCCGTCGAGTGGCGGTCGGTGACTGGCGGCGTGTTGACCCAGGCCGCCGACCGGGTGGACGCCCCCGGCGACGACCCGGCGAGCTGGCAGTTGGCGACCGGTGAGCCCGCCGACGAGGAGCTGCTGCGCGACCTGGCGTTCGCCTGGCGGGCGGTCCGCGCGGTGAAGAGCAACGCGATCCTGCTCGCCAAGGACGGCGCGACCGTCGGGGTGGGCATGGGTCAGGTCAACCGCGTCGACTCGGCGCAGCTCGCGGTCAGCCGCGCCGGCGCCGACCGGGCCCGTGGCTCGGTGGCCGCCTCGGACGCGTTCTTCCCGTTCGCCGACGGCCCGCAGATCCTCATCGACGCGGGCGTCCGCGCCATCGTCCAGCCCGGCGGCTCCATCCGCGACGAAGAGGTAATCGAAGCGGCGAAGAAGGCCAACGTAACGATGTACCTGACGAAGACCCGCCACTTCTTCCACTGACCCACCCCACCCCGCCCCACCCCGCCCCGCCCCACCCCGCCCCGCCCCGCCCTGCCCTGCCCTGCCCGCGTCGATCATGGAGTTGTGGTGCCCCGCAAAAGGGGCGCCGGCGGAGGGTTCGCCCACCGCAACTTCATGATCGACGAGGGCGGGCGGAAGGGCGGGGGCGGGCGGGGGTGGGGGTGGGGGCGGGTCAGGCTGTGGTGGGGGAGCGGAGTTCGGCGAAGTGGCAGGCGGACGGGTGGGGGTCTGCCGCTCTCGGGACGGTCTGCGGGTCCTCGATCGCGCAGATCTCCTGGGCCTTCCAGCAGCGGGTCCGGAAGTGGCAGCCGCTCGGCGGGTCGGCCGGGCTCGGCACGTCGCCGACCAGCCGGATCATGCTGCGCTGGTCGCGTACCTCCGGGTCCGGCACCGGCACGGCCGAGAGCAGGGCCTGGGTGTACGGGTGGGTCGGCCGCTCGTAGATCTCGTCCTCGGTGCCGATCTCGACGATCCGCCCGAGGTACATGACGGCGACCCGGTCGGCGATGTGCCGCACCACGGACAGGTCGTGGGCGATGAAGATGTACGAGAGCCCGAACTCGTCCTGGAGCTGCTCCAGCAGGTTGATCACCTGGGCCTGGATGGAGACGTCCAGCGCCGAGACGGGCTCGTCGCAGACGATCACCTCGGGCCGCAGCGCGAGCGCCCGGGCGATGCCGATGCGCTGCCGCTGACCGCCGGAGAACTGGTGCGGGTACCGGTTGATGTGCTCCGGGTTCAGCCCCACCAGGTCGAGCAGCTCCTGGACCCGCTTGGCCTTGCTGCCCTTGGGCGCGGCGTCCGGGTGGATCTCGAACGGCTCGCCGATGATGTCGCCGACCGTCATCCGCGGGTTCAACGACGTGTACGGGTCCTGCATGACCATCTGCATGTTCCGGCGTAGCCGGCGCAGTTCGGACCCGGAGGCCTTGAACAGGTCCCTGCCCTCCAGGGTGGCGCTTCCGGAGGTGGGCGTCTCCAGCCGCATGAGCAGTCGGGCGAGGGTGGACTTGCCGCACCCGGACTCGCCGACCACGCCCAGCGTCTCGCCCCGGCGCAGCTCGAAGCTCACGCCGTCGACGGCCTTGACCGCGCCGATCTGCCGTTGGAACAGCACACCCTGACTGATCGGGAAGTGCTTCACCAGGTTGTCGACGGAGAGGATCGTCTCGCCCCGGACCTTGGCGGAGCTAGCGGGCGCTGTCATCACGGACCTCCTGCGCGAAGTGGCAAGCGCTGGTTCGGCCGTCGCCGAGGACCAGGTCGTGCGGCACCACGTCCACGCAGACCTGCTGCGCGTACGGGCACCGGGGGTGGAAGGGGCATCCGGAGGGGATGCGCATCAGGTTCGGGGGCAACCCCTTGATCGTCGCCAGTTCCTGGCCGCGGACGTCCAGGCGGGGGATCGATTCCAACAACCCCTTGGTGTACGGGTGGGCCGGCGCCTTGTAGAGCGAGCGGACGTCGGCGTGCTCGACGATCCGGCCCGCGTACATGACCGCGATCCGGTCCGCGACGCCGGCGACCACGCCCAGGTCGTGGGTGATCAGGATCATCGCCATGTTGAGGTCCCGGCGCAGGTCGGCGAGCAGGTCCATGATCTGGGCCTGCACGGTGACGTCGAGCGCGGTGGTCGGCTCGTCGGCGATGAGCACCTTCGGGTCCAGCGCCAACGCCATCGCGATCATGACGCGCTGCCGCATGCCGCCGGAGAACTGGTGCGGGTAGTCACCGACCCGCTTGGCGGCCCCGGGGATCTTGACCAGGTCCATCAGCTCGATCGCGCGACGACGGGCGTCACCCCGGGACATCCCGGCGCGCTGGCGCAACGTCTCACCGATCTGCCAGCCGACGGGGAACACCGGGTTGAGGGCGGACAGCGCGTCCTGGAAGATCATCGCGATCTCTTTGCCGCGTACCTGCCGACGCTGCTCCTCGGAGCGGGTGAGCAGGTCCTGACCCTGATAGAGGATCTGGCCGGAGCGGACGAACGCGGGCGGCGAGTCCAGGATGCCCATGATCGCTTGGGCGGTGACCGACTTGCCGGAGCCGGACTCACCGAGCACGGCGAGGGTCTCCCCGGCGTCCAGGTGGTACGACACGCCGTTGATCACCCGGGCCACACCCTCGTTGGTGCGGAACTCGACGTGCAGGTCCCGCAACTCCAGCAGGTGACCGCCCTCGGGCGTGGCGGAGGCGGGCGTGGGTTCGACGGTCATGAGTGAATCACCGCAGCTTCGGGTCGAAGGCGTCACGGATCGCGTCGCCGAGCATGATGAACGCCAGGACGGTGAGCGCGAGGAAGGCCGACGGAACGAGGAGCGGGGTGGCCGCCTCGCGCATGTGGATCCGGCCGGTGTCGATGTCCTGGCCCCACGAGATGGTCGGCGCCTTGAGGCCGATGCCGAGGAAGGACAGCGTCGCCTCGGCGGCGATGAACGAGCCGAGCGCGATCGTCAGCACCACGATGGCCGGAGCCAGCGAGTTCGGCAGGATGTGCCGCCACATGATCCGGCTGTTGCCGGCGCCGAGCATCCGGGCCGCCGCGACGTAGTCCTGTTCCTTGGCGGTGATCACCGAGGAACGGACCACGCGGGCGGCGGTGGTCCATCCGAGGAGCGCCAGCACGAAGACGACAGCGCCGATCCGGGCCCACTGGCTGTCGCTGGACACCCGCTTGAGCAGCACGATCGCGGCCAGCAGCAGCGGGATACCGAGCACCACGTCGATCACCCGGGAGAGCACCGCGTCGACCCAGCGGCCGAAGTAACCGGCGAGCATGCCGACCACGAGCGCGATGATCCCGGTGCCGAGGGTGGCGAGCGCACCGACCAGCAGCGAGGCCCGGGTGCCGTAGACCGCCCGGGAGTACGTGTCGCAGCCCTGGAAGTCGTACCCGAAGATAGCTCCGCCGGACGGCCCGGCGTGCTGTCGGGAGAGCAGGCAGTCGTTCGGATTGTTCGTGGTGAACACCCCGGGGAGCAGTGCCATCAGGGTGAAGATGGTGACCAGTGCCAGCGAGATCCAGAAGATCGGGTTGCGGCGCAGGTCCCGCCAGGCGTCTCCGGCCAGGCTGCGGGGCTTCTGCGGAACGCCCACCTGGTTGGGTGCGCCCGGTTCGCCCGAAGGGCCCCGCCGCGCGGCCTGGTTCTCGCTGGCCGCGACAGTCTCAAAGTCACTCATGCCGGCACCTCGCTGCGCTCACTCATAGCGGATCCTCGGGTCGAGTACGGCGTACAGGACGTCCACCACCAGGTTCGAGACCAGGTAGACCACGACCAGCACGCTGACGATGCCCACCACCAGGGGGCCGTCCTCGGTGCGGATGCCGCGGAAGAGGTTGAAGCCGACGCCGGGGATGTTGAAGACGCCCTCGGTGATGATCGCGCCGCTCATCAGGTTGCCCAGTTCCACACCGAGGAAGGTGACCACCGGGATCAGTGAGTTGCGCAGCACGTGGACGACGACGATGCGCCGCTTGACCAGGCCCTTGGACCGAGCGGTCCGGACGTAGTCCGCGCGCAGGTTCTCCGCCACCGAGGCCCGGGTGAGTCGCAGGGCGGTGGCCAGCGAGAGCGAGCCGAGCACGATGCCCGGCAGCAGCAGCGCGTAGAAGGTCGGGTCGGAGCCGGCGGTGGGCGGGAAGAGCTGCCACTTGACGCCCAGCAGGTACTGCGCCAGGGGCGCCAGCACGATCGTCGGGATGCCGAGCACCAGGAGGGTCAGCACGAGCGTCGAGTTGTCGAAGATGCTGGCCCGGCGGATGCCGGCGAGCACCCCGGCGGTGACGCCGAAGATGATCGCCACGGCGAGTGCGATGAGCGCGAGCCGCACGGTGACCGGCCAGGCCGACTGGAGGATGTCACCGATGTTCCGACCGGTGAGTGACTCGCCCAGGTTGCCCTGGAGCAGGTTCTTGACGTAGTCGAAGTAGCGGTAGAAGAACCCGCCGACGCCGGTGGCGTCGAGGTGGTACTTCTCGGTCAGGTAGGCCCGTTGCGCTGGCGTCACCGGCCGTTCGCCGGCGAGCGCCTGGATCGGGTCGCCCTGCCCGGCGAATGTCAGCGCGTAGACGATCAGGGTGGTCCCGAAGAAGGCGAGGACCATCTGCAGTAGGCGCCGCAGGATGTAGCGGAACATGCTTAGCAGTCTCTCCGGAAATGTGCGAAAGGGTCGCAGGACGGCATCTCTGGTCGTACCCGAAATATCCGGAACGTGCCGTCCGGCCCGGGGGAGCCGGCGCCACCGACGCCGGGTCCGCTGCTGCGGCCCGGCCCCGGTGGTGCAGACCGGGCCACCCGGGCTTCGTCGCCCGGGTGGCCCGCACCCTGCTCAGCTCAGTTGGCTGCTTCGATCTTGACGAGGTTGACCCGCTGGAACAGGTCCATCTGCACGTTCTTGACCTTGGACGAGTAGCCGAACACGTTCTGGCCGAAGCGCAGCGGGATCACCGGCATGTCCTTGGCCAGGATGTCCTCCGCCTGCTGGTACTTGGCGATCGCCTCGTCCTGCGTCTTGGCGGCGGCACCCTCCTTGACCAGCCTGTCGAAATCCTTGTTGCTGTAGCCGTAGTAGTTCGACGAGCCGTTCGTGCTGTACAGCGGGCCGAGGTAGTCCTCCATGGTCGGGTAGTCCATGACCCAACCCATCCGGAAGGCACCCACCGGCGTCTTCTTCTCGACCTTGGTCAGCAGGTCGGCGAACTTCGGCTCGGCCACGCCGACCGCGTCCACACCCAGGTTGGCCTTGAGCTGGTTGACCGTGGCGTCGACCCAGTCCTTGTGACCGCCGTCGCCGTTGTACGAGATGACGATCTTCGCGGGACCGCCGGCGGCCTGGTAGAGCTTCTTGGCCTCGGTCGGGTTGAACTCGCCCGCCGTGCCGGTGGTGTTCTCGCGGTAGCCCGGCAGGACCGGCGAGACGAAGGAGCGCGCCGACGTCTGCGAGCCCTTGAAGACCGACTTGGTGATCTCGTCACGGTCGATCGCCATCGAGATGGCCTTGCGGACGTCCGGGTTGCTGTAGTCCTTGTCGAACGTCGGGAACGCCAGGAACTGGAACGACGACATCGGGCTGGTCTGGTACCGGTCGCCCAGGTCGGTCGGCGCGGTGCTCAGGCTCTCGGTCGGGATCGTCGGCAGCACGTCCAGGTTGTCCGCCAGGACGTCCGCGTACGCCGCGGTGAGCTGCTGGTAGATCCGGAACTCCACGTTCTTGACCTTGGGCTTCTCGCCCGGGAACGCGTCGTACCGCTCGACCTCGATCTTGCTATCGTGCTGCCAGGTGCCCTTCATCTTGAAGGGGCCCTGCCCGATCGGAGCCTGCTCGTAGGAGTCCTTGAGCACGCCCGGCGCCGAGAACGCGGCGTCCGGCATCGGGAAGAACGCGTTGTAGCCCAGCGTCGTGCGGAAGTCGATGTACGGGTCGGAGAGCGTCACGGTGAAGGTGAGGTCGTCGACCTTCTTCAGGCCGGACATCTCCTTGGCCTTCGGCTCCTTGCCCTGCAGGTCGGCGTAACCAGCGATCTTCTCGAAGAAGGGGTTGGTGTCCTGGCCGTTGGGGGCGTACGCGCCGTAGTTCCACGCGTTGATGTAGTTCTGGGACGTGACCTTCTCACCGTTGTGGAAGGTGTAGCCGTCCTTGAGCTTGATCGTCCAGACCTTGTTGTCGGACGAGGTGATCGACTGGGCAGCCACCTCGTACGGCTTGTTCTGGGCGTCATAGTCGACGAGCGGGCTGAACAGGCCGGCGATGACCTGAGAGCCGGACGTCTCCGTGGTGTTGGTGGGAACCAGGTGCTTCGGCTCGCCGATCTGGATGCTGACGGCCGAACTGCCGTTGCCACCGGATCCGCCGTCTCCGCCGCTGCCGCAGGCCGCGAGGCCCAGCGTCACCGCGAGCGGGAGGGCGGTCCAGGCAGCGAGTCTACGAACTCGCATTGAGCCTCCTCATCTCCTCACGCTGCGCAGTCATGCCCGACGCTGGGTTTACGCTGCGCAACAGGCGGTAACGGTAGGTCGGCTTACCGCCTGTCGACAACGGCTGGGTCGCGGGCGGGTAACGGTTCCAGTCGTACCTGCTTGCGTGCGGACCTAGCGCGTGCTACCCCAGACCGGACAGGCGGCCATGAACTGGGAATTCGCCGGTGAAGCGGAGATCTTCCGTGCTCTGGTGAAACGGATTCGGCGCTCCGTGGCGAGTCGTCCGGTGTCGCCCACGCGCACCGCCGCCGCCCGTTTCGACGGTGACCAGTTCCACAGGCAGTCACTGATAGTGATGAACGGCACGTGACTCTTCGTTACCGATGGGTGTGTGATCGGGGCCTCGGCGGTCGGCCGGAGCGAGGTCCCGGGAACGGCGGGTGCCGGACATGAGACGATCTGGTCGTGACGGCGACGGTTCTGGACGGCAAGGCGACCGCAGCGGAGATCAAGGACGAGCTGCGGACACGGGTGAAGGCGCTCGCGGAGCGCGGCATCATCCCCGGGCTGGGCACGGTCCTGGTCGGGGCCGACCCGGGAAGCCAGGCGTACGTCAACGGCAAGCACCGCGACTGCGCCGAGGTGGGCATCGCCTCGATCCGCCGGGAGCTGCCGGCCGACGCCACCCAGCAGCAGGTCGACGACGTAATCGCCGAGCTGAACGCCGACCCGGCGTGCCACGGCTACATCGTCCAACTGCCGCTGCCCGCCCACCTGGACACCCAGCGGGTGCTGGAGCTGATCGACCCGGACAAGGACGCCGACGGCCTGCACCCGGTCAACCTGGGTCGCCTGGTCCTCGGCTACGACGGTCCGCTGCCTTGCACCCCGCGTGGCATCGTCGAGCTGCTCCGCCGCCACGACGTGGCGCTACGGGGCGCCACCGTGGCCGTGGTCGGCCGGGGCAACACCGTCGGCCGCCCGCTCGGCCTGCTGCTCACCCGTCGTAGCGAGAACGCCACCGTGACCCTCTGCCACACCGGCACCCTCGACCTCGCCTCGCACACCCGCGCCGCCGACATCGTCATCGTCGCGGCCGGCGTACCCGGACTGCTGACCGCCGACATGATCAACCCCGGCGCGGTGGTCGTGGACGTCGGCATCACGCGGGTTATCGGCCCGGACGGCAAGGGCCGCTACACCGGGGATGTCGACCCGGAGGTGGCCGAGACGGCCGGCGCGCTCGTCCCGATGCCCGGCGGTGTCGGCCCGATGACCCGCGCCATGTTGCTGACCAACGTGGTGGAGCGCGCCGAACGCGGCTGAGGTGTAAGGAAGGGCACCTTATTAGCGCCTGGTGCATGTAAAGGGGCCCTTCCTAACCCGACAAGGCGGTAACCCTCCGCCCCTGGCCCGATCGGTGCCAGGATGGCTGATACGGTCCGGAAAACCGACTGGTATCAGGGAGTGGGACGACCATGGGTAAGAAGGTCACTGTCGTCGGGGCTGGTTTCTACGGCTCCACCACCGCACAGCGCCTGGCCGAGTACGACGTCTTCGACACCGTAGTGATCACCGACATCGTGGAGGGCAAGCCCGCGGGCCTCGCGCTCGACCTCAACCAGTCGCGGGCCATCGAGGGCTTCGAGACCAAGGTCGTCGGCGTGACCACCGGCCCGAACGGTGAGGGCTACGAGGCCATCGAGGGCTCTGACGTCGTCGTCATCACCGCCGGTCTGCCCCGCAAGCCGGGCATGAGCCGAATGGACCTCCTGGAGACCAACGCCAAGATCGTCCGCCAGGTCGCCGAGAACGTCGCCAAGTACGCCCCGAGCGCCGTTGTCATCGTCGTCTCCAACCCGCTGGACGAGATGACCGCCCTGGCGCAGATCGCCACCCAGTTCCCCAAGAACCGGGTCCTCGGCCAGGCCGGCATGCTCGACACCGCGCGGTTCAGCAACTTCGTCGCCGAGGCGTTGAACGTGCCCGTGGCGTCCGTACGCACCCTCACCCTCGGCTCGCACGGCGACACCATGGTGCCGGTGCCGTCGCAGAGCACCGTCAACGGCAAGCCGCTGCGCGACGCGATGCCGGCCGAGCAGATCGAGGAGCTGGTCGTCAAGACCCGCAACGGTGGGGCCGAGGTCGTCGCGCTGCTCAAGACGGGTTCGGCGTACTACGCCCCGTCCGCCGCCGCGGCCCGCATGGCGAAGGCCGTGGCCGAGGACTCCGGCGACGTCATGCCGGTCTGCGCCTGGGTCGACGGCGAGTACGGCATCTCCGGCGTCTACCTGGGCGTCGAGGCCGAAATCGGCGCCGAGGGTGTCCGTCGGGTCGTCGAGACCGACCTGGACGCCGACGAGCGCGCGAGCCTCCTCGAGGCGGCCGAGGCCGTCCGCGCGAAGCAGGGCGACATCTCCAGCATGTGATCCACCAGCAGCACGACGAAGGGCGCGCCGGCCAAGCCGGCGCGCCCTTCTCGCACTCCCTCCCACCCCCGCGCCACCCCCACCCGGCCGCCCGCGCCACATCCCGGCCTGCGCCCACCTAACCCGGTGATCAAGAGGTTCGCGTCACCAAAACCCCGATTCCTGACGCAAACCTCTTGATCACGGGGGTGCCGCCGGGTCCGTACCTCGATCCACGCGTCGATCATGGAGTTATTGCCCGGACACGCCGAGTGGGAAGGCAATGATTTCGTGATCGACGGGGGCGGGCCGGGCAGTCGCCGGGCGGGTAGGAGGGCGGGCCGGGCAGGCGGAGAGTGGGCCGGGCAGTCGCCGGCCGGGTAGGCGGAGATCGGGCCGGAGGGCCGGGTGGGCCGGGCAGGCGGGGGCGGGGCGGGCGGGGTCGGGGTGCGGGGGGCTGGCTGGGCGGGGTTAGGGGTGGGGGGTGAAGGGGGTGGTTAGGTGGGGGGTGGCCAGCAGGGTGGGGTTTGCCGTGGTCAGGGTGGTTTCCCGGGAACGGCGGGCTTCGTCGGGGTCTTCCTCGTGGGCGTACGCCAGGGTGGGGTCGACCAGTTGCACCGTGTGGACCAGGAGGTCGCCGGTGATCAGCAGGCGCTCGTCGGCCACCGTCACGAGCACCGACTGGTGGCCGGGGGTGTGTCCGGGGGTGGACAGCAGTCGTACCCCCGGGGTGAGGTCTGTCTCGCCGTCGACCACCCGGAGCTGGCCGGCGGCGCGCAACGGCGCGATCAGGCCGGCCGGCAGGCCCGGGTTGAGCGTCCGGGCCGCGTCCACCTCGGCGCGCTGCAGCAGGTAGCTCGCGTTCGGGAAGTACGGCCGGCCGGGTGTGCCGGTGACCGCCCAGCCGATGTGGTCGCTGTGCAGGTGGGTCAGTACGACCGTGTCGACGTCGGTGGGGTCGATGCCGGCGGCGGCCAGTTCGGCGGGTAGCCGGCCGGGCACCGGCGCCCAGCTCGCGGCGGGCGCGTCGGTCGGGCCGATTCCGGCGTCGACCAGGGTCACCGGTCCGTCGCCGGAGCGGATCGCGAAGCTGCGGAACGGCAGCCACCACTGCCCGTCTGCGGTGACCGAACCAGGGTCGCGGCGGTCGGCCTCCGCCCAGTGTGCGGCCGTGGCGTGCGGAAATACCTCGTCGCGGGGCTGGAAGAACGCGCCCTCTCCGTCGGTGAGCGCGGTGATCGTGATAGACCCGAGAGTGCGGCTCAGTGGCATCGCGCGATCGTGTCAGGGAACTGCTGTGCCGTGCAGCCCCGGTTTCACCGGTCGGCCGAGGCCGGCTGGGGGCTGCCGGCCCAATTGCAGTACGCTCGTACTGCTTGAGCACGTGTCCCCCGAGAGGAGCGCCGGCCGATGGCGAAGATCAAGGTAAACAACCCGGTCGTGGAGCTCGACGGCGACGAGATGACCCGGATCATCTGGAAGCAGATCCGCGAGCAGCTGATCCTGCCCTACCTCGACGTCGACCTGCACTACTACGACCTGTCGATCCAGTACCGCGACGAGACCGACGACCAGGTCACCATTGACGCCGCCAACGCCATCAAGGAGCACGGCGTCGGCGTCAAGTGCGCCACCATCACCCCGGACGAGGCCCGGGTCGAGGAGTTCGGCCTGAAGAAGATGTGGCGGTCGCCCAACGGCACCATCCGCAACATCCTCGGCGGCGTCGTCTTCCGTGAGCCGATCATCATGTCCAACGTGCCGCGGCTGGTCCCCGGCTGGACCAAGCCGATCATCATCGGCCGGCACGCCCACGGTGACCAGTACAAGGCCACCGACTTCGTCGTCCCCGGCCCGGGCACGGTGACCATCACCTACACGCCGGCCGACGGCGGCACGCCGATGGAGATGGAGGTCGCCAACTTCCCCGGCGGCGGCATCGCCATGGGCATGTACAACTACGACGAGTCGATCCGGGACTTCGCCCGCGCCTCCTTCCGGTACGGCCTGGACCGCAACTACCCGGTCTACATGTCGACCAAGAACACCATCCTCAAGGCGTACGACGGCCGGTTCAAGGACATCTTCGCCGAGGTGTTCGAGTCCGAGTTCAAGGCGGAGTTCGACGCCGCCGGACTGACCTACGAGCACCGGCTCATCGACGACATGGTCGCCGCCGCGCTCAAGTGGGAGGGCGGGTACGTGTGGGCCTGCAAGAACTACGACGGTGACGTGCAGTCCGACACTGTCGCGCAGGGCTTCGGCTCGCTGGGCCTGATGACCTCGGTGCTGCTCTCCCCGGACGGTCGTACCGTCGAGGCCGAGGCGGCGCACGGCACGGTCACCCGGCACTACCGGCAGTACCAGAAGGGCGAGAAGACCTCGACCAACCCGATCGCGTCGATCTACGCCTGGACCCGGGGCCTGGCCCACCGGGGCAAGCTGGACGGCACCCCGGCGGTCACCGAGTTCGCCAACACCCTGGAGCAGGTCATCATCGACACCGTCGAAGGCGGCCAGATGACCAAGGACCTCGCGCTGCTCATCTCGCGCGACGCCCCGTGGCTGACCACCGACGAGTTCATGAACGCGCTCGACGAGAACTTGGCCCGCCGGCTCTCCGCCTGATTCGACAGCACCAGCACCGGAGCCCGTCGGCACCCGCCGGCGGGCTCCGCTGTGTCCGGCGGGTGACACGCGTGCGGCGTCACCCCGGCCCGGCACGTCTCGTTGACCAGGGTGGACGAGATGCCAGTCGCGTCCAGAAGGTTGACCGAGGTCGACCGCGGTCTGCGTGCCGATCTGCCAGCCTTCCCGGCTGTGTCGCGCACAGCCAGCCGTCCCTTCCCTGCGGGGGGCCCTGTCCCGGGCCCCCCGCGCCCTGTTCTCCAGCAGGCGGCCGGCGCGCTGGCAGGTGTTAGGAAGGGCCCCCTCCTATACACGAGGCGTTAATAAGGTGCCCTTCCTTCAGGCGGCGCGTAGTAGTTCGGCGGCGCGTTCGGGGGAGATGTCGTTGATGAAGACGCCCATCCCCGACTCGGAACCGGCCAGGTACTTCAGCTTGTCCTTGGCCCGCCGGATGCTGAACAGCTGAAGGTGCAGGTGGCCCAGTTCGCGGTCGATGCGCACCGGCGCCTGGTGCCATGCCGCGATGTAGGGCATCGGCATGTCGAACAGCCCGTCGAAGCGGCGCAGCAGATCCAGGTAGAGCGGCCCGAAGGCGTCCCGCTCGCCGTCGTCGAGGGCCGGGATGTCCGGCACCACGCGCCGTGGTGCGACGTGCACCTCGAACGGCCAGCGGGCCGCCGCCGGCACGAACGCCGTCCAGTGCTCGTTCTCGGTGACGACGCGGTCGCCGGCCGCGCGTTCGGCGGCCAGCACGTCCGCGTACAGGTTGCCTCCGCCGGTGCGCTCGGCGTGCCGGCGGGCCGCGGCCAGCAACGCCCGGGTGCGCGGCGTCACGAAGGGGTACGCGTAGATCTGCCCGTGCGGGTGGTGCAGCGTGACGCCGATCTCGACACCCCGGTTCTCGAAGCAGAAGATCTGCTCCACCCCGGGCAGTTCGCCGAGCACCTCGGTCCGGTCGGCGAGCGCGTCCAGCACGGTGCGGACGCGGCGCGGCGGGAGGCTGGCGAAGGAGGCGTTGTGGTCGGAGGTGAAGCAGACCACCTCACACCGCCCCTGGCCCGGTCGGACCGGTGTGAACGGGGTGATCTCGCCGGGCTCGTCGGCGACCCGGCCGCTCAACGAGGGGAACCGGTTCTCGAAGACCACGACGTCGTAGTCCGGTGCGGGGATCTCGGTCAGCCGGTCGCCCTCGGACGGGTCGAGCGGGCACTCGTTCGCGGGCGGCAGGAACGTACGGGTCTGCCGGTGCACGGCCACCGCCACCCACTCGTCGGTCAGCGGGTCGTAGCGCAGTTGCGACGCGGGTGGCGGCGGCGGCAGGTCACGGCGGTCCGGCTGGTCGCGGACGGCGTCGTCGTTCTCGTCGAAGTAGATCAGTTCCCGGCCGTCGGCCAGGTTGATCGCGGTGCGCTTCACGGCGCCGTCCCCTCACTCGTCGGCGTGCGCGTCGCGCGGCCCGCCCTCGTCGCCTTAACCATGATCAGTTGGCCCACCTGTTCGCCGAGTACCCGTCGCGCGGTCGGAGGCAACGCCTCGTCGCTGACCAGTACATGGGCTGCCGCCAGCTCGACGATCGAGGAGATGCCGACCGTGCCCCACTTCGTGTGGTCGGCGAGCACCACCAGCTGGTCCGCCGCGGCGACCAGCGCCCGGTCGATCTCGGCTTCCATCAGGTTCGGGGTGGTGAAGCCGGCCCGCTCGGTGATGCCGTGGACGCCGAGGAAGAGCAGATCGAGGTGCAGCCGGCGGACGGCCCCGACCGCGAGCGGTCCGACCAGCGCGTCCGACGGCGTCCGGACGCCGCCGGTGAGCACCACCGTCTGGTCGGACCGACCGCCGGCGTGCAGGATCTCGGCTACCGGCAGTGAGTTGGTCACCACGGTCAGGCCGGGAACCTCCACCAGCCGGCGGGCCAGTTCGGCGGTGGTGGTGCCGGCGGAGAGGGCGACCGCCGCGCCGGGCCGGACCAGCGCCGCGGCCCGGTCCGCGATGGCGGCCTTCTCCGGTAGTTGCCGGACGGACTTGGCGTGGAAGCCCGGCTCGTCGGTCGAGCTGGTGCCGGCCGCGGTCGCTCCGCCGTGCACCTTGGCCAGCAGGCCGCGCTCGTGCAGCGCCTCCAGATCGCGCCGGATGGTCATGTCGGAGACGCCGAACTCGGTCGCCAGGTCGCTCACCCGGACACCGCCGGTGGCACGGACCCGATCGAGGATGGCCGACTGCCGCTGCCGTGCGAGCATCCGCCGTGCCTCCCAGGGTCCACGTACTCTCACGCGGTCGAACGTGTTCCAACAAAGATGAACACTAGCGCGTGCCCGGAACCGGCGGAAGGAAAGGGGGCGGGGCGAACGGTCAGGCTGACTGGATCTTCAACTCCACCCAGCCGGTCTCGGTCAGGTGATCCAGTACGGCCTGCACCGCCTCCGCGATGCTCACGCGGGAGGTGTCCAGCACCAGGTCCGCGTCCGTCGGCTCCTCGTACGGGTCGTCGATGCCGGTCATCCCGGTCAGCAGACCGGCGCGGGCCCGCGCGTACAGGCCCTTGCGGTCCCGTTGCTCGCACACCTCGAGCGGTGTCGCGACGTGCACCAGCACGAATCCCGCCCCGGCGGCCAGGGCCATCTCCCGTGCCGTCGCACGGGCCGCCGCGTACGGGGCGATCGGGCAACAGATGCCCATGCCGTGGTGCCGGGCGATCTCGGCCGCCACCCACCCGATCCGACGGACGTTGAGATCCCGGTCGGTCTTGCTGAAGCTCAACCCGGCGGAGAGTTCGCGGCGTACCACGTCGCCGTCGAGGAGGGTCACCGACCGGTCGCCGTTCTCCCGCAACGCGTCCGCCAGCCCTCGGGCGACGGTGGACTTGCCGGAGCCGGAGAGGCCGGTCAGGAACACCACGAGCCCCCGGTGCCGGCGCGGCGGCCGAGCCCGGGCCAACTCCTTCGCCACCGCCGGAGGGGTGTGCCACTCGGGCAGGGGGAAGCCGCGGTCGAGCAGGTCCTCGATCTCCTCCTGGGTGAGCGCGAGACGCCGGTTACGTGGCGGAATGTCCTCCCGCCAGCGCCACTGCCCGTCCCGGTTGTCGTACGCCAGCTCGCGCGGCACCAACACCCGCAGGCCCGCCCCGGAGAGCATCTCCCCGGTGGAGAGCAGGTGGGTGACCCCGTACGCGGCGGAGACACGGGCCCGCAGCAGCGCGTCGCTGATCTCGTCGCGGCGGTGCGACAGCGGCACGGCAACCAGGGTGGCCGGGGGCATCCGGTCGCGGGCGGCGAAGATCGTACGCACCAGCGCCTCCGGTGCGAGCCCACCGACACCGCCCTCGCCGACCGGGATCATCACCAGCAGGTGGGCGGCCAGGGTACGGGCAGCGTGCGCGATCTGGGCCAGCTGTGGCCGGTGCAGCGGACGGTCGGCGATGACTCCGAGCACGCGGCCCGGGGGAAGTAGCGCCCGAACCTCCTCGGGGCTGCGTCGCAACCGCTGAAACGGGCCCTGGGCGCCGTCGCCGAGCCGCCGGAGCGGGCCACCCAGGCCCGCGACGCCGTCGCGCACCGGCCAGACGTCCGTCACCTGAAGGGCGGCGGCCGGCGCGCCCTCGGCGTCGGTCAGCACCAGCGCCCGGCGGGCCTCATCACGCGGATCGAAGCCCTGTGCCAGCGCGGCCGGCACCTGCAGGGTCACCGGCACCTGCCACGGTGTGCCGTCGGCCAGCCGGCCGCGTCGACTCACCGACACCAGGTCGGCACGGGTCATGAAGCCGGTCAGGGGGGCGTACGCGCCGGTCAGCAGCAGCTCCAGATCCGCGAGCTCACCGGGACGCGGCGTGTACGCCGGCGCGTCCCGGAGCACCTCGTCGGGCAGCACCCAGCCGTTGCTCATCCACACCCCCCACTCGCTGACGGCACACAGTTTCGCAGCCGACCGCCGATCGGTCGAGGCCGCCACTCCACGACCTGAGCGGTCGGGTCAGCGACGGACCCGGCGCCCCACCGCCGACCGCAGCCAGTTCCAAGCCTTCCGCTCGTCCCGGATCCTCGGCGTCGCGCCGTCGGCCGGGCAGATGAAGAGCAGCGGCAGCCGCGCGTCCTCGGTCCATCCGGCGTTGGTGATCCGTGCCTTGAGGAGCCAGCTACCCCGCGTACGACCGCCGTTGAGGGCTCGGAAGTCGATCGTGGTGGTGGCGCGGTGCACCAGATGGACGGTGTCGGCGCCGCCGGGCGTGGCGACCCGCTCGACCTGGAACTTCACCGGCAGGAAGATCTCGTCACCGGTCTCCCGGCGGCGGGCGACCACGTCCAGTCGAGCCTTGCGGACCTGCGCGGTGGAGTCGAGCACGTCGGAGGGGATCTCGTCCACCGGGAGCACCAGCACGTCGCGTTCGCCGTCGGAGCGGAAGCCGATCGGCTGGTCCGCGGAGCGCAGCTCGGCGGCCACGCCCACGGTGACGGCGTGCTCGTCCGGCTCCAGGGCGTCGATCCTGGCTCTCCCGGCGATGCCCGACTCCCACTTGGCCAGCCGCCGCAGGTCCGCGACCCGCCCCCGCTCGACCAGGTACGCCACGGCTCGTTGCAGCGGCGGCAGGCCAGCCGCGACCCCGGGGGCGAACCGCTCCTGGATGATCTTCTGGGCCTCGGCGGCGACCTGCTCCACCCAGTCCTCGGGAGCGTCCAGGAGCCGCTTGCCGCGCAGCCGGTTGAGCATTTCGTTGCGCAGCCACCGCCGGTGCAACCGGTCGCGCAGCGGCCCCGGCTCGGTGTGGGCGGTGACGACGTCGAGCGCGTCGCGCACGCTCGCGAAGTAGCTCGCCGGCTCCAGCCGGGCCGCGGTGACGTTCTTGGCATCGGGCCGCTGGGTGTGGTGGTAGCAGGTGTAGTCGGACAGCACGCAGGTGCGGCGGGACGCGAAGTAGGCGCGTACGACGAGCGAATGGTCCTCGAGCCGCCGCTTACCGCCCTCCGGGAACCGCAGCTTGTGCTCGTCGAGGAAGGCGCGGCGGAACAGCTTGTGGCAGGTCAGGCTGTCGATCAGCGGCGCGTTCTCCAGGGTGGCGTCGAAGCGGTTCTTGCGGAACAGCTCCCGGGGCACACCGCGCCCGTGCCCGGCCATCTTCCCGATCACCAGGTCCGCGTCGTACTTCTTCGCGCAGTCGTAGAGCCGTTCCAGCGCCTGGTCGGCGAACCAGTCGTCGTCGTCGGCGAAGAACACGTACTCGCCTCGGGCCCGCTCGATCCCGATGTTGCGCGGGCGCGACGGCCAGCCGGAGTTCTCGATGTGCACCACCTGGATGTGCGGGTGCTTGGCGGCCAGCCGGTCCAGCCGCGCGCCCGTGCCATCGGTGGACCCGTCGTCGACGAAGATCGCCTCGAACTCGTCGGCTGGTAGCGACTGGCTCAGCAGCGAGGCCACCAGCTTCTCGATGTGCGGGCCGCAGTTGTACGCGGGCACCACGACACTGACCTTGGGGACGCCAACCTCGACCATCACGATCCTTCCCGCGTCGGCGGTCGAATATCCCCCGGAACACTGCCCGGTGAACGGGAAGTGAATCGTGCCACCCCGGAGCGGACTTTCCGGCGGCGGGGTCTGGGTGAGCGCGGGACCGGCGCAAACGTTCGCCTCGGCCCGACCGCCCGCACGAAACAGACCCTAGGGGTACGGCGCCGCGAGGATCAGGGGAGCGCCGGGGGCGCGCCGGTGTCGACCTGGGGCATCGACTCCCTACGCTGGCCTGGTGACACTGATCGCGACCCAGTCGCTCACCAAGACGTACGGAGGTCGGGTCACCGCGCTCACCGACCTCACCGTCGCCGTCGAGCCCGGGATCATCGGCCTGGTGGGGGCGAACGGCGCCGGCAAATCCACCTTGATCAAGATTCTGCTCGGCCTGATCGCTCCGACGAGCGGGCAGGTCTCGGTGCTCGGCATCGACCCGACCACCGAACCGGCGGCGGTCCGCGCCCGCGTCGGCTACATGCCCGAGCACGACTGCCTCCCACCCGACCTGTCCGCCGCCGAGTTGGTCACCCACCTCGGGCGGATCAGTGGCCTGCCGCGCACGGTGGCCCGCGAGCGCGCCTCCGAGGCGTTGCGTCACGTCGGGCTCTACGAGGAGCGCTACCGGCCGGTGGGCGGCTACTCCACCGGCATGAAGCAGCGGGTCAAACTGGCCCAGGCGCTGGTGCACGACCCCGACCTGCTGTTGCTGGACGAGCCGACCAACGGTCTGGACCCGGCCGGGCGGGACGCCATGCTGGCGTTGGTGCACCGGATCGGCACCGAGTTCGGCATCTCCGTGCTGGTGTGCTCGCACCTGCTGGGCGAGGTGGAGCGGATCTGCGACACGCTGATCGCCATCGACGGTGGCCGGCTGCTGCGCGCCGACCACATCTCCGCCATGACCTCGGCCACCGACGTGCTGGCCGTCGAGGTCAGCGAGGGCACCGAGGAGCTGGCGGCCCGACTCACCGCGCTCGACCTGCCGGTGGCGCGCGACGGCCGGCTGCTGCTCGTACCGCTCGCCGACGACAGCACCTACGACCTGATCCTCGGCGCGGTCGCCGAACTGGACCTGCCGCTGCACCGGCTGGACCAGCGCCGGCACCGGGTGGCCGAACTCTTCGCCACGAGGGAGCTCACCCATGCCTGAGCCGTCATCCGCCGTCCGGTCCGCGCCGGCCGGTGTCATCCACGACATCGGCTACCAGCGCTACGAAGGCCCCCGCCTGGGCCGCCGGCACGTCTTCGGCGCGCTCTACCTGCACGGGCTGCGCACCATCTTCGGGCTCGGTCGCAGCGCCAAGGCCAAGATCTTTCCGTGGTTGGTGATCGGCATCGTCACCCTGGTCGCGGTGGCCCTGGCCGCCGTGCGCAGCCAACTCGGTGAGCCGGTCGCCACGTACGCCCAGTTCGCCGACGCGATGAGCTGGCTGGTCCTGTTCTTCGTCGCGGTGGCCGCCCCGGAGCTGGTCTCCCGCGACCTGCGCAGTGGTGTGCTGCCGCTCTACTTCTCCCGCCCACTGCCGCGCGCCGACTACGCGATCGCCAAGCTGCTGGCGCTCGTCACCGGCCTCTGGCTGCTGCTCGGTGGACCGCAACTGATCATGTTCCTGGGTGCCGCGTTCACCACCAAGGACGGCCTGAAGGGCGTCTGGAACGAGCTGCTCGACCTGCTCCCCGGTCTGCTCTACGCCGGGCTGTGGGCGGTGGTCTTCGCCTCGGTGGGGCTGCTCGTCGCGTCGCTGACCGGCAAGCGCGCGTTCGCCGCCGGTGGGGTGGTCGCCGTCTTCCTGATGACCACCCCGATCGTGGGCGTGCTGAGCATCCTGCCGTCGAACACGGCCAACGAACTGGCCGGCATGGCCTCGCCCTCCACCCTCGTGCAGGGGGTCGGCATCTGGTCGCTGGGTGACCTGCTGGTCGAGGGCGATCCGGGCGAGATGATGATCGGCCGATTCGGCCCGGTCTACGCCCTGGTGGCGGTGCTGCTGGTCGCCGGGGCGACCACCCTCCTGCTGGCCCGCTACCGGAAGGTCGCCTCCTGATGAGCAGCACCCTGAGCCTGACCGGGGTGTCCCGGTGGTACGGCAACGTGGTGGCCGTCAACGACATCAGCATGATCCTCGGCCCCGGGGTGACCGGTCTGCTCGGCCCGAACGGCGCCGGCAAGACCACGCTGCTGCACATGATGGCCGGATTCCTCGCCCCGTCGCGCGGCACGGTGACCCTCGACGACGAGCCGACCTGGCGGAATCCCGCCGTCTACCGCCGGCTGGGCCTGGTCAGCGAGCGGGAGGCGGTGCAGAGCTTCCTCACCGCGTACGAGTTCGTGCTCGCCAGCGCCAAGCTGCACCGACTGGCCGACCCGGCGGCGGCCGCCCGACGCGCCATCGACCTGGTGGAGTTGGAGTCGGCGCAGGACCGCCGGATCGGCACGTACTCCAAGGGCATGCGACAGCGCGCGCGGGTGGCCGCGGCGCTGGTGCACGACCCGCAGGTGCTGCTGCTCGACGAGCCGTTCAACGGGATGGACCCGCGTCAGCGGCTGCACATGATGGATCTGCTGCACTCCCTCGGCGACTCCGGCCGGACGATCCTGTTCAGCTCGCACATCCTGGAAGAGGTCGAACAGGTCTCCGGCACGGTGCAGGTGATGGTGGCGGGCCGGCTGGCCGCCTCCGGCGACTTCCGGACCATCCGCCGGCTCATGACCAACCGGCCGCACGTCTTCGCGGTGCGCTCCACCGACGACCGGGCGCTGGCCGTCGCACTGATCGCCGAGCCGTCGGTGAGCGGCGTCGAGCTGGACCGCGCCGGCCTGACCGTGCGCGCCGGCGACTACGGCGCCTTCACCCGGGCGCTGCCCCGGATCGCCCTGCGCCAGGGCATCCGGGTGCGTCAGTTGGTGCCGTCGGACGAGTCCCTGGAGAGCGTCTTCTCCTACCTGGTGGAGGCCTGAGAACATGTCCACGATTACCTGGATCACCGCGCGTGGGCTGTTCGGCCGGCGGCGGTTCCTCCTGCTGCTGCCCCTGCCGCTGGTGCTGCTCGGCCTGGCCGTCCTCTGCCGGTCCCTGGGCGTGGACCCGGGCGAGTGGGGCCCGCCGGTGCTGGTCGGCCTCGGCCTGGCGGTGGTGCTGCCGGTGGTGGCCCTGATCATCGGCACGGGCGTGCTGGGCGCCGAGATCGACGACGGCACGGTCGTGCACATCCTCACCAAGCCGCTGCCGCGCTGGCAGATCGTGCTGCCGAAGCTCGCGGTCGCCACCGGGGTCACCGCGGCCACCGTCGCGGTGCCGCTCTACGTCGCGGGCGTGCTTGCCGATTCGGTACGCCTCGGACTGGCGCTCGCCGCCGCGTCCGCGTTCGGCGCGCTCGCGTACTCGGCGCTGTTCCTCGCGCTCAGCCTCATCACCCGGCGTCCGGTGCTGCTCGGCCTCGTCTACGTGCTGATCTGGGAGGGGCTGCTGGGCAACTTCGTCAGCGGCACGAAGGTGCTCTCCATCCAGCAGTACGTGATCGCGCTCGCCGACCGGCTCGCCCCCAGCGGGCTGCTGGAGACCAGCGTGTCGGTGCCGGTGGCCGGCGTGATGACCGCGCTGGTGAGCGTCGGCTTCACCGTGCTGGCGATCGACCGCCTGCGCTCGTTCAGCGTGGCCGGCGAGACGAGCTGAGGCGTGCGGAGTCCGGCCAGCCCTCCGGCCACGGGTAGGGCTGGCCGGATGGACCGGGCGGGCCCCACCCACGAGGCTGGTGGACGTGACTGTCGAAGCGGAGCGCAGACCCTTGGCTGACCCGTACTCCCGCCGTAGCCGGGCGTGGCTGATCAGCCTCGCCGCTGCCGGCCTCGCGTCCGCGACGGTCGCGACGGCCGCCCAGGGCAGCGGCCGGTTCCACTGGTGGGCCGGCTTCATCCTGATCCCGGCCGCGCTGATCGCGGCCAGCGGCGGCCCGCTGCTGGCCCGCGGCGGTGGTCGCGCCTTCGCGGGTTACGTCGTCGCCTGCGTCGGGGCACTGGCGTTCGTGGTGGGCGCGCTGCTGATGTTCGGCGCGATGGGTGAGGGCTGGCCACTGCTGGTGGTGCTGCCCTGCCTGGCGGTGGCCGGCACGTACGGCTGGCATGCGGGCCACCCGCTGGCCCGTGGTCTGCACCGCGCGGTGGCGCTGCTCGCGCTGACCGGCGCGCTGGTCGGTGTGACCCTGCAACTGCTCCACGCCCGGGTGATCCACCTGGAGACGGGTTGGTGGGGCGCGTTCATGATGCTCGCCGGGGTCATCGTGCTGGGCAACGCGGCTGAGCTGGCCCGGCACCGGATGCCGTACCGGCTCCAGGCGATCACCCTGCTGGTCGGGCCCTCCGTGGTGGCCTTCCTGCTCGGCCTGCGCTTCCTGCGCGGCTGGTGACGGCCGGTCCGCCGCCGCCCCCGGGGGGGGGGCGGCGGCGGACCCGGTCAGAAGGCGCAGGCGATGACGAGGTCCGGGGTGCGGTCCGGCAGCAGGTCGAGCTTGCCGATCCGGCCCGCCGCCCGCAGGTCGTCGGCCACCAGGGTGAGCTGCTCCAGCATCGCCGCCGGGCCGAGCGCCTCGGCCAGCGGCACCTCCGCCTTCATCGACAGTTTCCGCTCCGACTTGGCCCGCCGCACCTGGCCCAACGCGTCCCCGGCCAGCCGCAGCAGCGCGGGCTCGCCCGTCCCCTCGATCGCGCGGGCCACCTCGTAGGTGGTGGGCCAGGGCGCGCGGTGCACCGACCCGTACCGCCACCACGACCAGATCTCCTCGGTGACGTACGGCAGCACGGGCGCGAACAGCCGCAACTGCACCGACAGCGCCGAGGCCAGCGCCGCCCGCGCCGAGTCGGCCGCCGCTCCGGTGCCGTACGCCCGTTCCTTGACCAACTCGATGTAGTCGTCGCAGAACCGCCAGAAGAACGCCTCGGTCACCTGGAGGGCGGCCGTGTGGTCGTACCCGTCGAAGGCCGTGCTCGCGGCGCTCACCACCGTGCCCAGTTCGGCGAGCATGGCGCGGTCGAGCGGGGTCGTCGTGGCGGCGCGCAGCGCGTCCGCGGCGCCCAGGCCGAGCGCGAACTTCGACGCGTTGAGCAGTTTGGTGGCCAGCCGGCGGCCGACCTTGATCTGCGCCGGGTCGAAGGCCAGGTCCATGCCGGGCTTGCCGCTGGCCGCCCAGTAGCGCACCGCGTCGGAACCGTGCTGCTCCAGCAGCGCGAGCGGGGTGACCACGTTCCCCTTGGACTTGGCCATCTTCTTGTGGTCCGGGTCGAGGATCCAGCCCGACAGCACGGTGTCCCGCCAGGGCAGCACCCCGTGCTCGAAGTGCGAACGGACCACGCTGTCGAAGAGCCAGGTTCGGATGATCTCCTGCCCCTGCGGGCGCAGGTCCATCGGGAAGACCTGCGCGAACAGCTCCGGGTCGGTCTCCCAGCCGCCGACGATCTGCGGCGTCAACGACGAGGTCGCCCAGGTGTCCAGCACGTCCGGGTCGCCGATGAAGCCGCCCGGCCGCCCGCGCTGCGACTCGTCGAAACCGGGCGCCGGGTCACTGGACGGGTCGACCGGCAGCGTCGACTCGTCCGGCGTGAGAGGGTGGGACCAGTCCGGCTCGCCAGTGTCGTCGAGCCGGTACCACACCGGCACCGGCACTCCGAAGAAGCGCTGCCGGCTCACCAGCCAGTCGCCGGTCAGGCCGCCCACCCAGTTGTCGTAGCGGTGTTTCATGTGCGCCGGCACCCAGTGCAGCTCCGCGCCCCGGGCCAGCAGCGTCGCCCGCAGTTCGGCGTCCCGTCCGCCGTTGCGCAGGTACCACTGGCGCGTGGAGACGATCTCCAGTGGCCGGTCGCCACGCTCGTAGAACTTCACCGGGTGGGTCACCGGACGCGGCTCTCCGATCAGGTCACCCGCGTCGGCCAGCATCCCGACGATCTCCCGGCGGGCGCCGTTGACGGTCTGCCCGGCCAGCCCCGCGTACGGCGCCGCGGGCACCCCGGCCGGCGGCTCCGGCAGCAGACGGCCGTCCCGGCCGATCACCACCCGGGTGTCCAGCTGTAGCTCACGCCACCAGGTCACATCGGCGAGGTCGCCGAACGTGCAGACCATGGCGATGCCGGTGCCCTTCGCGGGATCGGCGAGCGGGTGGGCGCGCACCGGCACCTCGACGTCGAACAGCGGGCTGCGCACGGTCGCGCCCACCAGGTCGGCGTACCGCTCGTCGTCGGGGTGGCAGACCAGCGCGACGCAGGCCGGCAGGAGCTCCGGCCGGGTGGTGTCGATGAGCACCTCGCGCCCGCCGGGCCCGGCGAACCGCAGCCGGTGGTACGCGCCGGGACGTTCCCGGTCCTCCAGCTCGGCCTGGGCCACCGCGGTGGCGAAGCCGACGTCCCACAGCGTCGGCGCCTCCGCCTGGTACGCCTCACCCCGGCGCAGGTTGCGCACGAACGCCCGCTGGCTGGTGGCGCGGGCCATCCGGCCGATCGTCGTGTACGTCAGGGACCAGTCCACCGAGAGCCCGAGCCGCCGCCAGAGGGCCTCGAAGACCTGCTCGTCGGCGACCGTCAGCCGCTCGCACAGCTCGATGAAGTTGCGCCGCGAGATCGGCGTCGGGTCGCGTCGGGCGGCGTCGTCGACCGGGGTGGCCGGCGGCCGCCACACCGGGTCGTACGCCAACGCCGGGTCGCAGCGCACCCCGTACACGTTCTGCACGCGACGTTCGGTGGGCAGCCCGTTGTCGTCCCAGCCGATCGGGTAGAAGACCGCCTTGCCCCGCATCCGCTGGTAGCGGGCGACGGTGTCGGTGTGCGTGTACGAGAAGACGTGCCCCATGTGCAACTCGCCCGATACGGTCGGCGGCGGGGTGTCGATGGAGTACACGTCTTTCCGCTCCCGGGAACGGTCGAACGCGTACGTGCCCTCCTCCTGCCAACGCTGCGCCCAACGCTCCTCGAGCCCGTCCAGACTGGGACGCTCGGGAACGCCGGCGCGGGCGGTCCTCGCCGTATCGGTCATCTGCCGATCGTAGGCATCAGCCGGGTGCCGAGCCACGCAGTTGCGTATCGCCGGTCCTACCCGAGCGAGTCGCGCCACTGCCGGTGCAGGGCCGCGTACCGGCCGCCGGACCCGACCAGCACGGCCGGCGGGCCGTCCTCGACGACCTTCCCGCCGTCGACGACGAGCACCCGGTCGGCCGTCTCCACTGTGGAGAGGCGGTGTGCGATCACCAGCGCGGTCCGGTCCCGCAGGATGGTGCCGAGCGCGCGTTGCACCAGCCGTTCCGTCGGCACGTCCAGCGACGACGTCGCCTCGTCGAGGATCAGCACGGTCGGGTCGGCGAGGAACGCCCGGGCGAACGCGACCAGTTGTCGCTGGCCGGCGGAGAGCCGCCCGCCGCGCCGGTGCACCTGGGTGGCGTACCCGTCGGGCAACGCGGCGATGAACTCGTGCGCGCCGATCGCCTGGGCGGCGGCCCGCACCTCGGCGTCGTCGGCGCCCGGACGGCCGAACCGGATGTTCTCCGCCACCGTGCCGCTGAACAGGTGGTTCTCCTGCGTCACGAGCACCACGGCGCGGCGCAGGTCGGCGTCGCACACCGCGCGCAGGTCGATGCCGTCCAGCAGGACCGTGCCGGCGTCCGGGTCGTGGAACCGGGCCACGAGCTTGGCGATGGTCGACTTGCCCGCGCCGGTCGGCCCGATCAGCGCGACCGTCTGCCCGGCCGGCACCCGCAGGTCCAGTCCGGCGAGGATGGGGGTGTTCGCGCGGTAGCCGAACGAGACGCCCCGGAAGGTCAGCTCGCCGTGACCGGGGCCGCGCGGCAGCGGCACCGGCCGGGCCGGCTCGGCGACGCCGGGCCGTTCGTCGAGCACCCCGGCCAGCTTCTCGAGCGCCGCCGTCGCCGACTGCAACGAGTTGTAGAACTGGCTCAGCTCCTGCATCGGCTCGAAGAAGCGTCGCAGGTAGAGCAGGAACGCGGCGAGCACGCCGACCTCGGTCCGCCCGCCGAGCACCCGCCACCCGCCGTAACAGAGCACGACCGCGACCGTGAGGTTGCCGATCAACTTGATCGCCGGCGAGTACGTGGCGATCAGCCGGAACGCGTGCAGGCTCGCCCGCCGGTAGTCGTCCCCGAGCGTCACGAAGATCCGCTGGTTGCGCGGCTCCCGACGGAACGTCTGCACCGCCCGGATGCCCCGCATCGACTCGACGAAGTGCACGATGACCAGCGCGACGGCCTCCCTCGTCCGCCGGTAGGCGGTGGCCGAAGCCCGGGCGAACCAGCGGGAGAGCCAGAACAGGAACGGGAACGCGAGCAGCGTCACCGCGGCCAGTGGCAGGTCCAGCCAGAGCAGGATGGCGGCCACCGACAGGATCGACAGCGCGGCGAGCACCAGGCTGTCGATTCCCCCGTCGACCAACTCGGCGATGCTGTCCAGGTCGCTGGTGAGGCGGGACACCATTCGACCCGAGGTGTACCGCTCGTGAAAGCCCACCGACAGTCGTAGGAAGTGCCCGAACACCCGCTGTCGCAGGTCCAGCAGGACGGCCTGGCCGATGCGGGCGGAGAGGGTCAGGAAGCCTCGGCGGGCCGCGTACTCCGTCACGGCGGCGGCGGCGAACGCCCCGGCCACGGCGACCAGCGGGGTGGCGTTCCCGGCGCGCAGCGGGGCGATGGCGCGATCGATGCCGATCATGACCAGGTACGGGCCGGCCATCGCGGCGGCGTTCTGCGCGAGCAGCAGACCGACGGCGGCGGCGAGTCGTCCCCGATGCGGGCGCAGCAGGTCGGCCAGCAGGGCCCGGCTGTGCCGGCGCAGCCGGGCGACGGCCTCCGGGGTGTCCTCCTCGGCCCGACTCCGGTCGGCCTCCGGGTCGGTGGCCGTCCCCCGCCAGCGGGCCAGCTCCGGCTCCCCCTCGGGAGACGGATCGGCCTGCTCCGGGGTTGTCACGAGCGCACCAGGCCCCAGCCGTCCGAGGTGGACGCGCCGGGCCCCGGCGGCCCGACACCCCCGGGCCCGGTTCCGGCTGGGTGGACGGCGGCGGCCGGTTGCGCGGGTGGTGGCTCGGCGGCTCCGGGGTGAGCCGGTTGCGCGGGTGGTGGCTCGGCGGCGAGCAGCGCCCGGTAGGCGGGCACGGTGGCGAGCAGTTCCGAGTGCCGGCCGATCGCGGCGATCCGTCCACCGTCGAGCAGGGCGACGCGGTCGGCCAGCGCGATCGTCGATGGTCGGTGCACCACCAGCAGGGCGGTGCTGGCCCGCAGCACCTGCCGTAGCGCCGCCTCCACCAGCGCTTCGGTGTGCACGTCAAGGGCGGACAGCGGGTCGTCGAGCACCAGCAGCGCCGGGCGACCGAGCACCGCCCGCGCCAGGGCCAACCGCTGCCGCTGGCCCCCGGAGAGGGACAACCCCTGCTCACCCACGCGGGTGGCCAGGCCCCACGGCAGGTCGTACGCGAAATCGGCCTGTGCCAGCGCGAGGGCCGCGCGGACCTCGTCGTCGCCGGCGTCCGGGCGGCCCAGGGTGAGGTTCTCCCACACCGACATGGAGAAGAGGGTGGGCTCCTCGAACGCCACCCCGACCAGCCGGCGCAGCGAGGCCAGCCGCAGGTCGCGCAGGTCGTGCCCGTCGAGGGTGATCCGGCCGCCGGTCACCTCGTGCAGTCGGGGCACCAGCGAGAGCAGGGTGCTCTTGCCGCAGCCGGTGGCACCGACCAGGGCCAGCGTCTCGCCGGGCTCGATGGTCAGGTCGATCTCGTCGAGGACGCCGGTGGCCGCGCCCGGGTAGCGGAAGGCGACCCGTTCGAAGCGGAGCCGACCCTGGACCGCGTCGCGGCTGAGCGTGAGCGCGTCGGGAGCGTCCACGATCTGCGGTGGAGTGTCCAGCACCTCCTGGACCCGGTCGGCGGCGGTGGCGGCCTCCTGCCCGTTGGCGATGATCCAGCCCAGCGACTGCACCGGCCAGATGAGCATCAGTTGGAGGCTGGCGAACGCCACCAGCTCCCCGATCGTGAGCACTCCCCGCGCGGCGGCGGCGGCACCGGCGACCAGCACCACGCCCAGCGTCAGGTTGGGCACCAGGTCGAGCAGCGCCGCCGTGTTCGCCAGCAGCCGGCCCTTGCCCACGCCGGTGTCGTGCAGCGCCCGGGCCCCGTCGGCGAAGCGGGCGGCCAGCTCGGGCCCTCGCCCGTACGCCTTCATGGTGCGCAGGCCCTGCGCGGTCTCCTCGACCAGCGTCGCCACGTCGCCCTGCTGGTCCTGCATCCGCCGGGACGCGGTGTGGTAGTGCCGACCGAACCGGCGGGTGATCAGCAGCAGTGGCACGGCGCTGGCCGCGACCAGCAACCCGAGCGCCGCGTGCAGGTGGATCAGCAGCAGCACCACCACCACGTAGGTGGTCAGGTTGAGCACCAGGAAGAAGACACCGAAGGACAGGAACCGGCGGATCACCGACAGGTCGCTGGTGATCCGGGAGAGCAGTTGGCCGGACTGCCAACGGTCGTGGAAACTGGCCGGCAGCCGTTGCAGGTGCGCGTAGACGTCGGCGCGCAGTGCCGCCTCCATGCCCACCGCCGAGGACGACTGCACCCACCGACGGATGAAGATGAGCACCGCCTCGACCACGCCGAGCAGCAGCGCCAGAGCACCGAGTTGGAGCAGGCCCGCGGGCTCGTGGCGGGCCACCGGCCCGTCCACCACGCGCTGCACCACCAGGGGTACGGCGATCCCGGCGGCCGTGCCGGCGAGCCCGGCGACCAGCAACCAGGCGAACTCGGTGGCGTACGGGCGCAGGTAGCGGCGCAGCCGCCAGAGGTTGTGCACGGGGTGGCGGCCCGCGGCGACCGGGGCGGCCCGGTCGCCGTCGCTCTCCACAGGCACTACCCGACGGTAGCGTCATTGGGTGCCCGTGTAGTTGTCAGCTTGCCGTCAACCGCCGCTCATGACCGAGAAGCCACTTCTTCACGTCCAGCCCCCAGCGGTAGCCACCGAGGCTCCCGTCGGTACGCAGCACCCGGTGGCAGGGCACGAAGAGCGCCGCGGCGTTACGCGCGCAGGCGGCGGCCGCGGCCCGCACCGCGGGTGGCCGCCCGGCCAGCGCCGCGTACCCCGTGTAGGTGACCGGCGCGCCCGGCGGCACGTCCCGCAGCACCTGCCAGGCGTACGCCATGAACTCGCCGCCGGTGTGCTGCCGTACCGGCACCGAGTCGATGGCGGTGAGATCCCCGTCCAGGTAGGACCGAACGGCCACGGTGGTCGGCCCGAGATCGGCGCGTGGTCGTACCGGCGCTCGCAGACTCGGGTGGATCAGGGGCGGCAGCGCCTCCGGGTCGGGGGTGAAGCCGGCCGCCAGGACCTGACCGTCGCGGTCGGCGAGGATGCTCAGCGGACCGGTCGGGGTGGTCAGGACGGTGCTGTCGATGCTCATGCGGCTCTCCAGAGTCTGATCGTGGCGTAGGACCGCCAGGGGCGCCACCGTTCGGCGTGCGCGTCGAGGGTCGTGTGGGGTAGGCCGAGCGCCGTCGCGCCGCGGCGGATCGCGAGGTCGCTGTCGAGGAGGACGTCGGGGTCGCCGAGGGCGCGTATGGCGAGGTAGTCGGCGGTCCACGGCCCGATCCCGGGCAGCGCGAGCAGCCGCCGCCTGGTCTCCTGACGGTCACCCCCGGGCGCCAGGTCCACGGACCCGTCCACCAATGCGCGGGCCAGCCCGCGAATGGCGTCCCGCCGCCGCCCCGGCATCCCGAACTCCCCGTCGGAGATCCCCAAAACCTCCTCCGGCGTGAGGAACCCCCGCAGGTCACCCCGTTGATCATGAAGTTGTTGTCGCGACACGCCGTCGTCGGTGGCAACAACTTCATGATCGACGCGGGTGGCCAGCAGGCGGGTCAGGGTGGTGCGGGCGGAGCGCACCGAGACCTGTTGGCCCACTATCGCGCGTACGGCCATTTCGAAACCGTCGACCGCGCGGGGGACGCGGATCCCGGGCTCGGCCGTCACCGCCGGGGCCAGGGCCGGGTCGGCCGCCAGCGTGGCGTCGACCGCCTCCGGGTCCGCGTCGAGGTCGAGCAGACGCCGGCAGCGGGCCACCGCCGGCGCGAGGTCGCGCAGGTCGGCCAGGCGCAGCGTCGCCGCCACGTGCCCGTCCGCCGGGGTCAGGGCCGCCTGGCCGGGGCCGTGTGGCAACCGCAACCCCCGGCGGTACGTCCCGTCGCGTACCTCCTCGACACCTGGCAGCGCGCGCAGCGCGAGGAAGTCCAGCAGCGCGTGGGCGTGCAGCGGCGGACGGTACGCCAGCCGGAGCGTGATCGTCCCCGCCCCGATTGCCGCCAGGTGTCGGCCGCGAGCGGTCCGCAGCTCCGAGGGGGCGCTCGCGTACACCTCGCGGACCGTGTCGTTGAACTGCCGCACGCTGCCGAAGCCGGCGGCGAACGCGATCTCGGCCATCCCCAGCCCGGTCGTCTCGATGAGGATCCGCGCGGTCTGCGCACGCTGGGCCCGGGCCAGCGCGAGCGGCCCGGCCCCCATCTCGGCGCGCAGCATCCGGTGCAGGTGCCGTTCGGTGTAGCCCAGCCGCGCGGCCAGCCCCGGTACGCCGTCCCGGTCGACCACCCCGTCGGCGATCAGCCGCATCGCCCGGCCCACCACGTCGGCGCGGACGTCCCACTGCGGCGAGCCGGGCGCGGCGTCCGGCCGGCAGCGGCGGCAGGCGCGCAGCCCGGCGCCCTGGGCGGCAGCGGCCGACGGGAAGAACCGGACGTTCTGCCGCTTCGGCGTGATCGCCGGGCAGGATGGCCGGCAGTAGATCCCGGTCGACGTCACGCCGGTGTAGAACCAGCCGTCGAACCTCTGGTCGCGACTGTCCACCGCCCGGTAGCACCGTTCGAAGTCCATCTCCACGCCACCGATGATGCCCCGCTGCTCAAGCCGTCGGCTGGCGGAAATCAGACCCGACCATCACCCACCCCCGCACCCACCCCCGCTTTTCCCGGTGATCAAGAGGTTCGCGTCACGACACGCCGTACCCCGTGACGCGAACTTCTTGATCACCGAGGCGGAGAGGTGGGGGTGGGGGATTTCCGCCCGGGAGTGTCGGTCGTCCCGGGTAACGTCTCGCCACCAACTCAAGAAGGGGGGCGGCGATGGCGAGCGTTGCGGGTTGGGTGGCGGCGTCTACACACGGCTCGATTCCGCCGTTGCCCCGCGCCGTGGTGCAGTCCTTCTACCGCCGGATGCGGGCCGTCGCGCCGGCCGCCGTCGGTGCCATCGAACGGGACCGGTCCGCCGACCAGGCGGAGCCGTTCGCCGACACCGCCTGCGGCCGGCTGGTCCGGTCGCTCGACGAGGCCGGCCTGCGGGCGCTCGGCATGTGGACGCATCACCGGTGCATGCGTTTCTACGACGACGACACGACCGTCGGCCGGCGGCTGATCGCGGAGATCGCGGCCCGGCCCAGCCTCGGCTGGACGGCGGACGAGGTGCGCTGGATGCTGCGCGAGTCGAATTCCGCAGGGCCGGCGGCAGCGGACCGGTTCACCCTGCCCCGCGCCGCGTGCGCGCAACTGCCCGCGTCCGAGCCGCCGTGCGACGACCTGCCCGCCGAGATCGAGCCTCCCGCCGGAGGTGCGGCGGCGAGACGCCGGCCCGATCCGCAGGCGACTCCGTCGGCCGCGTCGAGCGGCACCGCCGACCCGGCCAACGCGCGGCCCGCTCTCATTCCCCGGCAACGCCGCGCCGGCTGAGCGGGTTGGGCCGACGGCCCGCCGGCTGAGCGGGTTGGGCCGACGCCGTGTCGGAAGATCGACGGAGGTCGGGCAGGTCGACGCGCCCGAATGCTGACAGCCCCTGGACAATGATCGACTACGGCAGGATGGAGGGCAGAGCACACCGACGGAAGGATCGCTCATGCCCGCCAGCGAACCCACCATCCTCGCCACCAGCATGGGCTTCTTCCGTGGTGACCGGGGGCCGTCCGACCTGCGTCCCGGCCCGATCTTCGAGCTGGCCGCCGAGTTGGCCGAGGCCGGTCCGCAGCCACGGATCTGCTACCTCGGGCAGGCCGTCGGTGACCAGCCGACCTCGTTCACCGCTGTCTACGGTGCGTTCGCCGACACGCGGTTCCGTCTGTCGCACCTGGCGCTGTTCCCGATGCCGAACGTCGACGACGTCCGAGCCCACCTGCTCGCCCAGGATGCGATCTGGGTGGGCGGCGGCAGCGTCGCCAATCTCGTCGCGGTCTGGCGGGTGCACGGGCTGGACGAGATCCTGCACGAGTGCTGGCAGGCCGGCGTGGTGTTGGCCGGCGTCTCGGCCGGCTCGATCTGCTGGCACGTGGGCGGCGCCACCGACAGCTTCGGACCCCGTCTGCGGGGCTACACGGAGGCGTTGGGTTGGCTGCCGTACGGCAATGGCGTGCACTACGACAGCGAGAGTGAGCGCCGGCCGCTGATGCACGAGCTGGTCGGCGACGGGACGTTGCCGACCAGTCACTGCACCGACGACGGTGTCGGCCTGGTCTACCGGGGGACCCGCCTGGTCGAGGCGGTCGCCGACCGCGAGGGCGTCTCGGCGTACGAGGTGAGTCGTCGCGCGGACGGCAGTGTGCGGGAAGAGGTCATCGCGCCCCGCCTGCTCCGGTGAGCGCGGGTCAGACCCGATCCTCGAACGCGGCGCACACGGTCGCCCGCACCTGCTGCCCCTCGATCGCCCGCAGCAGCTCCCGGGCCAGGGCGATCTGCTGCGCCTCGTCGACCGACGGGTCCATCGGCGTCACCTCCACCCGCCACTGGAAATAGAGATAGCCGTCCTCGTCGGTGGCGGCGAGCTGCGGGTCGGCGCCCTCGTTGGTGTTGATCTCCAGCAGGTTGGCCCGGGCGTCGACCGAGTCCCGGCGGTAGGGCTTCGCGTCGGGCAGCCGGGCGCGGATCAGGTCGAGCAGCTCCGCCGCCGTCAGCGGGCCGTCGACCATGATGAGGAACCGCAACGTCGGCACGTCTGCCACCTTGGCAGACGCGCTGAGGGGCGACCAGGGCCGCGTCCGGCGCGGTGGATTCGGAGCCGCGTGGACCGGTCCGCTCGGCACCGGCGTAAGCTGGCTCGTCGTGAGTCTCACCATCGGCATCGTCGGCCTGCCCAACGTCGGCAAGAGCACGCTTTTCAACGCGTTGACCAAGAACGACGTGCTGGCGGCGAACTACCCGTTCGCCACCATCGAGCCCAACGTCGGCGTGGTCGGGCTGCCCGACGAGCGGCTGGGCAAGCTCGCCGAGATCTTCTCCTCGCAGAAGGTGCTGCCGGCTCCGGTGTCGTTCGTCGACATCGCCGGCCTCGTGCGCGGCGCGTCGAAGGGGCAGGGGCGGGGCAACGCGTTCCTGGCCAACATCCGGGACGCCTCGGCGATCTGCCAGGTGGTCCGGGCCTTCTCCGACCCGAACGTGGTGCACGTCGACGGCAAGGTCTCCCCGGCCGACGACATCGAGACGATCAACACCGAGCTGATCCTCGCCGACCTGCAGACCCTGGACAAGGCGCTGCCCCGGTTGGAGAAGGAGGCCAAGCTCCGCAAGGACCGGGCCGCCGCGGTCGCCGCCGCGAAGCAGGCCATCGAGGTGCTGGACGGCGGCACCACCCTCTACTCCGGGGCCGCCGCCGCGAAGATCGAGCTGGAGCACCTTCGCGAGCTGCACCTGCTCACCACCAAGCCGTTCCTGTACGTCTTCAACGTCGACGAGGCCGAACTCGCCAACGAGGCGTTCCTCGACGAGCTGCGGGCCCTGGTCGCCCCCGCCGAGGCTGTCTTCATGGACGCCAAGATCGAATCCGAGCTGGTGGACCTGCCCGAGGAGGAGGCTCGCGAGCTGCTGGAGTCGATCGGCCAGAACGAGCCCGGCCTCAACCAGCTCGTCCGCGTCGGCTTCCGTACGCTCGGGCTCCAGACGTACCTCACGGCCGGCCCCAAGGAGGCCCGGGCCTGGACCGTCCCGGTCGGCGCGACCGCGCCGGAGGCTGCGGGTGTCATCCACAGCGACTTCCAGCGCGGCTTCATCAAGGCCGAGGTGGTCTCCTACGGCGACCTGGTCGAGGCCGGCTCGATGGCGGCGGCCAAGGCGGCGGGCAGGGTCCGCATCGAGGGCAAGGAGTACGTCATGCAGGACGGCGACGTCGTGGAGTTCCGCTTCAACGTCTAGGTGGGCCGCGTTCGCGCAGTTCACGGGCTACGTCACGCCTCCTTGGTCCGCAGGGAGTCCGCAGGCCGTTCGGCGAGACCCAGCGTTTCGGTCATCAGAGCGGCCGTCGCTTCGCGGGTCCGATCCTCGACCGTCGGCCACAGGTGGCTGTCTAGTGGCGTAGGTCGTGCAGTGTGAAGCCGGTGACCCCGGCGTCGACGGTGGTGCCGACCGGCCTTTCATCCTATCTTTGCTGCGGCTTTTGTCGGCATTGATGGAATTACAGGCTTCGGCACAAGATAGATGAGTCCAAATCCTTGACTCAGTGCCCATGTTGCCGGTTAATCACATCTACGTGTCGGCCGTGTTCACCCTCCCGGGTGACCGACGCCCCTGGCGGACCGTCGAATCGATTCGACTACTGCCAGCAGCGAAGCCTTGACCCGGAGTTGTAAGGCTGCTGGGTGAGTCACAGGAGGTTGCCGTGCATCGTACGAACGTCCGCTGGGGTGGCCGATTGTCGGCGTTGGCCAGAGGGCTGGCCGCGGCCGTGGCGCTCGCCCTGCCCCTGACGCTGGGTGGCCTGACCCTGGCGACTCCCGGGTCGGCCCTGGCCGTGCCGGTCGCGACGCAGAGTGTCGCGGCCGCCGGAGTTGACGGTGTGGCGGCCGGTAGCGCTGCGATCGCCTCGGTCGATCTGAGCGGGACGTGGAGCTTCACGCCCGCGGGTCGGGGAACGACGTCGATCGCGGTGCCCGGTGGCGGCTGGTACAAGCAGGGCTTCACCGACGTGAACGAGGCGGTGTACTCGCGCAGCATCACCGTGCCGGACTCGGGGCAGCCGCAGTCGACCTGGATCGAGTTCGGCGCCGTCAACCACCAGGCGACACTGTCGGTCGACGGCCGGGTGGTGGCGACCAAGACGACGGCGTTCACCCCGTCGAACTTCGACATCAGTAGCTACGCCGCACCGGGCACCACCCACACGATCAGCGTGCAGGTGAAGGGCCGCGGTGCGTTGCGGTCGTCCGACGGCAAGTACCTGGTCCCGATCGCGGCCGACTGGTCCGAGGCGGTACCGCAGGGCATCTACCGGTCCGCGTCCCTGCGGGTGTACCCGGCGGTGTACGTCAGCGACGCGTTCGTCCGTACCTCGGTGGCGAACCGCACCCTCAGCTACGACGTGTCGGTGACCAACTCCTCGGCCGCGACCAGAACGGTCACCCTGGGCGGGTCGATCACGTCCGACGGCGCGGGCTCTTTCAGCTACCCACAGTTGCCGCAGCAGAGCGTGACGGTGGCGGCCCGTTCGACGGCGAAGGTCACGGTGGGCCCCGTGGCGTGGGACCTCGGCGTCACCTCGTACTGGTGGCCCAACGTGCCGTACCGGTCCGGGTACCGGGCCCAACTGCACCGCCTGGCGATCCACGCCACCGCTGACGACGGCCGCACCAGTGACGCCACGTACCGCTTCGGGTTCCGGGAGAGCACGCAGAACAGCGAGTACTACTACCTCAACGGCGTGCGGGTGAACTTCCGCGGCGACAGCCTGCAGGGCGCCGACTACGACCGGGTCAACAACGGCGGGAAGGGCGACGCGTACGACACCCTGCCCGGCTTCCTGCCGCCGTCGTCTGGCAACGGCGGCTGGCCGCAGGCGGTGGACAACTACCAGCGTCTCAACTACAACGTGGTACGCATGCACATGGAACCGGCCAGCCCGTACATGCTCGACGTGGCCGACGAGATGGGCCTGATGGTCATCGACGAGACGGCCATCCGCAGTGGTTCCCAGGACTTCGTGTCCGGACGCACCAACATGGTGGCCCACGCTCGTGCGCTGACCCTGCGCGACCGCAACCATCCGGCGATCATCCGCTGGAGTCAGATCAACGAGCCCAGCTCCAACAGCAACGACTCGCAGCAGTTCCAACAGGACCTGTACGCGGCGATGAACGGCAACGACGGCACCCGGCCGATCAGCATCGACGCCGGCATTGGCGCGGACTCGCCCAGCCGGTACCCGGCCATGACCTACCCCAACTTCACCATCTTCGCGCACTACCTGGACGGCGTCGGCCGCTACGGCGAGGCCCTGAATCGCCACACCGGGCGCCCGGACGGCGAAGGCGAGTACATCTGGCCCGCCTGCAGCACCAAGCAGGGCTTCACATGGTTCGCCACCGCGACTGCCGCCAAGCGCGGCAAGGACGCCAGCGACCTACGCCCGTACACGCTGCTCTCCGCCTGGGCCAGCGTCGTACCCGGCGTGCGAACCACCGACTTCACCACGGAGGAGAACACTCGCCCGGTCTACGGCGCGGACAACCTGCCCGACCCGTGGAGCAACGCGCAGATCCAGCGTGTGCAGGCGGCGTTCAACCCGGTGGCCGCGATCGACCTCCCGTACTGGTCCGCCTCCGGCAATTCGGACTCGAACGGCAGCTTCCCGCTGGCGCAGGCGGTGCCCAGCTACGCCCGCAACGCCACGGTGACCCGCAACATCACCGTGTTCAACGACGACCTCACCAACACCTCGGTGGGCTTCACCTGGACCGCCCGGCTCGACAGCCCGACCGGTACGGTCGTCGCGTCCGGCAACAGCACCCTGACCGTCCCACTCGGCTCGCGGGTCACCCAACCGGTGTCCTTCACCGCCCCCGCCACCGGCAGCCGCGTGTACCTGCAACTGTCGACCGCCAAGTCCGGCAGCACCGTCTTCACCGACTCCGCCGAATACCTCAACCTCGGCGGAAGCGGTGGAACCGGGCCGGCAGCAGGCACCTACCGCATCGTCAACCGCAACAGCGGCAAGCCCCTCGCCATCGCCGGCAACTCCACCGCCGACGGCGCCAAGGCGGTCCAGCAGAGCGGCACCCCCACCTGGACGATCAGCACCACCCAGGACGCGTACACCCTGCGCTACACCGCCTCCGGAAAGATGCTCGACGTCAACGCCGGCAGCACCACGACGGGCCTGCAACTGCAACAGTGGTCGGCCAACGGCGGCACCAACCAGTCGTGGTACCTGCGGCCTACCGGCGACGGCTACTACACCATCGTCAACCAGGCCAGCGGCCTGGCAGCCGACGTCTACGCCGCAGCGACCAGTGACGGCGCGCAGGTCGTACAGTGGACCGCCAACAACGGGACCAACCAACAGTGGCAGTTCGTGCGCGCCTGACCAGCGCCAGAGGCGGTTGACAAGTCCGACCGCCGGTGACCAGCTGACGATGTGGTGACGTCTACTCGGGCACGGATTCCCGTGCCCGAGTAGACCACGACCCGCTCTCGATAGAATAGACAAATCAGTACCGCACGGCCGCCTGCATCGGGCCCTCGCCTCACTCGGCTGAAGGACCCCGCCGGCGTCTACAGCAACCTCCGGAAGATCATCGGCAACAACCTGGGCTTCCGGTCGCTGATGAAAGCGCGTTTCGGCGCTCACCAGGCAATCGCGGTAGTCGGTGCTGCCGCGTAGTGCTACAGCACCGACTACGAGCGCCATAACGCACACCTGTGGCACATGGACCTGCTCGCCCGCGCCGGGCGTCACGTCGAGCTGGCGGCACTCGGCCAACGCGATGTGCACGTTCGGCAGGTGGCAAGGGTGTGTTGGTTGCCTGGGGGTCAAGGGGTCGGGGTTGATATCCATAGGCGGATCGAGATGGAGCGTCACTCGGGCGGCAAGTAACTAGAGGCGAGATCTTCACGCTCTTCCGGGGTCATCTTCTGATAGGCGTTCCAGAAGGTCTGGAAGGGTGTTGTTAGCTCAGCGCTGTAGGCCGGGCTCGTGGCTGCTTGGCGCAGGGTGAGTTGACCGGATTGGACGGCGGTGGCCATCTCGCTGAGTAGGGGATTCTCACTGCGCGCCAGGTGGTCGAGGATGCGGCGGAGGGCATGGGCTTGTTTCTCGTCGCCGCTGCCGATGTCGTCTAGGTTGTCCACGAAGTCTTATGCCTTCACGCCTGCGAGGGGGTGGTCATAGCGGCCGCCGTCGGGGAGCGCGGGGAGGGCGACGGCGTCGAGGTCGCTGAGTTCGCGGCTGAGTATGGCGCGGAACGTGAGGACGGCGGCGGCGATCTGCTGGGAGAGTTTGGTTGCTTCGCCCCAGAGTCGGAACATGTCGGCGACTTCTGCGGCCGCGACGCCGTAACCGACGATCGCGCCGACCCCGCTTGCTGCGGTGGCGGTGCCGGCGGCAGCGCTGACGCCAATGATGATGGCGCCGTCGATGAAACTTTTGACAATGCCGCCGAGGGCTTCCCCGGCGGACCAGACGGCGTCGGCCATGCCCCGGTACGCCTTGCTGATTGCGGACAGGGGAGTGCGGAGGTCAGCGGTGGCGTTGGCAGTGGTCGTGAAGTAGCGGAAAGCTCCGTCGCCTGCGACGCCCTGCCACAAGGGACGCAGGGTCGTGGTACCGGACTGGAGGTTGTAGGCGAGGTCATGCAGGGCGGCCCCGATGTTGTCGACAACCGGGCCCATCTTGGCCAGGGCTTCCCAGTCCCCGGAGACCTGGCTTTGGAGCCTACCGATGGGGTCGAAGCCGAAGATGTTGTTGAACACTTCGTTGAGCCAGTTCGACGGGCTGACGTAGTCCATCCAACCCAGCGCGTTCGGGGGCTTGTCCGGGTCGCCCGGCGTGTCAAGGTGGCCGCGCACGTCGCGCACGTCGACGAAGTTTGCGGGAGCGCAGGGGTTGTTCGCCAATTCCAGTTCAAGGGCAGTGATGCACCGGTCGCCCGCTGGCGGCAGGGTGAGCTCAAGGCGGTCGGCGTTGGCCAGGTCAGTTGCGCGGTAGTAGCCAGCGGCAGCCCGCAGCTCGGGGGCGGAGTTCTCCAGAAGGCAGGCGAGTCGCTTGAGAGTGCTGTCTATGACCTCGACCGCTTGCTCATGTGCGGCTTTGGCGATCTTCAGATGCTCGCCTCCCGTGGCCACGTCGGCATGGCGGTTGAGGTAGCTGCGCACCTCCCACACATCGGCGGCACCACGATCGACCTGGCGGGCGAAGCTGACCAAAGCTTCCGGCTCGACGGACAACGTCATAGTTAGCGCCTAGTCCGTAACGAAGACGCCGGTCACGCCCACAACAGCGAAGACGACAGCGGCGGCGAGCACGTAGAGCCGCGGACGCGGTTCACTGATGACGTAGGTAGACAGGCCCAATGCGCCGCTGAGGATCGCGATCGCGTACCACGGGAAAGTAGCCGGCGTGGGCTGGCCGATGAACACCATCCACGTGGCCATGACCGCGACAAAGATCGTCGCGTAGGCGACGACCTGCCGCATGTTCCGATAGGCGGTGTGCTGCAACCGGGCGACCGACTCCTTGTAAGCCTCCACCGCCGCAGCGCGCTCATCCTCGCTGACCTGCCGTCGCCTACTACGGCTACCAGGCTTCCGGCCTCCACCCATGCCGCCGAAGATACATCGACGGTCACACCCTCGCTGCCCTGCGTAAGCAGCACCTGTGGCCCCGGTCTTACCAGTCGCGTGCCCGTGAGGTGCCCCGATACGAGGGTCGGCGAGGGGCAACGACGGTGAAGGACGCGAGGCGCTGACGCCGCTACGAGCGCTCGCCGACGGTCAAGACACCGCCTGAGAAGCGGATCCGAGGATTCCTCAGTTGAAGGGCAGGTCTGGCGACAGGGACCGGTACCAGAGGCAGGGGGCGCAACAGAGGAGCACGATGAGCGCCACGATGGCGATCAGAGCGATCCCGCTGAGACCGCCGATCGCGAACAGGTTCCTGAGCGCGTTCCTGCCGCGGCCCGCACCATCGTCGTTCCTGGCCAAGACGCCCCCATGATCGGCAGTGTTGGTGGCGACAATGTAGCTGTCGGGCCTTCCCTGCGCGGTGGCGGCGTCAGGGGCGTAGCTCTCGTAGCAGGGCGTCGACGCGACCCTTGATGTCGTCGCGGACCTCGCGGACGACGTCGATGGATTGCCCGGCCGGGTCGGTGAGTTTCCAGTCTTCGTAGCGTTTGCCGGGGAAGACGGGGCAGGCGTCGCCGCAGCCCATGGTGACGATGACGTCGCTGGCTTCGGCGGCGTCCCAGGTGAGTCGGACCGGGGTCTGGTCGGTGATGTCGATGCCGACCTCGCGCATGGCGTCGACGGCGACCGGGTTGATCGTCTCGGCGGGTTCGCTGCCGGCGCTGCGGACCTCGACGGTGTCCCCGGCGAGGTGGCGGAGCCAGCCGGCGGCCATCTGTGAGCGGCCGGCGTTGTGCACGCACACGAACAGGACGCTGGGCTTGTCGCTCATCGGGCTTCTGTCTCCTCGGTGAGGTGGGGTACGAGGACGTCGCCAGCGACGTCTCCGGCGTGGGGGTACCAGGCGGCGAGCGCGGCGACGCCGACCAGGCCGCCGACGAGCTGGGCGGCCACGAAGCCGGGCACCGAGGTGGGGGCGATTCCGGCGAAGGTGTCGGTGAAGGCCCGGCCGATGGTGACGGCGGGGTTCGCGAACGACGTGGACGAGGTGAACCAGTAGGCCGCCCCGATGTAGGCGCCGACGGCGGCGGGCGCGGTGGCGGTCCGGCCGCTGCGGGCGAGGGCGAAGACCAGGACGACCAGGCCGGCGGTGGCGACGATCTCGGCGAGCCACAGGTTCGCGCCGGTGCGCTCGGTGTGTGACCAGGTGACCGCCGGCAGGTCGAACATCAGGTTCGCCAGCACGGATCCGGCGACCGCGCCGGTGACCTGCGCGGCGGTGTAGGCGACGAGGTCGGGGACGGTCAGGCCGGTGCCGGCGCGGCGGCCGAGCCACCAGTCGACGGCGGACACGACGGGGTTGAGGTGCGCGCCGGACACCGGCCCGAACACGAGGATCAGCGCGCCCAGCGCGAACGCGGTGGCGATCGCGTTCTCCAGTAGTTGGAGCCCGACGTCACCGGGGGAGAGGCGAGCCGCGGCGATCCCGGACCCGACGACGGCGGCGACGAGGAGTGCGGTGCCGGCGAACTCGGCCGAGGCCCGGCGGGTGAGGTTGCGGCTCACGCGGTGGCAGGAGTGGTCGGCAGATCGAGCAGTACGCCGAGCTGACGGAACGCCTCGGGCTCCACCCTGTACCACACCCAGGTGCCGCGACGTTCGGAGTCGACGAGGCCGGCTTCCCGCAGCACCTTGAGGTGGTGGGAGATGGTCGGCCCGGACAGGTCGAACGCCGGGGTCAGGTCGCACACGCAGATCTCCGGCACCGACGCGATCATCGACATCAATCGCAGTCGGACCGGGTCACCGAGGGCCTTGAACATCGGCGCGACCACCGCCGCCTGTTCGGCGTCCATCGGGCGGGCCGCCAGCGGCGCACAGCAGGCTACCGCTTGCAGGTCCACGACCGGCAAATTCTGTTTCGGCACTCATCTACCTTGACAGACATCGAATCAGGCTGCAACGGTGGGGTTGCTTCGAAATCCGTCTAGACAGCAGTTCGCCCCAGCAGGAGGATTCCCATGTCCCGTGTTCAGCTCGCTCTGCGCGTGTCCGACCTCGACGGCTCGATCGCGTTCTACTCGAAGCTGTTCGGCGTCGACCCGGCCAAGCGTCGGCCCGGCTACGCCAACTTCGCCGTCGAGAACCCGCCGCTGAAGCTCGTCCTCATCGAGGGCGAGGCCGACCAGCCCACCGCGCTGGATCACCTGGGTGTCGAGGTGTTCAGCACCGACGACGTCACCGCCGCCACCAGGCGCCTCACCGACTCCGGCCTGATCACGCTGGAGGAGAACGACACCGAATGCTGCTACGCGCTGCAGGACAAGGTCTGGGTCCGCGGCCCCGGTGCCGAGCGCTGGGAGGTCTACACCGTCAAGGCCGACGCCGACACGCTCACCAAGGCCACCGACACCGAACCGGTGGCCAGCGGAGTCGGCTCACACTGCTGCTGACCACGGCAGATCTGCGCCTCCGGCGTCTTGGATGTCGGGGTGTCCGGTCGATCGGGACACCCCGACATCCAGGATCCGAGGGATGATGCGGACACCGACAATCGAAGGACGTGAAATCGATGGTGCTCAGCTCGTCGTTCGGTACGGCGGCGTCCGCGTACGCCCGGCATCGCCCGGACTACGCGCAGGCCGCGGCGCGGTGGGCGCTCGAGGTCGCGCCCGGCTCGCGAGTCCTCGATCTCGGCGCCGGCACCGGCAAGCTGTCCGCCACGCTGATCGCGCTCGGTGTCGACGTCGTGGCGGTGGAGCCCGACCCGGCGATGCTCACCGAGCTGGGCCGGGCGTTGCCGACCGTACGGGCCCTCCCCGGTAGCGCGGAGGCGATCCCCCTGCCGGACGCGTCCGTCGACGCGGTGCTGGCCGGCAACGCCCTGCACTGGTTCGACATGACCGTCGCGGGGCCGGAGATCGCCCGGGTCCTGACGCCCGGCGGCATCCTGGCCGGTCTGTGGAACGTGATGGACGACCGGGTGGACTGGGTGGCAGCCCTCGAACGGGTCAGCGGGAGCGCGGCCATCGGCCCGCGTGACACCTTAAGCAGTTGGCGCGCGGCGACGGCAGGCCTGCTCAGGCCGGGCAACGGAACTGCCGACCGATTCGGTACGCCCGAGCAGGCCGAGTTTCCCCACGGGCAGCGCCGGAGCGCCGACTCCCTGGTCGCGACGCTCGCGACCCGGGCCGGGTTGCTGGTCATGCCGGAACCGGAGCGGACGGCCACGCTCGACCGGATCCGCGAGTTCCTGGGCGGAATGGCCGAGACCGCCGAGGGCGACTTCACCCTGCCGATGCTGACCGGTGTCCTTCGCGCCCGCCGACTCTGACGGTCGCCGACGGCCTCCGTCAGGGCTGCACGGGTTTCTCGATCCGGCGCCGCCGTGTCAGTGCTGGTCGGTCTCGGCCTCGCGCTCGCCTTGTGAGCGCCAGGGCCGCGAGCTGGACCGGCGGGGCACTCTGACGGGACTCGGCGTACTCTGCCGCAGCATGGCGAACCCTGCCGCGGCCAGCCCGAGCGCCAGAATCGCAGTACTGCTGAGGAGCAGCGTCGGGCGGGGACCGATGGCGCCGACCAGCGGGCCGCCGAGCATGGTGCCCAGAGGCACCGCGAGAACAAGCACGGCGCTGTTCGCGGCAAGTACGGCGGGGAGTTGCCCGGTCGACGCGCTGCGCTGGTATAGCGCCATCGACATGGACATGTACGGCGCCCAGATCAGGCCCGCCAGCGCGAAGGCCGGCAGGGACAATCCGACGGGCGCCCCCACGCCGAGTGGCAGCATGGCGACGCCGAACCCGATGACGATCCCGATGATCGTCGCGCGCAGCGGCCAGTGCCGGAGGTGGCCGGCGACCACACCGCCGAGGAGGCCACCGATGCCGAAAGCGGTGTAGTACGCGCCGAGCAGCGTCGCGGAACCTCGCAGGTCGTCGGTGACGTGCAACGGCATCGCGACGTACACCGGGCCGAACAGGAAGAAGAATGCGACGCTCAGCACCAGCAGGCCCAGCAGCGTGGGCTGACGGCGGATGAACGCGAAACCTGCGGTGCGCGGGGCGCTGTGCTCGTACCGACGGATTGTTCCGGTGGCGGGCAGCGCGAGCCGATAGGTGAGCGCCAGCACCGCGAACGTGGCGGCGTCGGCGGCGATGACCCACACCGGCCCCACCCAGCCGATCAGGATGCCGGCCAGCGGTGGGCCGACGACGGTGGCGAAGCCGGAGATGGTGGTGAGGACCGCGTTCGCCGGCAGATGGTGTCGCTGCGGCAGCAACTCGGCGATCAGGGTGAACCGTCCGGCCGAACCCCACGAGTGCAGGAGGGCGGAGGCGGCGAGCAGGACGGCGTACAACCCGATCGTCAGCGTGCCGGTCAGATACGCGATCGGGATCGCGGCGAGCGCGGCAGCCCGCAGGATCGCGTCCCACCCGGCGAGCCGGGCGCCGCCGCGCCCGCGCAGCAGCCGACCGAACGCCAGCGTTCCGACAGCGCTGGGAAGGGTGTACGCGGCCACCGCGACCGCGATCCAGAGACCGTGCTGACCGGTTGGTGCGAGCTGCCTGGCCAGCCAGGGCACCGCGACCACCGCCATGCCGTCGCCGAGAGCGGACACGGCCAACCCGGGTAGTACGCGCCGCAGCAGGGGATGACTGACCACCGGCCAGTACGGCGAGGTACGCGGAAAACGGGGCATGAGAGCAGTCGACCGGGCATCGACGCCATCCGCCAGCAGGTACTGCTGCCAGCAGAATCAGCCCAGCGCGCAAGGCGCTCGGCGGGATCGACTCGGGTCCCCCGTGGACGTCCACGGGGGACCCGAGTCGACCGACCGCTACCGCGCCCGGTAGACCGAGATGTGTGACGGACTCTCCGCCGTGAACGGCTGCCGGTGCCAGTCGGCGTACCGCTCGGTGAGCGCAAGGCCCGCCTGCCGGGCCATCTCGTCGATCTGGTGCGGCCAGGCGTATCGCATCGCGAACGGCTTCAGGTGCACACCGTTGCCGTCGAAGGTGATGGTCTGCCGGATGAACCGCTGCGCTGGCCGGTCGTACCGGTGCACCCGGATCGTCACGGAGTCCTCGGTCACCTCGCGGACCTGTAACTGCTCGTCCGCGTCGAAACCGCTCGGGTCGGGGACGAACGTCTCGATGACGAACGCCCCGCCCGGCGACAGCACCCGGGCGACGTTGCGGAACAGGTCCGCCTGCCGCTCGGCGTCCACCAGGTTGAACAGCGTGTTGAAGACCAGGTACGCCAGGCGGAACGGGCCCTCTACGCCCACGTCCGCCATGTCACCGACGACCGTCGGGATCTGGTCGCCACCGGGCTTGGCCCGCATCAGCGCCAGCATCTCGTCGGACGCCTCGATGCCGTGCACGGTGAGGCCGCGCTCGGCCAGTGGCAGTGCGACCCGGCCGGTGCCGATCGCCAGTTCCAGGACCGGACCGCCGTCGGCCAGATCGGCCAGGAAGTCCACGGCGGGCGCCGGGTCGGGGTTGCCGGGGCTGTCGTATCCGGCAGCCCACAGCCGGCCGAAGAGGCCCGGATCGTCGAAGACCGACATCAGCGGCCTCCGGGGTTGTGCTCAGTGACGGGTGTCCTCTGCGGAGCAGTTCTGCTCACGAAGCCTCGTTTCCTCAAGTCGGATGACGTTCGGTCGGGGGGACTTCGTCGTGTTGGGCATGGCACTGCTCCCTTCGGGCGGCTGTGCACCGAGGACACCAGAGACGCCGGGAGCCCGGCAAGGCATTTACGCCCGCCGGGCTCCTGGTCGAAGGATCGTCAGGAGATGTGGTGCAGGATCACGTTGTGCACGTGGTGGCTCTTCTGCGCGCCGCGGAACTCCACCTCGTAGGTGTGCGTGCCGACGTGGATCGCGATCGCGCCGGTGGAGAAGAACGACCCACCCCAGGACTTGTTGCTGACCACGCTCACGCTGGTGATCTTCGAGTACGGGATGCTGGTGATCGCATACCGCTTACCGACGAAGGAGCGGTCCTGGATGATCACGCGCCGGTCGGTCAGCCCGATGAACCCGGTGCCGGTGCCGACGGCGTCGTAGACGGCGATGATCTGCTCGCCGTCGAGCAGCCCACTTTCGATCTGCTGGACCTGCTCCTTGCGGTCGTACGCGATGTTCGCCATGCGATCCAGGTTAGGAAACCGGCGCCACCGCGCCGGCTCGTCAGGACTCGGTGACCGCCCGGTAGGCGTCCTCGATACGGGCGGCCAGCAGGACCTCACCCTCGGTCAGGGGGTCACCGTTGCCGTGCCCGACCCGGATCAGGGTGCTGTCGGACCGGCGGCTTATCTCGGGACGTAGATGCAGGGCGTCCGCCACAACCTTGACCCGTTCAGTCAGGGCCGCGTGTTGGGTATCGTCGATCACCAGCGTGCGCCGGATCTGCTCACCGTCCCGCGTCCAACCAGATAGCAAGGTCAACGCGTCGGAAAGGTAGTCGTGTTTGGCTCGGCTGCTGAACAGCACGCGCATTACCGCACCCCCCAAGCGCCGTTGCCGGCTTGTGGCCAAATCGTCGCCATCCCGTGTCTTGTCGGTGCCTTCTAGTCTGTCGTCGCTCGGTAGGGGTGTCCACGCCCACACTTCCGTGTTCTATTGGCCTAGCGGACGGTGTCGGTACCCAAACCGCCGATTGATCTGGCACCCTGGACGCCCGTGCAGACCGAACGGGCTAATGGTGGCGGGCAGGCCCAGCGACGGGACCTGAAGGTGATCGTGGGAGCGGCGATCATCCGGGACGGACGGGTGCTCGCCTGTGCGCGCTCCGCCCCGCCGGAGGTGGCCGGCATGTGGGAGTTCCCTGGTGGGAAGGTTGAGCCCGGTGAGGCCGAGACCGACGCGCTGATCCGGGAGTGCGCCGAGGAGTTGGCCGTACGCGTCGAGGTCGGCGCCCGGGTCGGCCGCAACGTCCGGATGGCCCACGGCCGGTCGGTGCTCAAGGTGTACGCCGCCCGCCTGCTCCACGGTGACGAACCGCAGGCACTGGAGCACCAGGCGCTGCGCTGGTTGACCATTGACGAACTGGACTCGGTCACCTGGCTCCCCGCCGACGCCCCCATCGTGGCCGCCCTACACCCCCACCTGAAAACCCCCTAACCCCCGCCCCACCCCGTTGATCATGAAGTTATTGCCCTTCCCGCCGGCGTGTCGGGGCAATAACTTCATGATCAACCGGGGCAAGGGCGGGGGCGGGGTTGGTTGGCAGGGTGGGGGAATGGGGCGGGGGCTGTCGGCGATGCCGACAGCCCCCGTATCCGGTGGTCCTGCTAGTGCTTGTCGTCCTGGTCCGGGTGCGCGAAGTTGAGGTGCTCCGGAGGCAGCGGGAAGGTCACGTCGTCGCCGAAGGGCGACGGCGCGGCGGGCCGGTCGAAGGTGAGCTCGGTCAGCGGCAGCCGGCCCCGGTCGTCGACCGCCGGAGCGGTCGGGTGGGGCACCTCCCGGTCCCAGTTGACGCCGGCCTGCGCCTGCGCCTCGGCCCGCTGGTCGTGCGAGCCACCCGCGTGCGAGTGCAACCCGCCCCGGGTCGCACCCGACGACGTCGCCGAGCCCTGACGGGCGGTGGTCACGCTGGTCTGGGGCGTCTCGCCCCGACGGAAGATCTTGCTACCAAGCCACACAAGGGGATCGTACCTGCGGTCGACGACGCGTTCCTTCATGGGGATGATCCCGTTGTCGGTGATCTTGATGTGCTCGGGGCAGACCTCGGTGCAGCACTTGGTGATGTTGCAGAAACCGAGGCCCTGTTCGGCTTGTGCGTACTCCTTGCGGTCGGTCCGGGCGTCCAGCGGGTGCATGTCCAGCTCGGCCGCCCGGATGAAGTACCGCGGACCGGAGAACGCCTGCTTGTTCTCCTCGTGGTCACGGATCACGTGGCAGACCGTCTGGCACAGGAAGCACTCGATGCACTTGCGGAACTCCTGCGAGCGCTCGACGTCGACCTGCTGCATCCGGTAGTCGCCCGGGGCGACGTCCGCCGGCGGGGCGAACGCCGGGGTCTCCCGCGCCTTCTCGTAGTTGAACGAGACGTCGGTGACCAGATCCCGGATGACCGGGAAGGTCCGCAGCGGGGTGACCGTGACCGTCTCGTCGTCGCCGAAGGTCGACATCCGGGTCATGCAGCCCAGTCGCGGCTTGCCGTTGATCTCCATGGAGCAGGAGCCGCACTTGCCGGCCTTGCAGTTCCACCGGCAGGCCAGGTCGGGCGCGTCGGTGGCCTGCAGGCGGTGGATGACGTCGAGGACGACCTCGCCCTCGTTCACCTCGACCATGTAGTCCTGCAGGTCGCCGCCGGTCTCGTCGCCCCGCCAGATCCGGAACTGACGCTTCGCGCTCATCGGTTGTCCGCCTCTCCAGCGTCGGCGACGAGAGCGTCGAAGTCGGTGAGCTCCTCGTCGGTGAGGTACTTGGCCAGCTCGGCCCGGTCGAAGAGGCCGATCAGCTCCGGCCGCATCGTCGGCAGCGGCTTACGGGTCAGCTGCACGGTGTCGCCGTCCAGGGAGCAGACGAGGTTCACCTGCCGCCACTTCGGCTCCATCGCCGGATAGTCCTCGCGGGTGTGCCCGCCGCGCGACTCCTGCCGCTCCAGCGCCGCCTTCGCGGTGCACTCCGAGACCACCAGCATGTTGCGCAGGTCCAGGGCCAGGTGCCACCCCGGGTTGTAGCGCCGGCCGCCGGCCGCGCTCACCTTGGCGACCCGCTCGCGCAGCTCGGCCAGTCGCACCAGCGCGTCGGCCAGCTCGCCCTCGCGCCGGATGATGCCGACCAGATCCCCCATGACCGCCTGGAGGTCCTGCTGAAGGGTGTACGGGCTCTCGCCGGTGTCCCGCTGCAACGGGGCGAGGGCGGTCTCCACGGCCGCCTCGACGGCGTCCACGGCCACCTTCGGCCGGGCGGACAGCCCGTCGGCGTAGCTGGCCGCGTGCCCGCCCGCCCGCTTGCCGAACACCAGCAGGTCGGACAGGGAGTTGCCGCCGAGGCGGTTGGAGCCGTGCATGCCGCCGGAGACCTCACCGGCGGCGAACAGACCGCGTACGTGGCCGAAGGCGGCACCCGAATCCGGGTCCACCTCGACGCCGCCCATCACGTAGTGGCAGGTCGGCCCGACCTCCATCGGTTCGGCCGTGATGTCGACGTCGGCCAGCTCCTTGAACTGGTGGTACATCGAGGGCAGCCGTCGGCGGATCTCGTCGGCGGAGCGCCGGCTCGCGATGTCCAGGAAGACCCCGCCGGCGGGGGAGCCCCGACCGGCCTTGACCTCGCTGTTGATCGCGCGGGCCACCTCGTCGCGGGGCAGCAGCTCCGGTGGACGCCGGTTGTTGTCCGGGTCGGTGTACCAGCGGTCCGCCTCCTCCTCGGTCTCCGCGTACTGCTTGCGGAAGACGTCGGGGACGTAGTCGAACATGAACCGCTTGCCCTCGGAGTTCTTGAGGACACCACCGTCGCCACGGACCGACTCGGTGACCAGGATGCCCTTCACCGAGGGCGGCCAGACCATGCCGGTCGGGTGGAACTGGAGGAACTCCATGTTGATCAGCGTCGCCCCGGCGCGCAACGCCAGCGCGTGGCCGTCCCCGGTGTACTCCCAGGAGTTCGAGGTGACCTTGTAGGAGCGTCCGACACCGCCGGTGGCCAGCACCACCGCCGGCGCCTCGAAGAGGATGAACTCGCCGGACTCGCGGTAGTAGCCGAACGCGCCCGCTACCCGGTCGCCGTCGAGCACCAACTCGGTGATGGTCGTCTCGGAGAAGACCCTGATCCGGGCGTCGTACGAGCCGAACTCGCGCTTGTCCTCCTGTTGCAGCGAGACGATCTTCTGCTGGAGGGTGCGGATCAGCTCCAGACCGGTCCGGTCGCCCACGTGCGCCAGCCGGGGGTACTCGTGCCCACCGAAGTTGCGCTGGGAGATCTTGCCGTCCTTCGTACGGTCGAAGAGCGCGCCGTACGTCTCCAGCTCCCAGATCCGCTGCGGCGACTCCTTCGCGTGCAGCTCGGCCATCCGGAAGTTGTTGAGGAACTTGCCGCCGCGCATGGTGTCGCGGAAGTGCACCTGCCAGTTGTCACGGCTGTTCACGTTGCCCATCGCGGCGGCGGCGCCGCCCTCGGCCATCACCGTGTGCGCCTTGCCGAACAGCGACTTCGAGATGATCGCCGTCTTCTTGCCGGCGAGGCGGGCCTCGATGGCCGCGCGCAGACCGGCGCCGCCGGCCCCGATGACGACGACGTCGTAGTGGTGTCGTTCGATACGAGTGGTAGTGGTCATGTCAGGGGCCCTTTAGTTGATGAACCGCAGGTCGTTGAACCAGCCGGCCGACAGCGCCAGCACGTAGAAGTCGGTCAGCGCGAGGGTGCCGAGGGTGATCCAGGCGAGCTGCATGTGCCGGACGTTCAACGCCGAGACGACGGTCCACGCGCGGTAGCGCACCGGGTGCTTGGAGAAGTGCTTGAGCCGGCCGCCGATGATGTGCCGGCAGGAGTGGCAGGAGATCGTGTACGCCCAGAGCATCACCACGTTGAGCAGCAGGACGAGGTTGCCCAGTCCGAAGCCGAAGCCCTTGGGTGAGTGGAACGCGAGGATCGCGTCCCACGTGTTGATCAGCGAGATGATCGCGGCGGCGTAGAAGAAGTAGCGGTGCAGGTTCTGGCCGAGCAGCGGGAAACGGGTCTCCCCGCCGTACTCCTTGTGACCGTCCGGTACGGCGCAGGCCGGCGGCGACAGCCAGAAGGACCGGTAGTACGCCTTGCGGTAGTAGTAGCAGGTGAGCCGGAACAGCAGCAGGAACGGCAGGGTCAGCGCGGCGTCCGGGATGATCCACCAGCCGGGCAGGAATCGGCCGAAGTGCGAGGCCTGCTCGACACAACTGTCGGTCACGCACGGGGAGTAGAACGGGGTCAGGTAGTGGTAGGCATCGACCCAGTAGTGGTCGTGCATGAACACCCGGACCGTCGCGTACGCCACCCAGGCGCCGAGCCCGATCACCGTGATCAGCGGGGCGAACCACCATCGGTCGGTACGCAACGTCTTCGCCGTGATGGCGGCGCGCGCCCGCGCCCCCCGCGGCCTCGTTGCCGTTGAAGTCATTCGAGTCGTCTCCTCGACGGGCCCGTACGGGCGGGCTGCTGTCTCCGGTCGGCACGCGGACCGGCGAACCCGCACCCGCTGCCACGTCATGCGCACACCAACGACCACGCCGGATCGACCGACGCAGCTAAGTGACACACGTTACGCCGATCTTTGCGGGCCGTCCGCGCAAGGGAGTGTCCCGTGTGTCTGGCCTGGTAAAACGCCGAGGCGCGCGGACCGTCGCGCTCCTCAGCCCGACGCGCCTCCGGTGAAGTGCCAGGACGCCAGCCGCACCGAGGGCGCCGCCCACCAGGCACCGTCCACCCGGTCCGGTTGGCGCACCGTCCGAGAACCCAGCCCGAGCACCGCGCCCGGCCCGAGCGCCCGGGGGTACGACTCGGTGAACCGCAGGTCGCGGACCGCCCGGACGACCGCGCCGTCCTCGATCAGCCACACCCCGTTGCGGGTCAACCCGGTGACGACCAGGCTCTTCGGGTCGAGCACACGGGTGTACCAGAGGTCGCTGACCAGCAGCCCCCGTCGTACTCCGGCGACCAGCGCGGCCGTGTCCGCGTCGACCACCGCGCTGGCGGCCGTGCCCGTGGTGTTCCGGCCCACCGCGCTGGCCGGGCCGGCCGCCGCAGGCGAGAGTCGGAGGTTGCGGGCCATCGGGCCCCAGGTGGCGCCGCCCGCGATCGCGTGTCCGGTGGACTCCGCGCCCGCGTCGGCGGCGGTCCGCCGGTCGTGTGCGACGGCCCGCGTGGTGCCCGCCTCGACCAGGGTCACCGCCCGCCGGCCGGTGCCCTCGGCGTCGAACGGCAGGCCGGACGCGCCGAGCGGATCGTCCACCAGGGTCACCAGCGGGTCGAATTGGGCCGCCCCCGGCTCGGCGAAGGACTGCCGCTCGGCGTACCGCTTGCCGTTGAAGCCGTACCAGGACAGGTTCTGCAACAGGTCCGCCACGGCGGCCGGTTCGAACACCACCTCGTAGCGCCCCGGCGGCAACTCGACCGGATCCGCTGCCGCCTGTGCCTTCGCGGCCGCCTGCGCGCCCAACTCGGCCCCGTCGAGGTCAGACAGTCGGTCCGCGCTGTGCCGCGCGACGCCGTCCGCGCCGTCGCGGCGGGCGATGCCGTCCATCGCCGCCTCCGCCGACCGGCCGTCCGCGCTGTGCCCCGCCGAGTTCGCGAACGCCGACGAGCGGTGCGCGGTACGGCAGTACCCCGCCGTGGTGAGCGGCCCGGCGGCGGCCACGAACGCGGCCACCCGGTCGGCCCGCTGGTCCGGCTCGGCGTGGGCGGTCGCCTCGTCGACGGGCGGCGCGGCCGGCGCGGGCGTGGGCGGCACCAGGCCGGGCCATCCCGGGTCGAGCGGACCCAGGCGGGTCGCGGCCAGGGTCCGCTCGACAAGCGCGTGCAGCCCGTCAGGGGTGACGATGCTCCCGCTGCCGGCGACGGTGCGTCCGTCGAGGTGCACCCGCAGCCGGACGCCGACCGTCGACTCGGAGACGTTCTGGTGGATGGCCGAGTTGGCGAAGCGGGTGAGCGCCAGATCCGCCCGCGTCGCCACCACCTCGGCCTGCACGTCCGGGCCACCGAGCCGCCGGACCAACTCGACGACCTGCCCCGCCAGCTCCAACTCGTTCATGCTGGGCCGCCTTTCGTTCGCGACTGCGGGGCTCGCAAAACCGGCTCACTCCTCGCGCTCACGCGGACACCCCCACCCGGACGTTGCGGAAGCGGGCCGGCGCGGCCGGGTGGCCGGTGTGCCCGATCTGGCCCGGCTGGCCCTTGCCGCAGTTGGGGGTCCCCCAGGGCACCGTCTCGCCGGAGAGCATGTCCATCGAACGCCAGAACAGCGGGCCGATCCCGGTGTACGTCGGATTGCGCAGCATCCGCCCCCGCCGACCGTTCTTGATCTCCCACCCGATCTCGCAACCGAACTGGAAGTTGAGCCGCTTGTCGTCGATCGACCACGAGCGGTTGAGGTCCATCAGCACGCCGTCGTCGGTGGCCGCGATGATCTCCTCCAGGGTGTGCGGACCGGGTTCCAGGCCCACGTTGGTCATTCGCACCATCGGCAGCCGGGCCCACCCGTCGGCGCGTACGCTGCCGCCGTAGCCGAGACCGGCCACAGCCGCGGAGTCGCGACCCGCGAGCACCCCCACCCACCGGCCGTCGCGTACCGCGTCCCGCTTGACGGCGGGGGAGCCCTCGTCGTCGAAACCGAAGCTGCCCAGCGCGCCGGGGATCGTCGGGTCGATGGTGATGTTCATCAGCTCGGAGCCGTAGCGCAGCGAGCCGAGCTGGGCCAGGTCCAGCCAGGACGTGCCGGCGAACGCGGCCTCCCAGCCGAGGATCCGGTCCAGTTCGATGGCGTGGCCCACCGACTCGTGGATCTGCAGGGCCAGTTGCTCGCTGCCGAGGATCAGATCCGTCTCGCCGGCCGGGCAGGGTGGCGCGGTGAGCAGCGCCCGTGACTCCTCGGCGATCTGCGCGGCGTGCGCGGCCAGGTCGAGCGATTCGACCAGCTCCCAGCCGGTGGTGCCGTACTGCCCCCGGTAACTGGGCCAGGACCGCCGCTGCGTCTCGCCGTCGCCGATCGAGGTGGCCGAGATACCGCCGCCGCACTCGCGGATGCGCTGGTCGATGCGGTGACCCTCGCTGGAGACGAACCACTTGGCGGTGTCCCAGATCTGGTAGAGCCCCTCGGCCAGGTCCGCGCCGTGCTCGGCCATGGTGCGGGTCGCGCCGACGAGCAGGTCGCCCTTGTCGGACAGCGGAACCGCGAGCGGGTCGATCCGGCAGTCCGAGGACCAGCTCGCCGTCACGGCCTCGACCGCGACCAGGTCGACCGCGGGGCCGGGCACCCGGGCACTGGCCATCGCGGTCCGGGTCGCGCGCCGGCCGGCGTCGCGGGCGGCGGCGTCCGACAGATCGGGTACGGCGTGAAAGCCCCAGCTGGCGCCGACCAGCGCCCGGACGCCGAGCCCGATGCTCTCGTCCTGGGTCAGCTCCTCCACGTCGCCGTTGCGTGCGGTCATCGACTCGTAGCGGCGGTGCATCACCCGCGCGTCGGCGTACCGGGCGCCCGCGTCGAGAGCGGCCTGGACGGCGGCGGTGGCCGCGTCGAACTCGGTCATGCGACGACCCTAGGGCAGCGGACCGACGCCCGTCAGGGAAGAAGTTCTTCCGGCCGGATGGTGGCCTTGACCGGCTCGGTCAGTTCCAGAACCTCGCCGCGCTTCGCGGCCCCTACTTCGACGTAGTGGCCGCCTTGGCGACGGTAGAGGCGCAGCGCGCCGGTTTCCTGTTCCACCAACAGATACCACCCGATCCCGGCGGCGGCGTAGTAGTGCATCTTCAACACCTTGTCGGTGGATGCATTGCTCGGTGAGATGATCTCGCATACCAGCCGCACGTCACCCGCTTCGACGTTGAGTTCGTCGAAGTCGATCGGACCGGTGATCACGAGGTCGGGGATCGGGATCCGACCGGGCCGGAGTCGGACGTTGACCGCCTCCAGCAATTCGAGGCCGGCGGGCCCGGTGGCTGCTTCGAGGATGTTGCCGAGCCTGCGGGAGATGCGCTGGTGTCGGGGGGTGGGGGCTGGGGTCACGTGGAGGCTCCCGTCGAAAAGTTCGACGCGTTGCTGCGTCTCGCCGAGGGCGAGGTAATCCTCTTCGGTCCACGGGCCTTCGTGGTTGAACACCGCCGCGGTCATCGTCACCTCCACCTCGTGCCGGGTGCATCCTCTGCTGGTCGCTCGCCCCATGGTCGCACCTGACGTGCGTCCGAGGCCATGAACGCCGTAGGTGACGGGCGTGCGGGGCTGATGCGGAGTCGTTACGCTCGGGCCCGCTGACACGTGCCGAACTTGTAGCTTATTTTCACCCTCTGGACATTGTTGTAAGTTCTCTTCGTCACTGAGGGAGGTGCCGTGGACAGCTCGGATCCCTACCTGCGGGTGAGTGACCTGCGGGTCCGCTTCGACACCTCGGACGGCGTCGTGCGCGCGGTCGACGGGGTGTCTTTCGCCGTCGAGCGGGGCCGCACGCTCGGCATCGTCGGTGAGTCCGGCTCCGGAAAGAGCGTCACGTCGCTGGCCATCCTCGGTCTGCACGACCCCAAGCGGGCCACGATCACCGGAGAGATCTCCGTCGGCGGCCGGCAGCTCGTCGGTCTGCCCGAGGAGGAGGTACGCCGACTGCGCGGCCAGGAGATGGCGATGATCTTCCAGGATCCGCTGTCCGCGCTGCACCCGTACTACACCGTCGGCCGGCAGATCGCCGAGGCGTACCGGGTGCACCACCCGAAGGTCAGTCGGCGGGCGGCCCGCCAGCGGGCGGTGGACATGCTGGACCGGGTCGGCATCCCGCAGCCCGCCCGCCGCTTCGATGCGTACCCGCACGAGTTCTCCGGCGGCATGCGCCAGCGGGCGATGATCGCCATGGCGCTGGTCAACGACCCGGCGTTGCTGATCGCCGACGAGCCGACCACCGCGCTGGACGTCACGGTGCAGGCGCAGATCCTCGACCTGCTCGCCGACCTCCAGGCCGAGTTCCACTCCGCGATCATCCTGATCACCCACGACCTCGGTGTGGTCGGCCAGGTCGCCGACGAGGTGCTGGTCATGTACGGCGGGCGGGCCGTGGAGCGCGGCAGCGTGGAGCAGGTGCTCCGCTCGCCGCAGCATCCGTACACCTGGGGGTTGCTCTCCAGCGTGCCGTCGCTGCACGGCGACGCGGACGCGGACCTGGTGCCGATCCCCGGCAATCCGCCGAGCCTCATCAACCTGCCGTCCGGGTGCGCCTTCCACCCGCGCTGCCGGTACGACGACCGGGTCGGCGACCGGTCCCGTGTCGAGGTGCCCGAGTTGCGGCCGGCGGGCGGCGACGGCCACCTGGTCGCCTGCCACCTGAGCGCCGAGGAGCGTGCGGCGATCTACGCCGAGAACGTGGCATCCGTGGGGGTGGCCCGATGAGCGACGAACCACTGCTGCGGGTCCGTGGGCTGACCAAGCACTTTCCGGTACGGCAGGGACTGCGCGCCACCGGCACCGTGCGGGCGGTCGACGGGCTCGACTTCGACGTGCGCCCTGGCGAGACGCTCGGCCTGGTGGGGGAGTCGGGCTGCGGCAAGACGACCACCGGCCGGATGCTGGTGCGGCTGCTGGAGCCGACGAGTGGCAGCATCGAGTTCGCCGGGCGGGACATCACCCACGCCGGCCGGCGCGAGCTGCGCCCGCTGCGGCAGGAACTCCAGATCATCTTCCAGGACCCGTACGCGTCGTTGAACCCCCGGCACACGGTGGGCCGGATCGTGGCGATGCCGTTGCAGGTCAACGGCATCAAGCCGCCCGGCGGAATCAAGGCGCGGGTGCAGGAGCTGCTGGAGCTGGTCGGGCTGAACCCGGAGCACTACAACCGGTACCCGCACGAGTTCTCCGGCGGGCAGCGCCAGCGCATCGGGATCGCCCGCGCGTTGGCGCTGCGGCCGAAGCTGATCGTCGCGGACGAGCCGGTGAGCGCGCTGGACGTCTCGATCCAGGCGCAGGTCGTCAACCTGCTGCGCGACCTGCAACGAGAACTCGGGCTGGCGTTCGTGTTCATCGCGCACGACCTGGCCGTGGTCCGGCACTTCTGTCAGCGGGTCGCGGTCATGTACCTGGGCCGGATCGTGGAGATCGGCGACCGGGACGACATCTACGAGCGCCCGCAGCATCCGTACACCCGGGCGCTGCTCTCGGCGATCCCGGACGTCACGCAGCTCGGCCCGGCGGGCCGGATCCGGCTGACCGGTGACGTGCCCACACCGCTCGACCCGCCGTCGGGCTGTCGGTTCCGTACCCGCTGCTGGAAGGCGCAGGACGTCTGCGCCACCGAGCAGCCCGCGCTGACGCCGCGCGACGGAGGCCGGCAGGCCACCGCGTGCCACTTCCCCGAAGGGGAAGCAGGCAGCACCGGCCCCGAAGGGGAAGCAGGCGGCACCGGCCCGGAGAGTGGGGCGGCTGTCGGGGCCGGGACGACAGACGCGATCGTCGAGGAGGTGTCGTCGTGAGCCTGTCCCCGGTGGAGGGTGTGGCGCTGGCCGAGATCGAGGCCGGCTCGGAGGCGAGCGGGCCGGCGACGAAGGGTGTCGTCGGGCGCTCACCCGGCCAGCTCGCCTGGATGCGGCTGCGCCGCGACCGTACGGCTGTGGTCAGCGGCGTACTCCTGGTGTTCTTCATGCTGTTGGGGTTGTCCGCCCCGCTGATCGAGATGGTCTACGGCGTCGGGCCGCGCGAGCAGTTCCAGAGCCTGCTGGACGGCTTCGGCATGCCGCTCGGTTACGTCGGCGGGGTCACCGGGGAGCACTGGTTCGGCCTGGAACCGGGGCTGGGCCGGGACATCTTCATCCGGTTGATCTACGGGCTGCGCACGTCACTGTTCATCGCGTTCGCCGCGGCCCTGATCACGGCCGCGATCGGCATCGCGCTCGGCGCGCTGGCCGGCTACCTCGGCGGCTGGCTGGACGCGGTGATCAACTGGATCACCGACCTGACGCTGGCCATGCCGTTCCTGATCATCGCGTTGGCGCTCACCCCCACGATCACGCTGCGCTTCTACGGCGAGCGGGGGCAGGTGTCGTCCGCGTTCGGGGTGGGGGTGCTGATCGCCGTCTTCGCGATCTTCGGCTGGACCGGCACGGCCCGCCTGGTGCGCGGGCAGGTGATCGCGCTGCGGGAGCGGGAGTTCGTGGAGGCCGCCAAGGCCAGTGGCGCCGGGTTGGGGCACATCATCTTCCGACAGCTTCTGCCGAACATCTGGGCGCCGATCCTGGTGTCGTTCTCCCTGGCGGTGCCGCAGTTCATCACCAGCGAGGCGGCGTTGTCGTTCATCGGCGTCGGTCTCAGCGACGAGACGCCGAGCTTCGGCCGGATGATCTACCGGAGTCTGGACTTCCTCCAGACCGACCCGGCGTACGTGTTCTTCCCGGGCATCACGATCTTCGCGCTGGTGTTCGCCTTCAACCTCTTCGGCGACGCGTTGCGGGACGCGCTCGACCCGAAGTCGTCCCGGTAGGGGGTTCGCCATGACGCGATTCCTGCTCAAGCGCGTGTTCTCCGCCGTGCTCACCCTGTTCGCGGTGAGCGTGCTGACGTTCCTGATGTTCTTCGCCCTGCCACGTGATCCCGTGAGCAGCATCTGCTCCAAGAACTGCAACCCGGAGCGGCTGGAACGGGTCCGCGACGACCTGGGCCTCAACGACCCGCTGATCAGCCAGTACGCGGGCTACATGAAGGGCATCGTCACCGGTCGGGACCTGGGCAGCGCCCAGGGTGGCCGGTGCGACGCGCCCTGCCTGGGCTGGTCGTACGTCACCAACGAGGCCGTCTCGGACACCATCGCCCGGGTGCTGCCGGTGACGCTGAGCATCGTCATCCCGGCGGCGATCCTCTGGCTGCTGCTCGGGGTGGGGCTGGGCATGGTCTCGGCGCTGCGTCGGGGTACCTGGCTGGACCGGGCGGCCATCGGCTTCTCGCTCACCGGCGCGTCGTTGCAGCTCTACTTCGTGGGCGCGGTGCTGCTGCTGGTGTTCGTCTACAACCTGCGGTGGCTGCCGGTGCCCAGCTACACGTCCCTGTTCGACAATCCGGTGAAGTGGGCCAGTGGGCTGGTGCTCGCCTGGGTGTCGTTGGCGTTCCTGTTCTCGGCGATCTACGCCCGGCTGTCGCGGGCGCAGATGCTGGAGACGCTGTCCGAGGACTTCGTCCGGACCGCGCGGGCCAAGGGTCTGGCCAAACCCACGGTGTACGGGCGACACGCGCTGCGCGCGGCGATCACCCCGGTGGTGACCATCGCGGGGCTGGACGTGGGCGGGGCGCTGGGCGGCACGGTGATCACCGAGACGACGTTCGGCATCCAGGGGTTGGGGCGTACGGCGGTGGACGCCGTGCGCTCGGGTGACCTGCCCACCATCATGGCCACCGTGCTGATCGCCGCCGTCTTCGTGGTGCTGGCGAACGTGCTGGTGGACCTGCTGTACGCGGCCATCGACCCACGGGTGCGGCTGCGCTGAGCCGTGCGCCGTGCCGCGCGTGGCTGCTGGCGGAATTTATCGACAACTGTTACACAACTTGTAGGTTTTCTTCCTTACGATCCTCGGGACGTCGGCGGTTCCCGCCCCGACGGAACCGCACGACACATGGGTGAAGGAGGTACTTCATGCGACCACGCGTGGCGGTTGCCGCAGGCGGCGCGATCGCTCTGGTTGTGACGTTGGGTGCGTGCTCGAAGAACACGGGCGAGGGCACCACGGTGGACAACAACCGGCAGCAGACCGGGGTCATCGCGACCGACCCCAAGGACTCGCAGGGGCCGGCGGCCGAGGTGAGCGGCGCCGCGAAGGGCGGCACCTTCACCATCATCCGGGAGTCGCCGATCTCCCACCTCGACCCGCAGCGGACGTACTCGTTCGCCGGCCTCATGACCAACCCGCTCTTCGCCCGCTACCTGACCACCTGGAAGGACGACGGCAAGGGCGGCCTGGTCCTCGTCGGTGACCTCGCCGAGACGCCGGGCAAGAACGTCAACAACGACTGCAAGGTCTGGGAATTCACCATCAAGGACGGGGTGAAGTTCGAGGACGGCCGGCCGATCACGTCCAAGGAGATCGCGTACGGCATCGCCCGCTCCTTCGACCCCGACCTCTCCGGCGGCCCGACCTATATCCAGGAGTGGCTGGCCGACACCCCGCAGTTCGACACCAAGTGGGACTTCAAGAAGAACAAGACGTCCCTGCCGCCCGGCCTCACCACGCCGGACGCGAAGACGCTGCGGTTCGAGTTCGCCAAGCCGCGCTGTGACCTGCCGTTCGCCGTGTCGCTGCCGACCACCGCGCCGCTGCCCCCGGACAAGGACACCGGCATCGACCTGGACAAGCAGCCGTTCTCGTCCGGCCCCTACAAGGTCGCCAAGAACCAGGTCGGCGTCCAGATCACGCTCGACCGCAACACCAACTGGGACCCGAACACCGACCCGGTCCGGCACCAGTACCCGGACCAGTTCGTCTGGAGCTTCGGCCCGACCGCGGACGCCGCCAACAACCGGGTCATCGCCGACAACGGCACCGACCAGAGCGCGCTCGCCTTCAACGCCGTACCCGCCTCGCTGGTCGCCAAGGTGGCCGGGGACGCCACGCTGAAGTCGCGCAGCATCCTCTCGCCGACGCCGAGCGCCAACCAGCTCGTCATCAACAACCAGCGGGTCAAGGACCTCAAGATCCGGCAGGCGCTCAACTACGCCATCGACCGGGAGGGCATGGTCAAGGCGCTCGGCGGCCAGAACGTCGCCGCCCCGCTGACCACGCTGATGCCGCCGGCCACGATCGGCTACAAGGCGTACGAGGCGTACCCGGCGGGCCCCAACGGCGACGTCGCCAAGGCCAAGGAGCTGCTCGGCGGGCAGACTCCGGAGCTGGTCCTCGGTGTCGCCGACAACTCGACCGAGCAGCAGCAGGGCGCCCAGCTCAAGGCCAACCTGGAGCGCGCCGGCTTCAAGATCACGTTGCGGAACATCTCCGACGACGCGAAGCTCGACGAGATCAAGAAGAAGGACAACCCGTGGGACCTGTACATCGGTAACTGGGCGGCGGACTGGCCGAGCGGCGCGGCGATCCTGCCGGTGCTGTACGACGGCCGCAGCATCAAGGCCGAGGGCAACAGCAACCAGTCCTACTTCAACGACCCGACGATCAACGCCGAGATGGACCGGATCCTGGCGCTCGCCCCGTCCGAGCAGGGCCCGGAGTGGGCCAAGCTGGACGAGCGGATCATGAAGGAGCACGCGCCGGTGGTGCCGATGTACGTCGACGTGGCGTACCACGTGCACGGCTCCAAGGCCGGCGGCGTCTTCGTCTCCAGCGTGTTCGGCTACCCGGCGTTCGTCAACGCGTACGTCAAGCCGTAGCTCGTCGTAGGAGGGCCCCCTACCGACAATGCCGTCGGGAGGGGGCCTCTCCGTTTCCGCTGATCGGGTCACCGTCCGGTCGCAATCTGCGGACCTGTTCCCGCAGTGACGGCTGGCGGCGCGGCTGTGCCGCGTAGGAATGGCAATTCCCACTCGCGCACCGCCGTCGGCGGGTCGACGGACGTCCTGGTGCGGGCATGACGGCAACCGCCGGCGTCGTGGGTCGGCGTGGTCGCGGGTTGGTCGGTGCGGCAGCAGGAGTTGCGGCTGGGCCGCCAGGATGGTCCTTTCCGCGCGATGATGGCTATGTGAAGCCCATCTACCCGAATGACGGCAACGCCGATCCGGAGGCTGTGCCCAGCCTGTACCCCGATCCTGAAGATGCCGCCGACGCCGCGTCACTCACGGTTGACGTCGACGGAGAGTTGTTCGCTCTCCGCCCGAACGAGTGCAACGGCACCCACTACACGTGGCTCAGCGGGCCGAGGCCCGGCTACGGATTCGGCGTGGGTTCGGCTCCGGACCTGTCGCTGGAGGAGCACCGGAAGAACATCCGGGATTTCCTGGCCATGGTCGATCCCACCACCGGGCGCATCGAGGACGACTGACGTGAGGCTGTGGCTGCAGATCCGAGATTGCGAGTTGCGGTGAGTGGGGTACGGCCGGGGCCGCGCCGGGTGGAGCTGCTCGGCCGTCTCGCCGAGGCGGTCGGGTCCGTTGATGTCGCACACCCGGTACGGGTTGCCGTCGACGGTCCACCAGCCACCGGCAAGACCACCCTCGCCGACGAACTCGCCGCCGTCCTGCGGAGTCAGGGCCGCCAGGTCATCCGCGCGACGGTCGACGACTTCCTCTTTCCGCGGGCGCGACGCTATCCGCGCGGCGAGTACTCGGCCGAAGGCTGCTACTTCGACACCCACGACTGGGCGGCGCTGAACCGGGTTCTGCTCGATGCCCTCGGACCGGGCGGCGATCGGGGCTTCCAACCCGCGGTGTACGACCGCGCAACGGATACCGTGCTGTCCCCGCCGAGCAGGACGGCCCCCGCCGACGCCGTGCTGGTGTTCGACGGCGTCTTCCTCATGCGCCCGGAGCTGATCGATCGGTGGGAGCTGCGCATTCTCGTCTCCACGGCGATCGAGACGACGGTGGACCGTGCCGTGATCCGTGAGCGGCGGGTGTCATCCCGGGCGGAGGTCGAACGGCGCTGGCGGGAGCGTTACATCCCCGCCCAACAGCTCTACTTCGACACCGTGCGCCCGACCGATCACGTCGACTTTCTCGTGCACAATGACGAGCCGCAGAAGCCGGTCTGGGAGACCCGGGCACGCTGACCGGTTGGGAGCCGTGCTGACGCGACCGACACTGTTCCTGACGGTGGGGCTCCCGTGTACCGGATCGAGCGTGCTGGGCATCCGTACACCGGGAATCCGGTTCGACGCGGTGCCAGGGCGTGCGGTTGGTTCAGTGGAAGGGCGTTGCCGGCCGGCTCAGTCGCTCGCCGTCGACGAAGAGATCGACCTTTTCGTTGTAGAAGGCGATCAGGCCGGCGATCGGCAGGAGTGCGGCGGTCGGGAAGTCGTACGACCAGGCCAGGTCCGGGTGGGTCTGGTCATCGAGACGGACGGACCAGTAGTCGCTGGTCTGGCCCTTGTACGGGCAGGCGGTCCTCGTCGCCGACGCCACGAGGTGTGTGAAGTTCACATCGGTCCGGTTGAGGTAATAGCGGGGCGGTAGACCGGTTTCGAAGACCATCACGGGCGATGTCGACTCGGCCAGGACGACCCCTTCCAGTTCCACCCTGACGCTGCGGGTGGAACGCACCGCGTCCACCCGCGAGAACGGGTTCCGGGGGTGCACGAAGACCTCTTCGTCCTCCTCGAACCAGGCATCCATGGCTGCCCAGTCGAACCGGATCGTGTTCGCCAACCCGGCCAGCGCGTCATCTCCGTACAACCGCCCGCACGAAGGACGGATCGTCTCGCCAACCTGCAGCCCGAGCAGCCGCGCGGTCCCGCGCCGGGACGCCTCGGTGTGCTGGCCCTCGATCAACAGGTTGCGATCCACGTCGTCGACGGGGATGTAGTACTGCGGGAAGAACGGCCATTCCCACACGTACAACGCCCGCGTGGTTTCGAGTACCTGCTCGCCGCCGAGGAAGGCCCGGATCCGGCGAGGCACCGGCTCAATGTGGTCGACCGGGACGATCATCTTCGGATAATCCGACACGTTGTCCTCCCGTGATGTGACGGCCGGCTCGGCAGGCGCCGGTTCAACGGTCAGGGTGGCCCCCGCGTCGTCACATGCGTTTGTTGCAGAGACCGTAACCGATCTCGCCATTCGTGACGAGCCCTTCGCGGCAGAGGTTGTGGGGAGGGGCCCTTTGCCGTCTCGGCCCCTTGATCGACTCGATTTCCAGAAAATCGGGGTGTTCCGGCCGCCCCGACAGCCCACTTTCCTGAACCCGAGGTGAGCCGGCGCGAGTCCTGTCGTAGCCGGGATCTAGGTTTGGCGGCGTGAGCATGAACGGCAACTGGTTGCGCGTCTCGCCAGACGAATTGGAGCGGGCCAAGGGGGACCTCGGCTGGGCCTACGAGCACGCCATGAGCGCGCGGGACGACAACTCCGGACGCTGGGCCGGCACCGACAGGGCGTGGCACGGGCTCGACTTCCTCCTCGACCGGCTCGGCTTCGAGGTTCCGCTGGTCCTCGGCGCGGAGAGCTTTGTGGAGTTGCCGGACGTCGAACCCGACAGCGACGAGATGTTCGACTTCCTGGAAAACCTCGAAGACGACTGGGGCTACGGGCCGCCCTCCTACCTCACCCCGTCGCAGGTGACGGTCGCGGCCTCGCACCTGGCCGCGCTCACCCAGGAGAACCTGATCGGGGGTGTCGACCCCCAGGAGTTGAAGTTGGCCGAGGTCTACCCACACACCTGGGAAGAGCCCGGCGAACTGGCGTGGGTGGCCCACTATCTGCCCGGCGTCCAGACCTTCTTCGCCGCGGCCGCCAGTGACGGCGACGCGGTGATCTGCTGGCTCGACTGAATTGTGCTCGGCTCTCCGGCGGACTTGTGCGAACCTGGCCTGAGGTCGACAGTCGGCGATGGCCCGGCCGGGGGACTCGGGTATGAGCGAGCAGGTGGAGCTTGAACAGCAGCACGCCGACGTCATCGTGCACAACGACGATGCCCGCTGCCAACCTGGCAGATCCGGGCATGCTGAGCGGATGGCATCCGTGCTGACGCGACCGACACTGTTCCTGACGGTGGGGCTCCCGTGTACCGGAAAGACCACTGCCGCGCGCCGGATCGAGGTCGAGCAGAAGGCGCTTCGGCTGACCAAGGACGAGTGGGTGAAGGCCCTCTACGGGGTCGAGAATCCGCCTGCGGCCTCGGACGTGATCGAGGGACGACTCATCGAGATCGGGCTGCGCGCCCTCGAACTCGGCACCAATGTGGTGATCGACTTCGGCCTCTGGAGTCGGGACGAGCGTTCCGCCCTGCGGCAGGCCGCGGCCGACCTCGGCGCGCGGGTGGAGCTGCGCTACTTCGAACTCACCCCGGCCGAGCAGCGTGTGCGGCTGGATCAGCGCCAGGCGGACGCGCCCCACACGACATGGCCGATGTCCGACGAGGAACTCGCCGACTGGGCCGCCCGCATGGACATCCCGACGCCAGGCGAACTCGACGGCTCCGAACCTGTCGACGACCCACCGGCCGGTTTCGCGACCTGGAACGACTGGCGCGCCGACCGCTGGCCGCCGAGTCGGCGCGATCTCCCCTGATCGCCCCAGCAACGACGCCGACGGTGGTGCCAGCCGAGCCCCTGAGGCAGCAACAACCCTGATGTTGCTGTGTGCCGAGCCTCTGAAGCAGCAACAACCCTGATGTTGCTGCCTGCGGAGACCCTGAGGCAGCAACATCGGGGATGTTGTGAGGATCTTGGCGCGGCGCGGCGCGGCGCGGGGCGGGGCGGGGCGGGGCGGCGCGGGGCGGGGTGGGGCGCGGGGCGCGGGGCATCGCTGAGCCGCGACAGGCGGCACGATATGGCCGTGTCGAACACCGTGGACAGCTCTGCCAAGGCACGCATCGTCGCCGGCCTGTTGCGCGACGGGAACCGGGTGCTGCTGTGTCACCGCTCTCCGCGGCGTCGGTGGTACCCCGACGTCTGGGACATGCCCGGCGGGCATGTCGAGCCCGGGGAACTACCGGGCGAGGCGCTCGCCCGGGAGCTTCGGGAGGAGGTGGGCATCGACATCACGGCACCCTCGGCGTCTCCGATGCACGAGGTGCACACCGACACGTTCGACATGCAGATCTGGCTGGTCGAGGCGTGGCAGGGGTCCCCGGTCAACGCCGCGCCCGACGAACACGACGCCATCGGCTGGTTCACCGAAGACGAGCTCGGCGGACTGTGCCTGGCCCACGACAGCTACCTCGCCCTGTTCAGCAGAGCGCTCGCCAAGCCTCGCGCCTGACCACAAGAGGGCAGCCCTATTCGGGTGACGTGTTGTACCGGTCGAGCGTCGCCTTCGAGGTGGAGGCATCGCGAAAGGTCAGTTCCCATGGGCCGGTGTTGACGTCCATGTCCTTGCCGAATCCGACCCATTTTCCGGCCATCCGCCTGCCCGTCGGTTCCACCAGAAGCTGGATGGCGCCGTGGTAACGGGCTCCGCGGTAGTAGCCGGCGGGATCGGTCTGTTCCACGGTCACCGCGTTAGGCACTACAGTGCTCGGCTGTGCGCTCGACCGACATCCTCGAACAGCTCGACGCCGCAGCCGAAGAGTTCCGGTTTCCGGACCTCGACAATGGCTACTCCTACGCCGTCGACGCTCGGCTGCACGGATATCGGGACGCGGGGCGATGGGCTCTCATCGTCGAGACGATCGGCTACTCGCCACGGGCCGGCAACCTCACCGACGTGCTCTTCGTGTTCGGCAACTGCCTGACCAGCGGCGAACCTGGCACCGACAACGGCGACTTTCTCGATCGGGTCGACAACTGGGACGAGATAGAGGATTCGGAGGAGCCGGAGACCTACCGGGGAGGGCCCTTGGTGCTTCGCGGTCAGGACATCGCCGTTGCCGCCGAATCAGGTGAGGATCTCATCGACGTACTGCGTCGGCTTGTTCCGCGTCACCGCGAGCTTCTCCTGGCGGACGAACGGGAACTGCGACGCCGAGTCCCCGTCGACCTGCCCGAGGTTCTGCGGCTGGACGAATGGCACCACCCTGACCTGGCCGGTGGCTCACGTCCGAGCCAGTCCGAGACGTTCCGCCAGATCGCCGATGTCCTGGCGACCGGCGATCGCACGCTCTACGCGCCGAGAGCGCACCCGAACACACACTGGTCCCACTGGCCGGAGTCGGGGAGCCTGTAGCCGCCGATACCGCCGACAGTCAGGCGCTGTAGCTACCGCTATCCGGCCGCTCGGCCGTTGCCCCCGCCAGATCGATCTGCTTGGCTGCCTCCGCGTTGAGCTTGCAAGCCCCTCACCCAACGGGAGATAGCTGTGTCCTTCAATGCCGCGATCAAATCGGTTCTCAGTCAGTACGTCGGCTTCGCGGGTCGGGCCCGCCGGTCCGAGTACTGGTGGTTCGCCCTGTTCACTGTCCTTGTCAGCATTGTCACCTCCGTCCTGGACAGCGCGCTGGGACTGAACTTCGTGGACGGTTCGTCGAGCGGCTTCATCGGCCTCGTCGTCTCCCTGGCGCTGCTGCTGCCGACGCTGGCCGTCGCGGTACGACGCCTGCACGACACCGACAAGACGGGGTGGTGGCTGCTGATCGCCCTGATCCCGCTCATCGGCGCCATCGTCCTGATCGTGTTCTTCGTGCAGGACAGCACGCCGGGTGCGAACCGTTTCGGCCCCAGCCCCAAGGGCTGACCGCAGTCCGCGCCACCACCCGCGCGGATCCACTGCTGAGCGGGCAGGGCCCCTTTTAGACAGCGCTGTCTAAAAGGGGCCCTGCGGCGTCGTCACCACTGCGGGTCAGGAGCGACCGATCGAGCGGTCGAGGAAGTCGTGGATCATCGGCGCGGCGACGTCGAGCTTGTCCTCCAGCAGGAAGTGGCCGGTGTCGATCAGGTGGAACTCGGCCGACGGCAGGTCACGCTGATAGGGGTGGGCGCCATCGGGCGGGAAGACGATGTCGTTCTTGCCCCAGATCACCAGCGTCGGTGGCTGGTGGTCGCGGAAGAAGGCCTGGAACTCGGGGTACAGCGCGACGTTGCTGCCGTAGTCGTAGAACAGGTCGAGTTGGATGTCCGCGTTCCCGGGGCGGGCGAGCTGCGTCTCGTCGTGGATCCACCGGTCGGGGTCGAGCCGGCTGAGGTCCCGCACCCCCTGGGTGTACTGCGACCGCACCGCGTCGGAACTGAGGATGAACGCGATCGCCTGTCGGCGTTCGTCGGTCTTCTCCGCCCAGTAGGCCTTGATCGGATTCCAGAATTCGCTCAGGCCCTCCTCGTACGCGTTGCCGTTCTGCACGATGAGCGCGCTGATCCGCTCGGGCCCTTTGAGGGCCAGCCGGTATCCGGTCGGCGCTCCGTAGTCGAAACAGTAGAGCGCGTAACGGTCCACGCCGAGCTGGTCGATCAGGCCGTGCATCAGGTCGGCGAAGTTGGCGAACGTGTAGTCGAACGTCGACCGGTCCGGGCTGGCGCTGTGGCCGAAACCCGGGAGGTCCGGCGCGATCACCCGGTACCGGTCCGCGAGCAGGGGAATCAGGTGGCGGAACTGCGAGGACGCCGTGGGAAAGCCGTGTAGCAGCAGGACCGCGGGACCGTCGGCCGGCCCGGCCTCGCGGTAGAAGATGTCGATCCCGTTCACGGTCGCGGTTCGGAAGTGCGTGACGGGAAATTCGCCCTCCTGGACGGCGGCGACCGAGGGTTTCTGGGCGATGCCAACCATCCTGGATTCCTTTCGGGATAGCGAAACGCGGTATCACCCCGGAAATTGCGCCGTCGGGTCCCGCCTTCGATCAGCATGGCATGCGGCCGTGGGCTCGATGTGCGGAATGCCGCTCAGCGCAGATGCGTACGCAGGAATTCCAGTTCCAGCGGGAGCAGCCGCTCGGCGGTGCCGTTCGCGGCCATGTGGGTGGCGCCGGTCAGCGGCAGCACGGCGTGCGGCCGGCCGGTGGACAGCAGCGCCGCCGACAGTCGCAGCGTGTGCGCGGCCACCACGTTGTCGTCGACCAGACCGTGCACCAGCAGCAACGGGCGGGCCTGGTCCGGGCCGGTGACCGGCTCGGCGGCCAACTCGATGAGCGAGTGGTGCGCGTACACGTCCATGCCGTCCTCCGGCAGGCCGAGATACCGCTCGGTGTACGCGGTGTCGTACAACGCCCAGTCGGTCACCGGGGCGCCGGCGATGCCGCACTTGAACAGCTCCGGGTGACGCAGCACCGCCAACCCGGCCAGCCACCCGCCGAACGACCAGCCGCGGATGGCCACCCGACCGAGGTCCAGGTCCGGGTGCTTGCCGGCGAGCGCGGTCAGCGCGTCGATCTGGTCGGTCAGGATCACGTCGGCCAACCGTCGGTGGATCGCCTTCTCGAACGAGGGGGCCACTCCCGGCGTACCCCGGTTGTCGATCGTGACCACGGCGAACCCGGCGTCGGCCCACCACTGCCGCTCCAACCACGCGGCCCGCGCCGCCACCACCTCCTGGTGCCCCGGGCCGCCGTAGATGTCGAGCAGCACCGGTAGCCGCCGGCCGGTCACGTGGTTGTCCGGGTAGAGCACCGCCGCCGGCAACCGCCGGTCGGTCACCCGTTCCAGCAGCGGCAGCGGCGAGTACGGCGGCTCGGCGGCCAACGACCGCAGCTCGGTCAGCTCCTGGCCGCCGCGCGACACGGTCCAGCGCACCCCGGCGTGGTCCAGCGACGCCGTCCCGACCACCAGCACGTCCCCGCCGACAGCAGCGGTGTGCCAGCCCGAGTCGGTGGTGATACGCCGGGCGTCCACCCCGCCGCCGATCGTCGTACGGACCCGGAACAGGTGCCGCTCGCTGGGCTCGCCGTCGCTCGCCTCCACCAGCAGGTCGGCGGGACCGCTGACGGCCGGCAGTCGACCGACGACCCGCCGCACGTACAGCGAGGGTGGGGTGAGCAGCGTGCCGTCGGCGAACAGGCACCGCGCGTCGTACCCGTCGTGGGCCAACTCGCCCCCGACCAGCACCCGGCCGTCGGGCAGGTGCGCCGGGGTACCGGCGATCGGCTCCACCCAGCGCGGGTCGGCCAGCTCGGCGTGGACCTGCGTCTCACCGGTACGCGGATCCACCGCGAGGACCAGCCCGTGCTGCTGCGAGCGGCGCAGCACGGTGATCAGCGGACTGCCCTCACCCCAGCTCACCCCGGTCAGGTACGGGTAGGTCTCCCGGTCCCAGTGCACGTCGACCCAGCCGTCGTCGAGGTCCAGCAGGTGCAGGCTCACTTCGGCGTTGGGGCCGCCGGCCCGGGGGTACGCGACGGCGGTCGGCGGACTGCCTGGCTCGGCCGGGTCGTGCAGGTGCCAGCGGTCCAGCCGGGACTCGTCCACGCGGGCGGCAAGCACCATGCGCCCGTCCGGGGCCCACCAGTAGCCCCGGTACCGGCCGAACTCCTCGGCCGCGATGTGCTCGGCCAACCCCCAGCTCACGCCCGCGTCCTCGCCGGCCAGCAGCGTGTCGGCGCCGTCGGCGTCGATCACCCGCAGCTCACCCCGGCGTACCCCCTCGGCCGCGTCGGTCACGTAGGCCAGGCGCTCGCCGGTCGGATCGGGTCGAGGGTCCAGCACCGGACCGACGGTGGCCACCTCCACCACGTCGCCGTGCACCAGATCCGCCCGGAACAGGCGGCCGGCCAGCGCGAACACGGCCACCCGGCCGACGGCGTCCAACGCGTACGAGCCGATGCCGGCGGCGCTGAGCCGGAGCCGTTCCCGCAGCGCCCGCTCGCCGGGGGTGAGCGCCCGGACGTCGCCGTCGTCGCCCAGCAGGGCCGCCGGGTCGGCCACGAGCTGTTCCTCGCCGGTCGCCACGTCCAGCAGCCAGAGCGCGTCCGCCGGATCCTCCGGACCGGCCGAGCGCAGGAAGATCACCCGGGAGCCGTCCGCGGCCACGGAGACAGCCCGGGGCGCGCCGTGGCTGAACCGGCGGGTACGGGCGGCCAGCTCCGGAAAGTCCACAGGCCAAATCGTAGAGCCGCGCCGGGCGTGATGTGGCCGACCTGGGCGGACGCGTCCAACGACTCCCGGACCGTACCGCCGGTTAGAGTGACCGTCGTGACGACGCTGCCCGACCGCCGCCTGCTGCTGGTCCACGCGCACCCTGACGACGAGTCGATCGGCACCGGCTCGACCATGGCCCACTACGCCGCCGCCGGCGCGCACGTCACGTTGGTGACCTGCACGCTCGGCGAGGAGGGCGAGATCCACGTACCGGCGCTCGCGCAGCTCGCCGCCGCCGAGGCCGACCAGCTCGGCGGGTACCGGATCGCGGAGCTGGCGGCCGCCTGCGCGGCGCTCGGCGTCGCCGACCACCGTTTCCTGGGCGGCGCCGGTCGTTACCGCGACTCGGGGATGATGGGCCTCGCGACGAACGAGCACCCCCGGGCCTTCTGGCAGGCCGACCTCGACGAGGCCGCCGGGCACCTGGTGGAGATCATGCGAGAGGTACGTCCGCAGGTGCTGGTCACCTACGACCCGAACGGCTTCTACGGCCACCCCGACCACATCCAGGCACACCGGGTGGCGATGCGCGCCGTCGAGCTGGCCGCTCTCGAGGGCTGCGCCCCGGCCAAGGTCTACTGGACGGCCATGCCGCTCAGCGTGCTGGAGGCCGGCATGTCGCACTTCGCCGAATCTTCGGACAATCCGTTCGCCGGCATCCAGGACCTGGCCGAGCTGCCCTTCGGCACTCCGGACGAGCAGATCGCCGCCCGGATCGACGGCACCGACCAGCACGCGGCCAAGGAGGCGGCGATGCGGGCACACGGCACCCAGATCCCGGCCACCTCGTGGCTCTACTCGATCGCGGGCAACTTCGGCGGCGAGTTCATGGGTGTGGAGTTCTTCACCCTCGCCGTCGGCGCGAAGGGGCCGGGTTTCGGCCCGTACGGCTGGGAGGAAGACCTCTTCGCCGGGCTGCCGGACGTGGCCGACGCGGACCGCTCCCCGGTCGCGGCGGCCGGTCTCCGGTGACGTTGCCCGCCGCGCCGATGTCGGTCGTGAACGATGAGGACGCCCCGCCGCCGGCGGGGCCGCCGCCGCGTCTGCTGGACCTGGGCCTACGGGTGGCCGGCGCGATCGTCGTGGTGGTGGCCGGTGTGGTGACCGGGGTGTTGGAGCTGCTACTCGCCACCGTCCGGGTCGGCGGGCAGCTCATCGGCTTCTCGGCGCTGCTCGCCGTCGGCGCGAACATCCTGCTGAGCTGGTTCGCGCACGAGACGGTCGGCCGTCGCTGGGCGGTGGCGCTGCCGGCGGTGCCGTGGTTCGCCCTGATGGCGGTGGCGGCCATCCGCACCACCGAGGGCGACCTGCTGCTGGCCGGCGACAACTGGGTCGGCCTGGCGATGATCGTGGCCGGCGCGATGACGTTCGCCGTGATGGGCTTCCGGCAGGTCCTCGCCCCGCCGTCCACCCTCGGCGGCTGGTGACGTCACACAGCTACGAGTGGTAGATATTCCTGCCAGGGAAGCGGCCCCGCGACGAGGGGCGTACGGCAGGAGGTCGTGCGATGGACAGACGGTGGCGTGATGTCGGGGTGCTCGCGGGAGCGTTGTTCGCGGTCAACGTGGTTGCCCGGCTGATCACCCGATTCGGTTTCGACGGCGACGACGCTGCGGCCGACCGGGTCACACTGGTGATGTTCGTGGTGATCGGGTTGACCCTGGCCGTGGTCGCCTTTCGCTGGGGACGCGCCCGGCCGCTGGCCGTCTGGGCGGGCGACGTGACGGTCGTGGTGTTGATCGCCATGGCCCTGACCGTGTTGGTCGGGCCGCTGCTCGTCGGCCACAGCCCGTTCGCCGGTGGCGCGGGGACGTTCTTCGCCCAGATCTGGCTCTACCTGCTCGCCACCGGCCTCGGCGCGCTGGGCGGCTACCTGGTGGCGACCGCCCTCGGTCTCGACCACCGCTCGCAGCAGCTCAAGCGGTACGCCGAGGTCAAGGCCGCCAAGCCCCGCCGGGTAGTCCGCCGCTGACGCCCTCGCGCCTCGCGCCAGCCAGAACCTCGCGTCGATCTTGCACTTTCGGTCGTCGATATGAGGGCAGATGCCCTTTATGTCGCCGCAGAAAGTGCAAGATCGACGAGTGGGGGTCAGCTCGGGGCGACGCGCGTCAGGTAGGTGTGGTGGGTGGTGAAGCCCAGCGTTCGGTAGAGGGCGATGGCTGGCGTGTTGCGCTGCTCCACCTGGAGGAACGCGTGGGTCGCGCCCGCCGATCCGCCCCAGGCGGCCAGCGCGCCGATCACGTGGCGGGCCAGCCCCTGCCGGCGGGCGGCCGGCACCACCTCGATCAGGCTGAGGCCCAGCCATCGGCCCTGGCCGGTCACCGTTGCCCGGCCGATGGCCGCCAGCGCGCCGTCGACGTACCCGTGGGCGAAGCGGACCTGGTCCACGGCGGTGAGCACGTGCCGGGCGGCATCCGGTAGGCCGCCCTTGCGGCCGGCCGCGATGGCGAGCCAGTCCTCGCTCGGCGCGGTCACCACCTCGACGACCGCGGCGCCCGGCCCACCGAGCGCGAGGGCGTCGAGGGGCAGGGGCGTGGTCTGGACGAGGGTCGGTGGGCGGGTGGTCCAACCGCGCTCGTCCAGCTCGGCGCCGACCGGCGCGGCGAGCGGCAGCGGCGTGTTGATCATCGCGGGCTGACCCCGTTCGGCGTACCAGCGCTCGACCGCGTCCACGGCCGCCGGCAACGGCCGGTCGGGATCGCCGATGGGCAGGGCCGAGTTGGCCCGGCCGGTCCAGCCCTCGGCCGAGCGCAGCAGCCAGTCACCGAGTCGGCCTCGGGTCGGGGCGGGCCACGCCTCGTTGGCGGCCCGTTCCAGCGCCACCACCGCCGCGGCCGTCGGCCGGCGGGTCGGCGGTACCCGCTTCGCCCGGTGCACCTGCGCCACCGGCACGCGCAGCGGACCTTGCGCCGTGGCGAGGGTGAGATGAGTCTCGCTCAGCTCGACCAGCTCGCCGAGGGCGTCGCTGAACAGCGGGCGGCCTTCGCGAATCCCCACAATCCGCCGGACTACGATCCGATGTCCCACATCCTGCTGTCGGAGCACGATCGACCCCCTCCCCGGCGAGATACTAGGCTCTTACCGTCGCGGGAGATCGCGGCGCGTCTTGCGGAGGAGAAGACCGGTGACCTACATCATCGCCGAGCCGTGCGTGGATGTGCTCGACAAGGCATGCATCGAGGAATGCCCGGTCGACTGCATTTACGAGGGCAACCGGATGCTCTACATCCACCCCGACGAGTGCGTCGACTGTGGTGCCTGTGAGCCCGTCTGCCCGGTGGAGGCGATCTTCTACGAGGACGACGTCCCGGAGCAGTGGAAGGACTACACCGGCGCGAACTACGAGTTCTTCGAGGACCTGGGCTCGCCCGGAGGCGCCTCGAAGATTGGCAAGGTGGAGAAGGACGCGACCTTCGTCGCCGCGCAGCCGCCGCGCGGCGAGGGCCACTGAACCGGCCCGCGCCGGTCTCGGCACGGCTACCCGAGTTCACCTGGGACACCCTGGACGCCGCGGCCACCCTGGCCGCGGCGCATCCGGAGGGCCTGATCAACCTCTCCATGGGTACGCCGGTCGATCCGGTCCCGGCGGTGATCCGTCAGGCGCTGGCTGACGCGTCCGACGCGCCGGGCTACCCGCTGACCGCCGGCACCCCGGCGCTCCGCGACGCGATCGCCGCGTGGGTGGCCAGGGCCTGTGGCGCGGGCGTCGACGGTCTCGGTGTGCTGCCGACCATCGGCTCCAAGGAGCTGGTCGCCTGGCTGCCCACCCTGCTCGGCATCGGCCCGGGCGACGTGGTCGTCGTGCCGTCGATCGCCTACCCGACGTACGAGGACGGTGCCCGGCTGGCCGGCGCCACCGTGGTCCGCGCCGACTCGCTCACCTCGGTCGGGCCGACCTCGCGGGTCCGGTTGGTCTGGATCAACTCGCCCGGTAACCCGACCGGCCGGGTACTGCCCGCCGCGCACCTGCGCAAGGTCGTCGACTGGGCCCGGGAGCGTGGCGCGGTGGTCGCCAGCGACGAGTGTTACCTGCCGCTGGGCTGGTCGGCCGAGCCGGTCTCGGTGCTGTCTCCGCAGGTCTGCGGTGGCGACCACACCGGTGTGCTGGCCGTGCACTCGCTCTCCAAGCGGTCCAACCTCGCCGGTTACCGAGCCGGGTTCGTGGCCGGCGATCCGGCCCTCGTCGCCGAGCTGCTGAAGGTCCGTAAGCACGCTGGAATGATCGTGCCCGCGCCGGTGCAGGCCGCGATGGTGGCCGCCCTGCAGGACGAGGGGCACGCCGTCGAGCAGCGGGAGCGCTACCGTGCCCGGCGCGAGGTGCTGAGCGCCGCGTTCACCGAGGCCGGTTTCACGATCGAGCACTCGGAGGCGGGCCTCTACCTCTGGCTCACCCGCGACGAGGACTGCTGGCAGACCGTCGACTGGCTGGCCCGGCGCGGCATCCTGGTCGCGGCCGGCGCGTTCTACGGCCCCGCCGCCCAGCGGTACGTGCGGGTGGCTTTCACCGAGTCCGACGAGCACGTCGCCGCGGTCGCCGGTCGGCTGCGGGCCTGACCGGGGCGTCCGGCGATGACCGACGGCAGGACCGTCCCGACGCCGGACGCCGGTACCGCCACGCCACCGAGTGACCAGCGCCGCGAGACGGGCGACCAGCGCCGCGAGACGGGCGACCAGCGCCGCGAGGCCGCCGGGTCAGGCCCGGAGGTGGACGACCGGAAACCCGCGGCCGGCGGGGCGTACGCCCGGACGCGGGTGGCGGTCGTCGGCACCGGTCTGATCGGCGGTTCGGTGCTGTTGCGGCTGCGCGACGCGGGCCTCGACGTGGCGGGCTGGGATCCCGATCCGGCCACCCGGGAGAGCATGCGGTCGTGCGGTGTGTCGGCACCGGACGCCGTCGAGGAGGCCGTCGCCGGTCGGGATCTGGTCTTCCTCTGCGGTCCGCTGCCCACCCTTGCCCGGACGTTGGCGCAGGTGGCCGAGCTGACCGCGCCGGGTTGTGTGCTCACCGACGTGGGCAGCACCAAGGTCGAGGTGGCCGAGGCTGCCGACCGGCTCGGGCTCACCGAGCGTTTCGTACCCGGGCATCCGATGGCGGGCGCGGAGTCCGCCGGCCTGGCGGCGGCCTCTTCGACGCTGCTCGCCGGGGCCGCCTGGGTGCTCTGCCCGGCGCCGGGCGCGGCGACGCTCGCCTTCCGCTGGCTCGCCGGGCTCCTGGTGGAGTTGTTCGGCGCCCGGGTGGTGCCGATGTCCCCGGCCGCGCACGACTCGGTGGCCGCGCTCGCCTCGCACGTTCCACACCTGCTGGCCGGCGCGTTGGCCGGTGCGACGCAGCGGTCGCCGCTGCGTGACGCGGTGTTGGCGCTGGCCGCGGGCAGCTTCTCCGATGGCACCCGGGTCGCCGGGACGCCGGCCGAGCGGACGGCCAACATGCTGCTCGGCAACCGGGCGCGGGTGCTGGACGAGTTGGCCGAGGTGCGCGTACTCCTGGATGAGCTGGCGGACGCGTTGCGGTCCGCCGACGCGACGGGGTTGACCGCCCGGTACGCGCAGGCCGGCGCGGCGCGGTCGGCGCTGCGGAACCGGCGGTTCGCCGCGGCGGACCGGGAGTTCCCGGCCGACGGCGACCACACCGTCGAGGTGGCCTGGCTGCGCGAACTGGGTGTTGCCGGCGGCCATCTGACCGGCTGCCGGGTCGGTCCGGACGTCGTCTCCTACCCGGCACTGCTGCCGCTGGCTGATTAGGGCCTGTTTCATCAGGACTGGCCGGCCTGCGGCGGGCCCGGACGGCACCCGGCGGCGTTGCGGTGACGTCCGGATACAACACCGGTATCCGGACGTCACCGCGCCTTGCCGGATCGCCGCCCGGACTCCGCCTCGGCTCGACCGCCCTCATGAAACAGGCCCTAAGCTGACAGGCATGGCGACGGACGGCCCGGTGGTGCAGGTGCGCGGCGAGGCGACCCGGGAGGTGCAGCCCGAACTGGCCCGGTTCGCGGTGACCGTGACGGCCCGCGGCCGGGACCGGGAGGCGACGCTCACCCAGCTGGCCGAGGGGGCAGCCGCCGTCCGGGTGCTGCTGGACGGCTCCGAGCCGGCGGTGGCCCGACGGGAGACCGGCGACCTGTGGGTCCGGCCGCAGACCAAGCGCTCGGGTGAGCGTGTGGTGGGCTGGCTCGGCAGCGTCACCACCAACGTGACGGTCACCGACTTCACCGCGCTCGGTGAGCTGATGCTCCGGCTCGCCGACCAGGATCAGGTCCAGGTGTCCGGCCCCTGGTGGGAGCTGCGCCCGGACAGTCCGGCGTACCGCGAGGCGCGACACGCCGCGATCGGCGACGCGTTGCTGCGTGCCCGGGAGTACGCCGAGGCGTTGGGCGCCCGGGTCACCGCGCTCATCGAGCTGGCCGACTCCGGTCCGGCCGACCGGCCGATGTTCGCCCGCGCGGCGTTCGACGTCGGAGGCGGTGCCGGCGGTGGTGTTCCCGAGCTGGAGTTGGACCCGCAACCGCAGACCGTGCAGGCGGCGGTGCAGGCGCGGTTCACGATCAGCGAACCGGTGCTCGACTGATGCCGCCGGCCCGGGTGCTGGCCATCGACGAGATGGTGGCGCGGGCACGGTCACTGGCCGACGCCGGCCCGCGGCAACTGCTCGGCATCACCGGGGCGCCCGGTGCGGGAAAGTCCACCCTGGCGGAGCGGATCGTCGCCGAGGTCGGGGCGAGCGCGCGGCTGGTGCCCATGGACGGCTTCCACCTGGCGCAGACGCAGCTGGAACGGTTGGGCCGCGCCGACCGCAAGGGCGCGATCGACACCTTCGACGCCAACGGGTACGTCTCGCTGCTGCGCCGGTTGCGCCGGCTGGAGCCGACCTCGGTGTACGCGCCGGAGTTCCGCCGAGAGGTGGAGGAGCCGGTGGCCGGGGCCATCGAGGTGCCGCCGTCGGTTCGCCTCGTGGTGACCGAGGGCAACTATCTGCTGGTGCCGGACTTTCCGTGGCAGGAGGTCCGGACGTTGCTGCACGAGGTGTGGTTCCTCGACCTGGACGCCGAGCTGCGCCAGGGCCGGTTGACCGCCCGGCACGAGGCGTACGGGCGTTCGCCGGAGGAGGCCCGGACCTGGGCGCTGGGCAGCGACGAGGCCAACGCGGCTCTCATCACCCCGACGGCCGTGCACGCCGACCTGGTGGTCCGCCTGCGGGACTAGGGCGTGTGTCGAAGCCCTTGGCCGGCCTGCGGCGGGCCCAGCCGACGGCCGGCGGCGTTGGAGATGGACCCGGATACAACACCGGTATCCGAGCCCATCTCCGCCTTGCCGGACCGCCGCCTGGACTCCGCCTCGGCTCGACCCAGGACTTCGACACACGCCCTAGTCGAGGTCGCGGACCGGTCGGGCCGGGTTGCCGACGGCGACGACGTTGGCGGGCAGGTCCCGGGTGACCACGGCGCCCGCGCCGACCACGGTGTTCGCGCCGACCGCGACCCCGGCCAGGACGATCGCGCCGCCGCCGAGCCAGGCGTTGTCGCCGATGGTGATCGGCTTCGCGGCCTCCCACTTGTCGCGGCGTGGGCCGGGCTGCACCGGGTGGGTCGGGGTGAGCAGTTGCACGTTCGGTCCGACCTGGACGTCCGCGCCGAGGGTGATCGGGGCGACGTCGAGGAAGACCGCGTGGTAGTTGACGAAGCTGCGCGGCCCGATCCGGATGTTCCAGCCGTAGTCGCAGTAGAACGGCGGCCGGACCCAGGTGTCGTCGCCCAGGTCGCCGAGCAGGTCGCGCAGCGCCGCGAGCCGGGCCGCCGGGTCGGCCGCTGAGCTGGTGTTGAAGCGTTCCATCAGGCGGGCGGCCCGGTCCAGGTCGGCGACGAGTTCGGGGTCGTCGGCCAGGTAGGGCTCACCCGCCAGCATCCGGTCCTTCATGGAGGTCACCCGGTCGATGATGCCGGCGGGGCGCGGTGTCCCGTGGCAGGTTCGTCGTATTTTCGACTTCTTTTTGCATACTCGGTATGCAATTCTGGGTTGTCAATGCGACTCCTATCAATCAGGACGCACGACCAGGAGGAAACGTTGCACCAGGGAAGAAGATTGGCCGCTCTCGGCCTCGTGTCGGTGCTGGCGCTCGCCGCGCCGGCTCCCGCCTCAGCCGCGACCGCCGCGCCCGCCGCACCGGGCGGCGCCGACCGACAGTCCACTGCGCTCGGAACCAGCCCCGAGCGCTCGACCACCGTCACGCTGATCACCGGTGACCGCGTCACCGTCACCGCATCCGGCGCCTCGGCCCAGCCCGGCCCCGGCCGTGCAGCTGTGCAGTTCCTGGTCCAGCGCGAGAGAGGACGCCTCTCGGTGCTGCCGACGGACGCGCTGCCGTTGCTGCGCTCGGGTCGGGTGGACCGGCGACTCTTCGACGTCACCGGGCTGATCGAGGCGGGTTACGACGACACCCACCGCAAGACGCTGCCGCTGCTGGTGTCGTACGGCTCGACGGACGCCGCCCGGCGAGCGCCGGCCACGCTGCCCGGCACCCGGGTGGTCCGCGACCTACCGGCGATCGACGGCGCCGCCCTCACCAGCGACAAGTCCTCCCTCGGCGCGGTCTGGGCGGCGGTCAGCACCGGCTCCAGCGCGGCTCGGCTCGGCGCGGCGGGGGGCGTCGAGCGGATCTGGTTGGACGGCCGTCGACGGGTGGCCCTCGACCACAGCGTGCCGCAGATCGGGGCGCCCGCCGCCTGGTCGGCCGGGTTCACCGGCAAGGGCGTGTCCGTGGCCGTGCTGGACACCGGCGTCGACGCGACCCATCCGGACCTGGCCGGCAAGGTGGCCGAGGCGCGCAACTTCACCGAGGTCGCCGACGCCCGGGACACCGTCGGCCACGGCACGCACGTGGCCTCGACCATCGCCGGTTCCGGCGCGGCCTCCGACGGCCGCTACCGGGGTGTGGCACCGGACGCGACGCTGCTGGACGGCAAGGTCTGTGAGGACCAGGGCTGCCCCGACTCGGCGATCCTCGCCGGCATGCAGTGGGCCGCCGTGGAGAAGAAGGCCGCCGTCATCAACATGAGCCTCGGCGGCTGGGACACGCCGGAGGTCGACCCGCTCGAAGAGGCGGTGCAGACCCTGACCGCGCAGACCGGCACGCTGTTCGTCCTCGCCGCGGGGAACGACGGCTCGGACGGCTCGGTCGGCTCCCCGGCCAGCGCCGACGCCGGGCTCGCCGTGGGCGCGGTGGATCGCGACGACGAGTTGGCTGAGTTCTCCAGCCGGGGTCCCCGGGTCGGTGACGACGCGCTGAAGCCCGACATCACCGCACCCGGCGTCGACATCGTCGCCGCGAAGTCCGCCAACGGCGTCATCGGTGATCCGGTGGGGGACCGGTACGTCACGCTCTCCGGCACCTCGATGGCCACCCCGCACGTCGCCGGGTCGGCCGCGTTGCTGGCCCAGCAGCACCCGGGATGGCGGGCCGACCGGCTCAAGGCCACCCTGATGGCCGCCGCCAAGCCGCACCCGGAGCAGACCGCCTACCAGCAGGGCGCCGGGCGCGTCGACGTCGCCCACGCGATCACCCAGCAGATCACCACCGACCCGGTGAGCGTCTCGTTCGGGCGTACGCTCTGGCCGCACAACGACGACACCCCGGTCACCCGGACGGTGACCTGGCGTAATGACGGTCCGGCCCCGGTCACCGTGGATCTGAGCGTCGAGGGCGCCGGCCCGGGGGGTCGAGCGCTGCCGGCCGGTCTCTTCCAGTTGGGCGCCAGCCAGCTCACCGTACCGGCGGGTGGCACGGCCGCCACGACCGTCACCACGGACACCCGGATCGGCGACGCCGACGGCTACTGGACCGGCCGGATCGTGGCCCGCGCGGGGTCGGCCGTCGCCGTGACGCCGCTGGCCGTGAACCGGGAGGTGGAGAGCTACACGCTGACCGTGGAACACCTGAACCGCGCGGGCGCGCGTACCGCCGACCACTGGAGCACGCTGGTCGGGATGGACACCTTCGGCGCCTGGGACCTCTTCAGTTCCGATGGGGTGGCCACCGTGCGGGTGCCCAAGGGGCACTACGGCCTCAGCGGCCTGGTCTTCGAGCCGGGGCCGGAGGACGAGCAACGCGGGATGTCGTTGTTGATGCAGCCCGTGTTGACGATCGAGCGGGACACCCGGATCGTCGTGGATGCCCGCCGGGCCAAACCGGTCCGGACCACCATTCCGGACCGTAACGCCGCCCCGGAACTGATCGACGTCAGCGGCAACTTCACGGCTGCCGACGGCAGTGGGTACGGGATCGGACTCTGGGCGGACACCTTCACCGGTCTGACCAGCGGTCAGCTCGGCAAGACGGTCTCCGCCGACCAGTTCGTCTCCACCGTCAGCAGCCAGTGGATCAAGCCGGGCACGCCCGACAGCCCATACCTGTACGCGCTGGCCGAAGCGATCCCCGGTCGGATGCCCACCGGGTTCGTCCGTGACTACCGCCGGAGCGACTTGGCCGCCGTCGTGCACCGGTTCCTCGGTGCCTACGCGGGCATGGACGCTGAGCGCTCCGTGTACCCCGTGTTGGAGTACAACGTCGGTGGCTCCACGCTGGTCCTGCCCACGAGCGTGCCCGGTCAGCGGGTCGAGTACTACAACACCCGGGGCGTGCAGTGGGAGTCGGACATCTACTTCGGCACCCGGGGCGAGGACGGCTGGCTGAACCCGCAGGCCGTGCTCCTTTCCGTCCCCACCGCGTACCGGGCCGGGCGGACGGTCCAGGAGATCTGGAACCAGGCGCCGTTCGGGCCGTCCTTCCCGAACCCGCGCTGGCCGTACCAGAGCCTCACCCGGGCCGGCGACACCATCGCGGTCGACCTGCCGATCTTCAGCGACGCGGCCGGTCACCCGGGCGGCTCGTTGAACGACAGCGAGCACACCAAGCTCTGGCGCGACGGCAAGCTGGTCGGCGAGAGCGAGTACGCCGGCTACGGGGAGTTCACCGTGCCGCCGGCCGCGGCGGACTACCGGCTCGTCACGTCATCGAAGCGGAGCTTCACCGACCTGAGCACCGAGGTGGAATCGAGCTGGACCTTCCGGTCCCGGCACGTCGCCGGTGACACGCCGGCCCGCCTGCCGCTGATGGCGGTGCGCTTCGCGCCGCCGCTGCGCGTCGACGGCAGCGCTCCGGCCGGGCGGAGCTTCGTCGTACCGGTGCGGGTGCAGCGCCAGCCGGGCGCTCCGGCCTCCCCGGTGGAGGGGCTCACCGTCGACGTCTCGTACGACGGCGGGAAGACCTGGGACAAGGCGAAGCTGGTCCGTACCTCGGCCGATGGTTGGTCGGCACTGTTGCGGCATCCGGCCGGCAAGGGCCACGTGTCGCTGCGGGCCACCGCCCGGGACGCCGCCGGTAACACGGTGACGCAGCGGATCATCCAGGCCTACCGGTTGCGCTGAGGCGTACCCCCGTCGGGTCCGCGGCCGAGCGCCGCGGACCCGGCGGGTACGTCAGTCGTTGGCGTGCAGGGCGGCGTTCAACTCGATGCCGCGGCCGGTGCGCGGGCGGGCCTCCAGCGCGCCCGTCACCGAGTTGCGCCAGAACAGCAGGCCGTCGACGCCGGACAGCTCCCGGCCCTTGACCACCCGGCCGTCCGGCAGCGTGATCTTGGAGGCGGCGGTGATGTAGCAGCCGGCCTCGACCACGCAGTCGTCGCCGAGGGAGATACCCACGCCCGCGTTCGCGCCGATCAGACTCCGCTCGCCGATGCTCACCTTCTCGGTGCCGCCGCCGGAGAGGGTGCCCATGATCGAGGCGCCACCGCCGATGTCGGAGCCGTCGCCGACCAGCACCCCCTGCACGATCCGCCCCTCCACCATCGAGGTGCCCACCGTGCCGGCGTTGAAGTTGACGAAGCCCTCGTGCATCACCGTCGTGCCGGCGGCCAGGTGGGCGCCGAGGCGCACCCGGTCGGCGTCGGCGATCCGCACACCCGAGGGCACCACGTAGTCGGTCATCCGGGGGAACTTGTCCACCCCGTACACCGACAGGTGGCGGCCCGCGGCCCGCTCGATCACCCGCAGCTCGTCCACCCGCTCCGGGGGGCACGGCCCGGCGGACGTCCAGGCCACGTTCGCCAGCTTGCCGAAGACGCCGTCGAGGTTGAGCTGGTTGGGCCGCACCAGGCGGTGGGAGAGCAGGTGCAACCGGAGGTACGCGTCGGACGCGTCCTTGATGGGGTCGTCCAGCGAGCCGATCACGGTGACCACCTGCACGGTACGCAGACCGGGCAGCGGCCGGTCGCCCAACGCACCCGGCGGCAGGTCCAGCACGTCCGACTTGTCCTCGCCGGCGATCAGCGGCAGCTCACCCAGGCCCAGCTTGCCGGTCGGGTACCAGGTGTCGAGCACCTGCCCGTCGGCGGTGACGGTGGCCAGGCCGATGCCCCAAGCGGAATCTGCGGACGTCACTGTTAACCCTCTCGGTCGCGGCCACGCCGGCCTCGGCTCGCTCCTCGCGCTGACAGACCTGAAGGTACCGTGCGAACCATGGAGAACCCGCTGACCCCCGAGGTCCTCGCCGATCCGGTGCAGCTGACCCGCGTACTGGTCGACATAGAGTCCGTGTCCCTCAACGAGAAGGCGATCGCCGACTGCGTCGAGGAGGTGCTGCGGGGCGTACCGCACCTGTCCACGCACCGGCACGGCAACACGGTGATGGCCCGTACCGACCTGGGCCGCTCGCAGCGCGTCGTGCTGGCCGGGCACCTCGACACGGTGCCGCTGAACAACAACTTCCCGTCGACCATGCGCGGCGACCTGATGTACGGCTGCGGAACCTCCGACATGAAGTCCGGCACCGCCTACGCGCTGCACCTGGCGGTGACGCTGCCCGAGCCGCGCTACGACGTGACGTACTTCTTCTACGAGGCCGAGGAGATCGAGTCCCGCTACAACGGGTTGAACCTGGTCGCCCAGGCGTTCCCGGAGTGGCTGGAGGCGGACTTCGCGGTGCTGCTGGAGCCGACGTACGGCATCGTCGAGGCGGGCTGCCAGGGCACCATGCGCTCAGTGGTCACCACCACCGGCGTACGCGCCCACTCGGCGCGCTCCTGGCACGGGGTCAACGCCATCCACGGCGCCGGGGAGGTGCTGCGCCGCCTCCAGACGTACGAGGCACGACGGGTCACCATCGACGGCTGCGACTACCGCGAGGGCATGAACGCGGTACGCATCAACGGTGGGGTGGCCGGCAACGTCATCCCGGACCTGTGCGAGGTCGAGGTCAACTACCGCTTCGCCCCCGACCGGACCCCGGCCGAGGCGGAGGCACACCTGCGTGAGGTGTTCGCCGGTTTCGAGGTGCGGGTCACCGACTCGATCGCGGGCGCCCCGCCCGGGCTCAGCGCCGCCCCGGCGAAGGAGTTCCTGGCGGCGGTCGGCGCCGCCCCGATCGGCAAGCTGGGTTGGACGGACGTGGCCCGGTTCGCGGCCATGGGGATTCCCGCGCTGAACTTCGGCCCGGGCGATCCGAACCTCGCCCACCACCCGGACGAGCACGTCGAGATCAGCAAGATCCGGGACGGCGCGGCGACGCTGCACCGCTGGCTCGCGCCGGCCTGACCCGGTCGGAATCGCTCAGGTCGGGCCGGTCGGCCCCGTTTCCGGCGATCAAGAGGTTCGCGTCAGCCTGGCCCGTTGTCGGCGGCGCGAACCTCTTGATCGGCTCCGGATCCCGTGGTGGTGGCGGCGGCGGGCGACAGGGCGGGGTCGAGATCGCGGGTGCGGCGGCGCTCGGCCACCACATCGTGGATCCGTCGCTGCATCTGTCGACGGATCCGGATCATCTCGCTGTTGCTGATCACGCTGTCTCCTCCCCCGAAGGCGCGCGCCGGGGCATACCCGGTATGTGAATAGTAAGACGTACGGGGAAGCCAAATAGTTGCCCTTGATCGCGAACTATTTCCCGGCGTCGGTAGCCCGCGCCCCCGAGGTGTGCGGCTCCACTACGGTTGCTGCATGAGCCAGAACAACGGGCGGGAGGCCGGCCGCAGCCCGGGGCGGGAGCGGCACCGGGGCGCCGTCACGCTGCGCCGGGGGGCGATCCCGAGCAGCACCGCCGACCAGCGGCTGCTGGACTCGCGCGGGCGCGAGGACTGGAAGACCAGGGACGCCTGGCGGGCGCTGCGGATCCTCTCCGAGTTCGTCGAGGGCTTCGACACCCTCGCCGACCTGCCGCCGGCCGTCAGCGTGTTCGGCTCGGCGCGCAGCGGTCCGGACACCGCCGAGTGCCGGCTGGCCGAGGAGGTGGGCGGCGCGCTGGCCCGCGCGGGCTACGCGGTGATCACCGGCGGCGGGCCGGGCGTGATGGAGGCCGCCAACCGGGGCGCCACCGAGGCCGGCGGGCTCTCCGTCGGGCTCGGCATCGAGCTTCCGTTCGAGCAGGGCATCAACGACTGGGTCGACCTGGCCATCGACTTCCGCTACTTCTTCGCCCGCAAGACCATGTTCGTCAAGTACGCCCAGGCGTTCGTGGTGCTGCCCGGTGGGTTCGGCACCATGGACGAGCTCTTCGAGGCGCTGACCCTGGTGCAGACCGGCAAGGTCACCCGGTTCCCGGTCGTGCTGATGGGGGTGGCCTACTGGCAGGGGCTGCTCGACTGGCTGCGCGACACGATGGCCGCCAGCGGCAAGATCGGCCCGGTGGACCTGGACCTGATCTGCCTCACCGACGACGTCAACGCCGCCGTCCGCCACATCGTCGAGGCCGAGGCGGCGCTCTCAGTCGAGCAGGACGCGGTCCGCGACGAGGCCGTGGCGCGTACCGGCGCCGACCAGCAGGCCGCCGCCGAGCAGGCCGCCGACCGGCCCCGGGAGAACTGATGGCGGCCGTCTGTGTCTTCTGCGCCTCCTCCCGTACCCTCGACCAACGCTGGCTCGACCTCGCCACCGAGACCGGTGCGGAGCTGGCCCGGCGCGGGCACACCCTGGTCAGCGGCGGTGGCTGCGTCGGCATGATGGGCGCGGTGGTCGACGGCGCCCGGTCCGCCGGTGGACGCACGGTGGGTGTCATCCCGCAGGCGCTCGTCGACCTGGAGGTCGCCGACCTGGCCTCGGACGAACTGCTGGTCACCGACTCGATGGCCGATCGCAAGACCCTGATGATCGACAGGTCGGACGCGTTCCTCGCCCTGCCCGGCGGCCTCGGCACGCTGGACGAGCTGTTCGAGGTCTGGACCACCGCCACCCTGGCGCTGCACGCCAAGCCGATGGTGCTGATCGACGCGGACGGCTTCTACCGCCCCCTGCTGGACTGGCTGCACACCATCACCGACCAGCACTTCCTCAAACCGGCCGGCCTCGACCTGCTGACCGTGGTCACCACGGTCCCCGAGGCCCTGAAGGCGCTGGAGTCCCACCTACCCTGACTCCGGGCCACCTCGTCGGTCGTGAGGGTGGCGGCAGGGCCGTCGGCGTGTCGTGCCTTCACCTTCACGATCGGCGTGGCGGCGTGGGATGGGGTTGCTGTCGTAGGGGGGTGATGGGATTTGGTGATGCAGTCGTACCGGTTGGTGCGGCGGCCCGGGGGGCCGGCGCTGGGGGACGGGGACGCGCCGGGTGACGGTGGCGTCCTCGCCGTCGCGGCCGACCCGACCCGGTCGGCGGGCCCGCGCTGGCACGCCGATCCCGTCCAGGCCGAGATCGTCGGGCACACCGACGGGCCGATGCTTGTCGTCGGTGGCCCCGGCACCGGCAAGACCAGCACCCTCGTCGAGGCGGTCGCCGCCCGGATCGCCGAGGGCGTCGACCCCGAACGGATCCTCGTGCTGACCTTCGGCCGCCGCGGCGCCACCGCACTGCGCCAGCGCATCGAGGCCCGGGTCGCGCAGGACGGCTACCGGGTGCTGCGGGAGCCGCTGGTGCGTACCTTCCCGGCGTACGCCTTCGGGCTGCTGCGTCGCGCCGCCGCCGAGCGCGGCGAGCCGTCACCCCGCCTGCTGACCGGCCCCGAGCAGGATCTGATCATCCGTGAGCTGCTCGACGTGGTGGGCGAGGCGCCCGAGGACGACCCGGTCGGCTGGCCCACCGACCTGCGGCCGGCACTGCGCACCCGGGCCTTCGCCGGTCAACTGCGTGACCTGCTCATGCGCGCCGCCGAACGCGGTGTGGGTCCGGGCGACCTGGCCCGGCTGGGCGAGAAGCTCGGCCGCGCCGACTGGCCGGCCGCCGCGCGCTTCCTGCGGGAGTACGTCGAGGTTCTCGCGCTGCGCGACGTCAGCAACCGGGGTTCGATCGCGTACGACCCCGCCGAACTGGTCCGGGCCGCCACCGGTCTGCTGCGCGGCGACGAGGAGTTGCTGGCCGCCGAGCGCCACCGCCTCGCCCACGTGTACGTCGACGAGCTGGCCGACACCGACCCCGCCCAACTCGAACTGCTCTCGGTCATCGCCGGCGGTGGCAAGCCGCTCGTGGCCTTCGCCGACCCCGACTCCTCCACGTACGCCTTCCGGGGCGCCGACCCGGCCGGAGTGTCCACCTTCCGGCACCGTTTCCGGACTGCCTCCGGAGCGCCGGCCGCGCAGGTGCTGCTGAGCACGTCGTACCGGGCCGGGCCGGTTCTGCTCGACGCGGTGGCCCGGCTGGGCCGCCGTCTCCGTGGTCCGACGGCGCACCGCCGGCTGCGTCCGCTGCCGGACGCCCCGGCCGGCGTGGTCGAGGTGCACACCTTCCGGTCGGCGACCAGCGAGGCCGCCTGGCTGGCCCACATGCTGCGCTCGGCCCACCTGCTGGACGGCGTGCCGTGGTCGCGGATGGCAGTGCTGGTGCGGTCCACCGCCCTGCAACTGCCGACCCTGCGACGCGCGCTGCACGCCGCCGGCGTCCCGACCGTGGTGCACGGCGAGGACCTTCCGCTGCACCTGCAACCCGCGGTGGCGCCGCTGTTGCTGCTGCTGCGGTGCGCCCTCGAACCGGACCGGCTCGACGAGGAGGCCGCGGTCGCGCTGCTGCACTCGCCGGTCGGCGGCGCTGACCCGCTGGCCGAACGACGGCTGCGGCAGGGGCTGCGCGCCCTGGCGTTGGCCGGGGGCGACCGCCGCCCGTCCGGCGAGCTGATCGTCGAGGCGTTGCGTGACCCGACGGAGCTGGCCACCATCGACCGGCGGTGGGCGGAGCCGGCCCAGGCGGTGGCCGGGCTGCTCGCCACCGCCCGGGACGCCGCCGCCCAACCGGGCGCCACCGCCGAGACCGTCCTCTGGGAGGTGTGGGACGCCAGCGGCCTGGCCGAACGCTGGGCCGGCGCGATCGCCCAGGGGCGGCCGGTGGCCGGCGAGGGCGACCTGGCCCGGCGTCGGCGGGCCGAGGCGGCCGACCGCGACCTGGACGCCGTGCTCGTGCTCTTCGACGCGGCGGCCCGCTTCACCGACCGGCTACCGGGCGCGCGCACCGAGGTCTTCCTCGACCACGTGCTCGCCCAGGACCTGCCGGCGGACACCATCGCGCCGACCGCCGACCGGGGCGCGGCGGTACGACTGCTCACCGCGCACGCCGCGAAGGGCCTGGAGTGGGACCTGGTGGCGATCGCCGGCGTGCAGGAGGGCATCTGGCCGGACCTGCGCCTGCGTGGCAGCCTGCTCGGGTCGGAACGGCTGGTCGACGTCCTGGCCGGCCGGTCCGTCGGCGGCGCCCGCGCCGCCAACGTCGTGGGTCAGACCTCGGCGCTGCTCGACGAGGAGCGCCGGCTGTTCCACGTCGCCATCAGCCGGGCCCGACACCGCCTGCTGGTCAGCGCGGTGGCGTCGGCGGCGGTCGGCGGCGACGACCACGAGGAGCAGCCCAGCCGGTTCCTGCACGAGCTGGGCCCGATCGCACCGCCGAGTCCGCCGGGCCCGCCACCGGACAGGCCGGGCCCGCCCGACCCGCCGACCGTGCCGCCGAGCCCGCCCGGCCCGCGAACCGGCCCGGCCGGCGACGGCGCTGCCGTGAGCGACGAAGACGACGAGCCGGACCAGCCCGGTGCGCTGCCGGTCACCCGGCCGCCACGGGCGCTCACCCTGCCGGCGCTGGTCGCCGAGCTGCGTACCGCCGTCATCGACCCGGCCGCGTCGGCGGCCCGGCGGCGCGCCGCGGCGACCGAGTTGGCGCGGCTCGCCGCCGCCGGAGTGCCCGGCGCGCACCCCGACGACTGGTGGGGGCTGCGGGCGCTCTCCGACGACCGGCCGTTGGTCGACGACGGGGACCCGGTGCGGGTCACGCCCTCGGCGATGGAGAGCGCGCTGCGGTGCAGCCTGCGCTGGCTGCTCGAACGGCACGGCGGCAGCGGCCCGACCAGCACCGCGCAGGGCGTCGGCAACCTGGTGCACGCCGCCGCGATGCTCGCCGAGGACGCGAGCGCCGACCGGGGCGCCCTGCTCGACTACGTGGCCGCCCGGTTCGACGCGATCGAGCTGGCCGCGCGGTGGATGGCCGGCCCCGAGCGGGAGCGCGCCGAGGCGATGGTCGACAAGCTGCTGCGTTGGCTGGCCACCAATCCGCGTCGGCTGCTCGCCATCGAACACGAGTTCGCGGTGCGGCTGGACGATCCGCAGCGCCCGGTCGACCTGACCGGGCGGGTCGACCGGCTTGAGGTCGACGAGGCCGGCCGGCTGGTGGTGATCGACCTCAAGACCGGCAAGTCGACCGCGGTCACCGGCAGCGACTTGGCCGAGCACCCGCAGCTCGGGGCGTACCAGGCTGCGGTGGAGGCGGGGGCGTTCGCCGAGTTCGGCGACGAGTCCGGTGGCGCGGCGCTGGTGCAGCTCGGTACCTCCGCCAAGGACGCCCGGGAGCAGAACCAGCCCGCGGCGGGGGAGGGACCGGCGGCCGGCTGGGCGACGGCGCTGGTCCGGCGGACCGCCGATACGATGGCAGCCGCCACGTTCGCGGCGGTCGCCAACTCGAAGTGCCGGGTCTGCCCGGTGCGGACCAGCTGTCCGGTCTCCGGGCAGGGACGGCAGGTGGTCGAGCCGCCGACCGTCCGTCCCCCGGAGAATTCATGAGCCAGCCCACCCTGTTCGGCGCGGGTCCCGCGCCGACGCCCCGGCTCGCGGACTCCGGCCCCCGGTACACGCCGGTGGAGCTGGCCAAGTTGCTGCGGCTGCCGGCGCCCACCCGGGAACAGGCCGCGATCATCGCCGCCCCGGTGGAGCCGCTGCTGGTGGTCGCGGGCGCCGGGTCCGGCAAGACCGAGACGATGGCCGCGCGGGTGGTCTGGCTGGTGGCCAACTCGTACGTGCGCCCGGAGCAGATCCTGGGACTGACCTTCACCCGCAAGGCGGCCGGTGAGCTGGCGCACCGGGTCCGTACCCGGCTCGACCAACTGATCCGGCGGGTCGGCCGGCAGGAGCGCGACCCGCTCGACGATCCGCTCGCCGGTGAGCCCACCGTCTCCACGTACCACTCGTACGCCGGGCGGATCGTCACCGAGCACGGTCTGCGGGCCGGCTACGAGCCGTCGACCCGGCTGCTCACCGAGGCGTCCCGCTGGCAGTTGGTCGACCTGCTGGTGCGCAACTACGACGGCGACATGTCCGAGGTGGACCGGATGCCGAGCACCATCACCGACGCGGTGCTGGCGCTCGCCGGGGAGTTGGACGAGCACCTGGTCGCCCCGGACGAGCTGGCCGCCTGGACCGGCCGGTTCTTCGCCGAGGTGCAGTCGCGACCGGGCCGGGTCTACGCCGACGTACGCAAGGCGCTCACCCTGCAACAGACCCGGCTGCGCCTGCTGCCGCTGGTGCGGGCGTACGCCCGGCGCAAGCTGGACTTCGAGGCGATGGACTTCGCCGACCAGCTCGCCCGGGCGGCCCGGGTGGCGCGGGATCACCCGGCGGTCGGCGAGATCGAGCGGGACCGCTTCCGGGTGGTGCTGCTCGACGAGTACCAGGACACCAGCCACGCGCAGGTGGTGCTGCTCAACGCGCTGTTCGGTGGCGGTCACCCGGTGACCGCGGTGGGCGATCCGTGCCAGTCCATCTACGGCTGGCGGGGAGCCAGCGCCGGCACCCTCGACCGGTTTCCGGCCGAGTTCGCGCGGTCCGACGGCGAGCCGGCGCGGGCGTTGGGGCTGACCACCAGTTGGCGCAACCGCCCGGAGATCCTGCGGGTGGCGAACGCGCTGTCCACGCCGTTGCGTGCGGCCGGCGCGCGGGTTCCGGAGCTGCGTTCCGCGCTGACCGTCCGGGACCCGATTCCGCACCGCAGCCCCGGTGGGGCGGCCGGTGGCACGGTGCACTGCGCGCTGCTGCACACGTATGCCGACGAGGCCGCGTGGATCGCCGACAGTGTGCTCGCCGCGTGGCGTGGCGCCGCCCGGATGCCCGGTGCGGCACCGGAGCACATCCCGGTGGCGCAGCGTCCGACGACGGCCGTGCTGGTCCGCGTCCGCAGCCAGATCCCGGCGATCGAGTCGGCGTTGCGCGAGCGTGGCCTCCCGGTCGAGGTGGTCGGGCTGGGTGGCCTGCTGGACACTCCCGAGGTCCGGGACGTGGTGTGCACGCTGCGGGTGCTGGCCGACCCGACCGACGGTGCCGCCCTGCTGCGGTTGCTCACCGGCGCCCGGTGGCGGATCGGGCCGCGGGACCTGGTGGCGCTGCACCGACGGGCGCGGGGCATCGCGAACGCCCGCCGGCAGGTGGCCGCCGACGAGGACTCGGACATCAGCCCCGACCTGCTGGACGAGGCGACCCTGGTGGAGGCGTTGGCCGATCTCGGGCCGGCGCAGGCGTACTCGGCGGAGGGGTTCGCGCGGCTGCGGGCGTACGGCACCGAGCTGGCGTTGCTGCGTTACCGCCTGGACCAGGCGCTGCCGGATCTGATCGCGGACATCGAGCGGACCATCGGCCTGGACGTGGAGGTCGCGGTGCGGGCCGGCCGCGACGGCGCGGGCGACGCCGGCCTGGCGCGGGGCCATCTGGACGCCCTGGCCGACGTGGCGGCCCGCTTCAGCGGTGAGACGCCCGGCGCGACGCTCTCCGGCTTCCTGTCCTACCTGGCCGCCGCCGAGGACGAGGAGCGCGGCCTCGCCCCGGGCGAGGTCGAGGTCGTGGAGGGCGCGGTGCAGGTGGTCACCGCACACGCCGCCAAGGGCCTGGAGTGGGACGTGGTGGCGGTGGCCGGTCTGTGCCGTGGCTCGTGGCCCGGCCCGGTCCGCAACTCCGACCACTGGCTGGGCGGCCTGGGCGTGCTGCCGTTCCCGCTGCGGGGGGACGCCGACGGGCTGCCCGAGCTGGCGCTCGACGAGGCTGCCGACCAGCGTGCCGTGGCCCGGGCGGTGGCCGACTTCACCGATGCCTGGCGGGCCCACGACGAGCGGGAGGAGCGCCGGCTGACGTACGTCGCGGTCACCCGGCCGCGCCGGCTGCTGCTGTGCTCCGGGTACTGGTGGGGCGAGGGCACGAAGCGACCGCGAGGTCCGTCGATCTTCCTGCGCGAGGTGTACGACGCCTGCCTGGACGGCGGCACCGGGCACCTGGTCGACACGTGGACGCCGGAGCCCACCCCGGACGCCACGAACCCGACGGCCGAGGTGGTGCTCCGCGCGGAGTGGCCGGCCGACCCGCTGGGTGGCCGCCGGCCGGCGTTGGCCGAGGCGGCCGGACTGGTCCGCCGGCTGATGACCGACGGTCCGGCGTCGGCGCTGCCGGGGCCGGTCGGGCCGGCGCTCGCCGGTGCGCTGCCGTCGACCGGGTCGAACGCCGAGACGGCCGAGACAGCAGACCCGGAGGTGGCGCGCTGGCGGCAGGAGGCGGACCTGCTGCTGGCCGAGCGGGCCGAGCTGACCCGGCTCTCCGGCGCGGTCGAGGTGGCCCTGCCGGGACAGCTCAGCGTCACCCAGTTGGTGGCGTTGCGGCGTGACCCGGCGGCGCTGGCCCGTACGCTGCGCCGCCCGGTGCCCACCGAGCCGAATCCGTATGCCCGCCGGGGCACCGCCTTCCACGCGTGGCTGGAGCAGCGTTTCGGCGCCGACCGGTTGCTCGACGTGGACGAGCTGCCCGGCGCGGCGGATGCGGACGCCGCGCCGGACGAGGCCCTGGTCGAGCTTCAGGAGCGCTTCCTGGCCAGCGAGTGGGCTGACCGGGTGCCGGTCGAGGTGGAGGTGCCGTTCGCCACGGTGATCGCGGGTGTGGTGGTCCGGGGGCGGATGGACGCGGTCTTTGCCCGCCCGGGCGGGCGGTTCGACGTGGTCGACTGGAAGACCGGCGCGCGTCCCACCGGCCCGGCGGCGGATGTGGCGGCGGTCCAGTTGGCCGTGTACCGGCTGGCCTGGGCCGAGCTGGCCGGTGTCGACGTCGAGCGGGTGGGCGCGGCGTTCCACTATGTGCGGGACGGGGCGACCGTCCGTCCGACCGACTTGCTGGACGTGACCGGGCTCACCGCCATGATCGCTCACTTGCCCGTGGATTCCGGCCAAGTTTGACCACGACGGGGAAATCCGTGGTAGGTTGACCGGGTTGCAGTTTTGGTTACCAGAGACTCTGTGTGCGCCTGGCGGGATTGTGGCCCCAGGCGCTCTTTGTTGTGTCCGGAGTTCTCCGGGCGGGGCGACCAGAAGCGACAGGCGATTCGCGCATCCCCGCGCGGAGCGCTCCTCTTCGGGCGCGCAACAAGTGCGCGTCCGACGTTCCGTCAAGGAGACGAAACACATGGCTATTGGCACCGTGAAGTGGTTCAACGCTGACAAGGGCTTCGGCTTCATCACCCCGGACGGCGGCGGCGCTGACGTCTTCGCCCACTTCTCGGCGATCCAGTCCTCCGGCTACCGGAGCCTGGACGAGAACCAGCGGGTCGAGTTCGAGGTGACCCAGGGCCAGAAGGGCCCGCAGGCGGAGAACATCCGTCCGCTCTGATCTTCGGATCGGTTCGTAGTACCCGTCGCGCCCTCCGGGTGTGACGGTGACGGGACCGGCCCGCCCCGCCGTCGACCCGCGTAACGCGGGCGGCGGCTCGGCGGCGGGCCGGCCCGTACCCTAATCGGTTCGTGCTTGTGAGTCCTGGCGGCCTTGTTTCGCCGGTGACAGCGCCGAGTTCGGCGCCCTCCCTCGACACGTGCCGCGTCGAGGAAGGCTTCTGCGTGACCACAGTTATTCCGTCTTTTGCCCATACCGGTCTGGCGCCGGCGCTGTTGAGCGCCCTGACCGCGCAGGGCATCACCGAGCCGTTCCCGATCCAGTCGGCCACGCTGCCCGACTCGCTCGCCGGTCGGGACGTGCTCGGCCGGGGTCGTACCGGCTCCGGTAAGACGCTCGCCTTCGGGCTTCCCCTGCTCTCGCGTACCGCCGGCCGTAAGGCCCGGCCGGGTCGCCCGCTGGCCCTGGTGCTGGTGCCGACCCGTGAGCTGGCCCAGCAGGTGACCACCGCGCTGGCCCCGTACGCCCGCGCCGTCGGTCTGCGCTGCGCCACCGTCGTCGGCGGACTGTCGTTGCAGCGCCAGGCCGACGCGCTGCGCGCCGGCGCCGAGGTGGTCGTGGCGACCCCCGGTCGTCTGCACGACCTGATCAACCGCGGCGACGCCCGGCTCGACCAGGTCGAGATCACCGTGCTGGACGAGGCCGACCAGATGGCCGACATGGGCTTCCTGCCGCAGGTGACCAAGCTCCTGGAGCAGGTCGCCCCGCAGGGTCAGCGGATGCTCTTCTCCGCCACCCTGGACGGCGGCGTGGACCGGCTGGTCCGCCGCTTCCTCAGCAGTCCGGTCACCCACTCGGTCGACCCGGGTACCGCCACGGTCACCGCGATGACCCACCACGTGCTGCACGTCGACGCGCTCGACAAGCCCGACGCGTTGACCCGGATCGCCGCTCGTGAGGGCCGCACCATCCTGTTCATGGGCACCAAGCACCGCGCCGACCGGCTCGCGCGCCAGTTGCTCTCCAAGGGTGTACGCGCCGCCGCGCTGCACGGCGGCAAGTCCCAGCCGCAGCGCACCCGCATCCTGGAGCAGTTCCGCAACGGCCAGGTGACCGCCCTGGTCGCCACGGATGTGGCGGCGCGCGGCATCCACGTGGACGGCCTCGACATGGTCGTCAACGTGGACCCGCCGACCGAGGCGAAGGACTACCTGCACCGGGGCGGGCGGACGGCGCGCGCCGGCGAGTCCGGCTCGGTGGTGACGCTGGTCCTGCCGGAGCAGCGCCGCGACGTGTCCCGGCTGATGGCCACTGCCGGCATCCGGCCGCAGTCGGTCCAGGTGCGCTCGGGTGACGAGGCGCTGGCCCGGGTCACCGGGGCGCGTGAGCCCTCCGGTGTGCCGGTCACCATCGCCGCGCCGCCGGTGGCGGCTAACCGGGGACGGGCCGCAGGTGGCTCGGCAGCCACGGACGGCGCGCCCCGCTCCGCGCACCGCGCGTCGGGCCGGTCCCGCCGCCCGCGCCGCCCGCGTACGGTCTGATCCTTTCCGCACGACACCGACCCGTCCCGCTTCGGCTGGGCGGGTCGGTTCGTTCCGTGCCGCTGCCCGCCATCTGACCGTTCGGTTGAATCGGTAATCAGCCTCCGTTGGGTCGGCTGGCCGACTGTGCCCTGCTCCCGGGTGGTCGAAGCTGACCAGCGGGGGAACTGGGCGGGGGCCCGGCACGGGGGAGGAGCGGCAATGGTGGGTGCAGCCGGCTCGGGAGCGCTGCGTGAACTGATCCTGGTGGTCGCGGTCGGGCTCGCCGGGTTGCTCCTCGCCATGGTCGCGGCCTTCGGCCCCTGGCATGCCACCACGGCGGGCAACGCTCCCGCCGGTCTGGTGGAGCTGCGCAGTCCCGGCGACCCGGGCCCCGGCCCGACGGTCGAGCACCGGGGCTGAGCAGCGACCGGCCGACCGGCGCCGGCGGAGGGGCAGGCCCGGTCAGGATCGGTACGAGGTGTGGTCGGGCCGGCGGGGCACCGGCCCGACCACACCGCCTACGTGCACGGGTCCGCCAGCGCGTCGATCTTGCAGTTTCGGTCGTCGATCTGCCGTGATACGCCCCCTTTGTCGCCGCAGAAAGTGCAAGATCGCGGGGCAGTGCGCGCAGGGCAGGGTCAGGGGGCGGTTGGGGTTTGGTTGTGGGCCAGCAGCAGGTCGGCCAGGGTGGTGCTGTCGACGACGGTGGCGATCGCCCCGTGCACCGCCAGCCAGACGTCGGTGAGCCCGGCGGCCACCCCGTGGTAGCCAGCCCGCTCGGCCGGTAGGCCGCGCACTGTGGTCAGCGACCCACCCACCGCGCGCAGCACGTCCCCGACCGTGATCGCGGTGGCCGGCCTGGTCAGCGCGTACCCACCATCGGTGCCGCGATGGCTGTGCAGCAGGCCGGCGCGGCGCAGGTCGAGCAGGATGCCCTGGAGGAAGCTGAGCGGGATCTCCTGCACCTCGGCCAGGCTGCCCGCCTTCACCAGCTCGCCGACACCGTCGCCGCCCGGCGCGGCGGCGGCGACGGCGAGCATCGCCCGGAGCGCGTAGTCGCTGCGCGCGGAGACGTACACCGCTCAGTTGCCCGCCTGGTCGAGCACGCCCCAGCGACGTCGGATCGCCTTGTCCGCCGCGCCGAACGCGGCGTCGACGACCAGGCCGAGCACCAGGATGACGATCATCGTGGAGAGCAGCCACGGCGCGTCGGACAGCTCCCGGGAGTAGGTGAGCTGCGCGCCGAGCGAAGTCTGCGAGATGCCGACCACGATCAGCTCACCGGCCATCAGACTCCGCCAGGAGAACGCCCAGCCCTGTTTGAGGCCCGCGACGATCGCCGGCAGCGCGGCCGGCGCGATCACGTACCGGTAGAGGTTGAGCCCACGGGCCCCCAGGTTGCGTCCGGCGCGCAGGAGCAGCGGTGGGACGTAGTCCACTCCGGAGATCACGCCGTTGGCGATGGACGGCGCCGCGCCGAGTACCACCACGAAGAAGATGGCCTTCTCGCTCAGCTCGAACAGCAGGATGGCCAGCGGGAACCAGGCGATCGACGGCATGGTCTGCAACGCGGTGATCATCGAGCCGATGGCGGCGCGCAGCACCGTGGACCGGGCCACCGCGAGGCCCAGGAGCAGGCCGACCGCGACCGAGAAGACGTACCCGACGGCCGCTCGGCGCAGCGTCGTGAGCAGGCCCTCCCAGAGCTGCGGGCCCTGGGCCTGGGTGATCAGCTCACGGCCCACGACCAACGGGCCGGGCAGGGAGTACGGCGGCTTCCAGCCCGACCAGACCACCACCTGCCAGGCCAGGATGGCGATCGCCAGCGCGGCGAGCTTGGGCCAGGTGGCCGCCCAGAGCCGGGTGCCCCGGGAGACCTCCTTCTCCCGGCCGGCGATCTCCAGCGCGTCCAGTCCGGTGATCTCCGCGTCGCTACGCGCCGAGCTGGTGAGGGTGTCACTGGCCATGGCGGCCCACCTCCGTACGGAGTCGTTCGGTGACCTCGGCGGCGATGGCGGCGACCTCGGGGGAGTCGATCCGTCGTGGCCGTGGGATGTCCACCTCGGTGGAGTAGATGATCCGGCCGGGGCGGCTGGAGAGCAGGATGATGCGGTCGGCCAGCCGGGCGGCCTCGCGCACGTTGTGCGTGACGAACAGGACCGAGAGTCGGCGCTCTGACCAGATGCGTTCCAACTCGTCGTGCAGGATGTCGCGGGTCATGGCGTCCAGCGCGCCGAACGGCTCGTCCATCAGCAGCACCGGCGTGTCCAGGGCCAGGGTGCGGGCCAGCGCGACCCGCTGGCGCATCCCGCCGGACAGTTCGTGCGGGCGTTTGCGGCCGAACTCGGCCAGGTGCACCGTGCGCAGCAGCTCGGCGACCCGGTCGCGGCGTTCGGCACGGGAGAGGCCCCGCAGCTTCAGCGGCACCTCCACGTTGGCCTCGACGGTCAGCCACGGGAACAGCGCCGGCTCCTGGAACATCAGCCCCGGGCTGGCGTCTCCGGCGATGCCGATCGTGCCGCCGCTCGGCCGGTCCAGGCCGGCGACCAGGTTGAGCAGGGTGCTCTTGCCGCAGCCGGACGCGCCGACCAGGCAGACGAACTCGCCCGGCGCGACGTCGAGGGAGACCCCGTCCAGGGCCAGTACGGCGTTCGCCCCGCGCCCGTACACCTTGGTTACCCCGGAGAGCGCGACCGCGGTGGTCGCGCTCTGCGGCGTCGTCGTGGTCGACGTCATGGCTGGGTGACCTCGGGCTTGCCGGCGGCCTTGAGCGACTTGTTGAGGTACGTCAGGTCGTACAGGCCCTTGAGGTCGACCGGCTCGGTGAGCTTGACCTCGACGGCGTGGTCGAGCCCGGCCTTGAGCGAGGTGGCGATCGGGTCGTTGGTGAACTCCAACGTCGGCCATGCCTGCTTGATCAGCTTGAGGTCCAGCGGCTTGCCGGTGATCTTGCCGATCGCGTCGGAGATGGCCTGCTGGGCCTCGTCCGGCTTGCTGTTGACGAACTCGTTAGCGGCGACCTGGCCGTCGACCAGCTTCTGCACGACGTCCGGGTGCGCCTTGAGGAACTTCGTGCTGACCAGCAGGTTGGTGATGACGAACTTCTTGTCCGGCCACAGGTCCCGCTCGTCGACGAGCACCTTGCCGCCGGCGTTGACCAGCCGGGACACGAACGGCTCGGGCACCCAGGCGGCGTCGATCGCGCCGCTGGTGAACGTCTCCACCGTCTGGGCGTTCTCCTGCGGCACGATCTTCACGTCGCCGCCGCCCTCCTTGGTGGTGGTCAGCCCCTGCTGCTTGAGCCAGTAGCGGACAGCCACGTCCTGGGTGTTGCCGAGCTGCGGGGTGGCGACCTTCTTGCCCTTGAGGTCCTGCGGGCCGTTGATGCCGGGCTTGACCACCAGCGCCACGCCTCCGGAGGCCGCGCCCGAGACGACCCGAACCGCCTCACCCTTGGACTTGGAGAACGCGTTGACGGTGGGGTTCGGGCCGATGTAGGTCGCGTCCAGCGCACCGGAGAAGACGGCCTCGATGGCGGCCGGGCCGGCGTTGAAGGTCTTCGGCTCCAGCTTGACGTCGGCGCCGAGCTTCTCGGCGAAGATGCCCTTCTCCACGCCGACGACGGCCGGCGCGTGGGTGATGTTGGGGAAGTAGCCGAGCCGCAGGGTCACCGGGCCGGAGCCGCCCCCCGCGCCCTCGCTGTCGTCGCCGCACGCGGCGGTGCTGCCCAGGGTCGCCGCGCCGAGAGCGGTGAGGGTGGCCAGGGTGACCAACCGGCGCAGGGGGAGGCGTCTCATCGTCCATCCAATCCGCAGTATTCCTACTTAGTTGGTAGGAAGACTGGGCCAGGCTGCGAGCAGCGTCAAGAGGCATCCACATGCCGGGAAGGGGCGTCTCAGTTATGTCGGCATTTCCTACTGTCTTGCTGTGGTAAGTGGTCGACCTCTCAAGCCGGTGGCAGCGGCTGCGCGAAGGTCGCCGGTGGCGGGGGTGCCGACGCGCTAGGGTCGATCCCGTGGCGGCGCGGAGATCCAGAATTCCAGCGACGAAGTATCCGGTCGAGCGGTTCACCCTCGACAACGGCCTGCGGGTGGTCCTGACCCCCGATCGCAGCGCCCCGGTGATCGGGGTGGCGGTGGTCTACGACGTCGGCATCCGCTCCGAGCCCCAGGGGCGTACCGGCTTCGCCCACCTCTTCGAGCATCTGATGTTCCAGGGCTCGGAGAACCTGGAGAAGCTGGCTCACTTCCGGCACGTGCAGGGCGCCGGCGGCACGTTCAACGGCTCCACCCACCTGGACTACACCGACTACTTCGAGACGCTGCCCAGCAACGCCCTGGAACGCGCCCTGTTCCTCGAAGCGGACCGGATGCGGGCGCCCCGACTGACCGAGGAGAACCTGCGCAACCAGGTCGACGTCGTAAAGGAGGAGATCCGGGTCAACGTGCTCAGCCGGCCGTACGGTGGTTTTCCCTGGCTGACCCTGCCGCCGGTCATGTTCGACACCTTTGCGAACGCGCACGACGGCTACGGCTCCTTCGACGACCTGGAGTCGGCCACCGTCGCCGACGCCGCCGACTTTTTCCGTCGCTACTACGCCAGCGGCAACGCGGTCCTGGCCGTCAGCGGTGACATCGACGTGGCCGAGGCGACCGAGCTGGTGACCCGGCACTTCGGGGACGTGCCGGCCCGTCCCGCGCCACGACGACCCGACTTCACCGAGCCCGACCTGACCGCCGAGCGGCGCAGCTCGTACACCGACGCTTTGGCGCCGTTGCCGGCGGTGGCCGGCGCGTGGCGGGTGCCCGACCCGGTCGGCGACTTCGCCGCCTACCTGCCGTACGTGGTGCTGGCCGAGGTGCTCACCGACGGCGAAGCGTCCCGCCTGGTCGAACGCCTGGTGCAGCGCGACCGCACGGTGACCAGCCTGGGTGGCTACCTCGGCTTCATGGGCGACCCGTTCGACGTGCGCGACCCGACGGCGCTGCTGTTGCAGGCGCACCTGCCGCCCGGCGGCGACGTGGACAAGGTGCTGCGCACCATCGACGAGGAGCTGGACCGGCTGGCCACCGACGGGCTGACCGACGGCGAGCTGGCCCGCACCCAGGCGCGGATGGCCACCCACCTGCTGCGCGACACCGACGCGGTGCTCGGCCGGGCGCTGCGGATGGCCGTCCTGGAGCAGCAACGCGGCGAGCCGGGCCTGCTCAACGACCTGCCCCGACTGGTCGGCGACGTCACCGAGGAACAGGTCCGGGCCGCCGCGGCCACCCTGCGCCCGGAACGCCGCGCGACGGTCGAGGTCATCCCCGGAGGCACCCGATGACGACCACGACCACCGCCACCGTCGGGCCGCGTACGCTCCCCCCGCTCGGGCCCACCCGCAAGCTGAAGGTGCCCAAGGCGGCCGAGCGGACGCTGGGCAACGGGCTCACCGTCATCGCGGTACGCCGGCCCGCCGTGCCCCTGGTCGAACTCCGGCTCTGGGTGCCGTTCGGCCGCGCCCACCTCGCGCGCGGGGCGATGCTCTCCCAGACCATGCTCTCCGGCACCGAGTCGATGACCAGCGTGCAGCTCGCCGCCGAGCTGCAGAAGGTGGGCGGCGGCCTATCCGCGGGAGTCGACCCCGACCGGCTGATGATCTCCGGCGCGGGGCTGGTCACCGGCCTGGACCGGATGCTGGAGTTGCTGGCCGAGGTGCTGACCGGCGCCAGCTACCCGAACGACGAGGTGGCCGCCGAGCGGGACCGGCTCATCGACCGGATCCAGGTCGCGCAGAGCCAGCCGTCGCACCTGGCCCGCGAGGCGCTCCTGAAGCGGATCTACGGGCGGCATCCGTACGCCACGCAGACCCCGGAGCCGGGCCAGCTCCGTGCCGTACGACCGGCGGCGCTGCGCAGCCTGCACACCGAGCGGGTGCACCCCGCCGGGGCGCAGCTGGTGGTGGTCGGCGACGTGCAGCCGGAGAAGGCCCTGGACGCGGCCGAGCGGGCGCTGTCCAGTTGGGCCGGGGCCGGGCGTACGGCCACCCTGCCGGCCACCCCGCCGCTGACGCCGGGGCCGCTGCTGCTGGTCGACCGGCCCGGCTCGGTGCAGTCCTCGCTGCGTGTCGCGCTGCCGGCCGTGCCGCGTACCGACCCTGACCACGCCCCGCTGCAACTGGCCAACCTGATCTTCGGTGGCTACTTCTCGTCCCGCTGGGTGGAGAACATCCGCGAGGACAAGGGCTACACGTACGGCCCGCACTCGGTGATCGAGCACTCGGTGGCCGGATCGGTGCTGGTCGCGGGCGCTGAGGTGGCCACCGAGGTCACCGGCCCGGCGCTGCTGGAGACCACGTACGAGCTGGGTCGGCTGGCCTCGCTGCCGCCGAAGCCCGAGGAATTGGAGCAGGCCCGCCAGTACGCCCTGGGCACGCTCCAGCTCGGAATGTCCACCCAGGCCGGTCTGGCGGCGCTGACCAGCGCGTACGCCGGCAATGGCCTGCGCCTGGACTTCCTGGCCGAGTACGCGTCCCGCCTCGCGAAGGCGACCGTCGACGACGTCGCCCGGGTCGCCGCCCACTACCTCGCGCCCGCTCGGGCGGTGGTCGTCGTGCTCGGCGACGCCGAGCGGATCACCCCGGGGCTGACCGCGCTGACGCCCGTGCACACCGAGCCGGTGCAGCCGTGAGCGGCGAGGGCGCGCCACCGCTGGCGCGCTCGACGCTGGATCGGGCCGCGCACCGCCGGGGTGACGCGCAGTGGTTGACCGAGGCGTGGCTGCGCGGCAGGGTGCTGCTGCTCGATTCGACCAACGACGGGCGGACGCTCGCGCGTACCGACGTGTCGCCTCCGACGCTGGTGCTGTTCGGCGCGGCCGACGCGCCGGCCGGCGCGGAGTCGACGGCGATGTTCCTCGGTGTCGAACCGGACGGGGTGCCGGTGTTCGCGGTCGACGCCCCGTTGCCGGCGCTGCCGGGCACCCGCGCGGTCAACCTGCGGGAGGTGGGCCACCTGCTGGGTGACCGGGAGGCCGGCCTCTTCACGACCGCGCTCGCGCTGCTGAACTGGCACACCCGGCACGGCTACTCGTCGGCGACCGGCGCGCCCACCGTCATGGACGAGGCCGGTTGGTCGCGGGTGGATCGCAACGGCGGGCGGATCTGGCCGCGTACCGATCCGGCGATGATCGTGCTGGTGCACGACGGCGTCGACGGCCCCGAAGGCCGCTGCCTGCTCGGCAACAACGCCGGCTGGCCGGGCACCCCGGGCGGCCGGCGCTACTCCTGCCTGGCCGGTTACGTCGAGCCGGGGGAGTCGGCGGAGGCCGCGGTACTGCGCGAGGTCCGCGAGGAGGTGGGCGTCGCGGTCGAGCGGATCGGGTACGTCGGCAGCCAGGCCTGGCCGTTCCCGGGCTCGCTGATGTTGGGCTTCCTGGCCACCGCCGACCCGTCCGACCCGGTGCGGGTCGACCCGTCCGAGATCGCGTACGCCCGGTGGTTCACCCGGGATGAGATCGGGGCGGCGTGCGCGGGGCGGGCCGTGGACGTGGGGGACGGGGCCCAGCTGATCCTGCCGCCGCCGTCGTCGATCGCGTTGTTCCTCATCCACCGCTGGTTGGACGGGTGGGTGGACGCCGCCCGGTGAGCACGGTCCCGGCCCGTGGCCGCCGTTGCCGCGACGGTCACGGGCCGGGAACACGGGCCGCCGTGGTCGGTGGGAGCGGTATGACGCGGCGGGGGAGCCGAGCCGACCACGGTGGACGTCTGGTGGGTCAGGTGCCGGTGCGGCCGGGTCTGCGCCGGAAGGCGGGCTGCGGCTCGTTGAGCGGCAGGACCTTGACCCGTTGCTTGCCGGCCCGTACCGCGCCGACGGTGGACAGGGCCCGGGCCAGCACCAGCGCGGCGTCCCGGTCCTCGGCGTGCACGGTCTGCCGGCGCGGCTCGGGCGTGGTGGTCTCGTCACGGAGGCGGTGGCCGTCCGCCCAGGCGGCGGCGATGTCACCGTCGGCGACGGTGCGGATGTCGGTGCGAACGATCAGGAACCGCATGTGGGTCTCCGGATGAACCGCGACGGATGAGCCGGTGTGTGGAAGTTCCACGTTTCTCGTGGGTCATGTTACGCCCCGTGTTCATCCCAGCAAGTGAAACGCGCCTATTGGTTTTGAGCCTCGTCCGATCGGCGGATGCCTGGTCAGCGGGGGCGTCGGCGGATACGACGACGGGGCCGCCGGCACTGTGCCGACGGCCCCGCCCCACATTGGAGGATCAGTTCAGATCGAACTGGCCCGTCTTCGCTCCAGCGATGAAGCCGAGCCAACCGGCCCGGTTGAACAGCAGCACCGGGCCGCCCCGGTCCTTGCTGTCGCGCAGCGCGACCGCCGACGGGCCGGTGCCCAGCGGCGCGACCTCCACGCAGTTGGAGGTCTGGCTACGTGTGCTGGTACGCCACGGGGCGTCCGCCAGGGAGCTGGCGGAGACGGACGGCGTGTGGTGGATGTCGTTCATGGTTCTGCTCCTGATGTGAACCGCTCCGATGGGACGAGTGGTGCCGCACGCCCCGACGGAGGGTCCCCCGTGGATCACCGGTCCGTCAGTCGTCCCGAATCACGGCGACGTTGGGTCGGCGCCGTTGCCGGCCCGAACGCCACTGTGGATACGGGTGCCGCCCCGGTCGGCCGTCCCGTCGCCTCGATCAGCCAGGAGAGGGTGTCCGAAGCGTCTAGTGCCGCCGTGCATAGCCACTCGAACACTACTTTATAGCGATTTAGCGTGATTGACTCGGTCGACATGACGTCGACGAACCCCCCTTCGATGGCCAATGTCTCCGGATCGAGCGGATCGGCGAACCGATAGAGGGAGAAGGCGGTCGGCGGAAGGTACCAATCGCCCACCTGAGTGTCCCGCGGAAGCACGTGCAGCGTCACGTTCGGTAGCAGAGCAAGTTCGCAGAGTTGGTGCAACTGCTCCTGCAGTACCTCGGGCGGCCCGGACCGACGGCCGAGGGCGGCCTCCTCCAGCACGGCCGTGTAGGTCGGCGCGTGCGGCTCGCGCGTCAGCAGCGTCTGACGGGCCAGCCGCGCCTTGACCTCGGTCTCCAACTCGTCGGCCGGCTCCGGCTCGCCGGCCCGCTCGCTCACCCGACGGGCCGACTGGAGTCGGACCCGCGCGTATCCGGCGGTCTGCAGCAGGCCCGGCACCAGCACCGGGTTGTACTCGGAGATCTCCGCGCAGCCGGCCTCCAACTCGGCCCAGCTCCGCTGCTGCTGCGTCATCACCGGGAAGTTCTTCAACCAGCCGCGCATGTCGCCGGCCTCACCGGCGATCCCGAGCAACTCCTCGCGCGCGGCGGCGTCGGCGCCGTACAGGTCCAGCAGGACGCTGACGTCCTGCGGGTCCGGTCTACTGCGGCCGTTCTCCAGGCGGGACAGTTTGGACGCGGACGCCCAGCCGATCCGCTCGATGACCTGGTCGCCGGTGAGGCCTGCGATCTCACGCAGACTGCGCAGTTCGATGCCCAACCGCCGGCGGCGCATGATTGGGCTGGGTGCGGCAGGAGGCACAGTGTCCTCTTTCCCGTCGTCCGCCGCAGACGCGACGGTAACTGTATGAAATTCGCCCCCCACGGTCAGTATGGACGGCGCGACCGGTGTCGGAGGTTCCGGCGGGGGCGTGTCTTGCCAAAAATGGACCACGGGTACGCCGGACGATGACGGACCCGCGGTCCCAGCCTCGTCGACCGCGCCCAGCCGGGCACGCCACCTTGCCGGAGGGACCCATGCGCACCGTCCTGCGCCGACCCGACTTCCGTCTCCTGTTCGGCGGCCTACTGGCCAGCATGACCGCCGAGTCGATCCTGCTACTCGCGCTCGCCATCTGGGTCAAGGACCTGACGGGCTCCGACGGGCTGGCCGGCGGCATCATCTTCGCCGTTGTCGCCCCGATGACGATGGCACCGCTGGTCGGGTGGTTCGTCGACAGGTACCCACGCCGACCCTTCTTCGTGGCCGCGAACGCGGTCACCGCGGTGCTGCTCGTACCGCTGTTCACCGTCCGCGACGCGGGCGACGTGTGGCGCGTCTACCTGGTCGCCGCCCTGTACGGCCTGTCCTCCATCACGCTCGGCGCGGCGCTCAGCGGGCTGATCCGGCAACTGGTGCCCGTGGAGCTGCTGGCCGAGGCGAACGGCGTGCTGCAGACCGTACGCCAGGGGTTGCGGTTGGTCGGCCCCCTGGCCGGCGCGGCGCTCTACGCGGCGCTCGGCGGGTGGGCGCTGGCCGGCATCGGGATGGTCGGCTTCATGACCGCCGCCGTGGTGGTGACCGCGGTGCCGAGCCCGGCACAGCCGCCGCCCACCGTACGGCTGCGGTGGCCCGCCGAGCTGGGCGCCGGCCTGCGACACCTGACCGGTGAGCCGGCGCTGCGCCGGGCCCTCGTCGGCTACGGGCTCGGGTCGCTGGTGATGGGCTTCAGCGAGTCGCTGATCTTCGCGTACGTCGACCAGGGGTTGGGCCGGGACGCCGCGTTCGTGGGCGTGCTGGTGATGGTGCAGGGCGTCGGCGGACTGTGCGGCGGGATCTGCTCACCGGTCCTGGTCCGGCGACTCGGCGAGGTCGCCACCCTGGCCGCCGGGGTGGCGTTCTTCGCTCCGGCGGCGCTCGCGCTCGCGTACCCCGACCTGCCGCTCGGGTTCGGGGCGGTGCTGCTGGCCGGCGTCTCGCTGCCGCTGACGATGGTGGGTCTGCAAACGCTGATCCAGCGGCGCACGCCGCCCGCCCTGGTCGGACGGGTGGCAGCGGCCACCCAGGCGCTGGTCAGCGGGCCGCAGGCGCTCTCCATCGGCGCGGGCGCCCTGCTGGTCGGCGTCCTGGACTACCGTGCCCTGTTCGTGCTGGTCGGGGTGGCGACGCTGGCTGCCGGCGGCTACCTGTGGCGGGGCCGACACCTCAGCGCGCCGTCCGGCGGCGCGAAGACCACACCGCCGACCCTTCCGGGGCCACGCCGCCCACTCGACGCCGGCATCGACAGCTCGGTGACCGTGTCCACCCGGCGGCCGTTCCGGCGTTGACGGGAGGCCGGACACGACGAACGGCCACCCGCGGGGGTGGCCGTTCGTCGAGGTCGTTACGCCTGCAGTCAGGCGCCCAACGTCGCCAGGTGCTGCTTGACCTGCGCGATCGACGGGTTGGTCAGGGCGCTGCCGTCATCGAAACGCAGCGTCGGCACCGTCTGGTTGCCGCCGTTGACGCTCATCACGAAGTCCGCGGCCTTCGGGTCCTGCTCGATGTCGACCACCTCATACCCGATGCCTTCCCGGTCGAGCTGCGACTTCAGCCGGTGGCAGTAGCCGCACCAGGGAGTGGAATACATCGTCAGCATGATCGGATCCTCCAACCGCTCTGGCCGCCGGCTTGCCGATCAAGCCGAGGCTGTCCGCTACAACACCCGGGGGAGCTGAGATGATTCCTGGTTGTGGGGGTTCACTCAGCGTCGGAAGGCGTACTCGCCGGGCTGGACCCGGAGCAGCGCTCCGCGGTGACCGCGCCGGCGGGCCCGGTGTGCATCCTGGCCGGAGCCGGCACCGGCAAGACCCGTGCGATCACCTCCCGGATCGCCCACCGGGCGCTCTCCGGCGAGATCTCCCCCCGGCACGTGCTCGCCGTCACGTTCACCGCCCGTGCGGCCGCCGAGATGCGTCACCGTCTCACGCTGCTCGGGGCCCAGGGCGTCCAGGCACGGACATTCCACGCGGCCGCGCTGCGTCAGGTGCGCTATTTCGCGCCCCGCCTGCTGGCCGGCCGCGCCATGCCCGAGCTGCTGGACAGCAAGGTGCGGCTGGTCACCCTCGCCGCCGCGCGGGTCGGTCTGCGTGCCGACCGGGCCGCTGCGCGGGACCTGGCCGGCGAGATCGAGTGGGCCAAGTCGTCGCTGGTCGAGCCGGGGGAGTACGTCGTCGCGGCGGCCCGCGCGCTGCGGGACACGCCGCACGAGCCGGCGAAGGTCGCCGATGTGTTCACCGCGTACGAGCAGCTCAAGCGCTCCAACGGCGTGATCGACTTCGAGGACATGCTGCGGGCCGCGGTGTGGGGCATCGAGGAGCATCCGGACGTCGGCGAGCAGATCCGCAGCCAGTACCGGCACTTCGTGGTCGACGAGTACCAGGACGTCAACCCACTCCAGCAGCGGTTGTTGGACGCCTGGTTGGCCGGCCGCAACGACCTGACCGTGGTCGGCGACGCCAGCCAGACGATCTACTCGTTCACCGGGGCGACCTCGGCGTACCTGGTCGATTTTCCCCGCCGGCACCGCAACGCCACGGTGGTCCGGCTGGTCCGGGACTACCGCTCCACCCCGCAGGTCGTCGGGCTCGCCAACGCCGTGATCTCCCAGGCTCGCGGGACCGAGGCGCGGCTGCGACTGGAGTTGACCGGACAGCGCCCTCCGGGCCCGGAACCCGACCTGCGGATCTTCACCGACGAGCCGGCCGAGGCGAACGCGGTGGCCGCGCGCTGTCGGGCGCTGATCGACTCCGGCACCCCGGCGAAGGAGATCGCCATCCTGTTCCGGACCAACGCGCAGTCCGAGGCGTACGAGAAGGCGCTGACCGAGGCCGCCGTGCCGTACGTGGTGCAGGGTGCCGAGCGCTTCTTCGAGCGCGTCGAGGTCCGTCAGGCGATGGTCGCCCTGCGCTCGGCCACCCGGTCCATCCCGGGGGAGACCCCGCTGCCGACCGCCGTCGTCGAGGCGCTCACCGCCGTGGGCTGGGCGCCGGACGCGCCCCCGGCCGGCGGCGCCGCCCGGGAACGTTGGGAGGCGCTGGCCGCGCTGGTCCAGCTCGCCGAGGAGTACGCGGCCACGCCCGAGCTGGTGCCGATCGGCGAGGCCGCGTCGGTGGAGCGTCCGGTCACCCTCACCGACTTCACCGAGGAGTTGGCCCGTCGGGCCGCCCAGCAGCACGTGCCGACGGTGGACGGGGTCACGCTGGCGTCCCTGCACTCGGCCAAGGGGCTGGAGTGGGACGCGGTGTTCCTGGTCGGCCTCGCCGAGGGCACGCTGCCCACCACGTACGCCAAAACCGTCGAGCAGGTGGAGGAGGAACGCCGGCTGCTGTACGTCGGGATCACCCGGGCCCGGCAGTGGCTCTGGCTGTCGTACGCCGCCGCTCGGTCGCCGGGCGGACGGGCCCGGCGGCCCTCGCGGTTCCTGCCCCAGTTGGACCGCTCCGGCGGCACCGAGCGGGCCGGCGCCTCGACGGGCGGGGCCCGGCGACCCGAGCGGCGTCGGACGCAGATCGTCTCCTGCCGGATCTGCGGCGCCACCCTGCTCGCCGGCCCGGACCGCAAACTCGGCCGCTGCCCCACCTGCCCGTCCGACATCGACGACGAGCTGCACGAACGCCTGCGCGAGTGGCGGCAGCGGGTGGCCGGCGCGCAGAAGGTCCCGGCGTACGTGGTGTTCACCGACGCCACGTTGACCGCGTTGGCGGAGCGGCGACCCGGCCGGCCGGAGGAGTTGATCGCGATCGCCGGCATCGGCCCCCGCAAACTCGGCCTCTACGGTGAGTCGGTGCTGGCGCTCGTGGGGGGCGCGGGGGTGGACGACGTCTGCCCGGAGAAAACTTTCGAAATCTCGTCGTAAATTCGTTTGCCCTCGCGCCCAGGCGAGGAATAACCTCAGGACACACCACGCGAGCGGCGCCATTCCGGCTGCTCACGGGGGTTGGTCCAGTCGATCCGAGGAACGTGAGGGAGGTGGCACCCGTGAAGATCTTCACCTATGAGCGTCTGACGGCGATGCCGTCTGTCTGCGCTCCGCTGTCGACTGTCCGGGTGGCTCTTGTGGCTACCCGACCGTGGGCTTCGCAGGTGCACCAGGTTCAGACCGAGCTGAATCTGACCGTTGCGCCGAATGCCGGAGTCCAGGGGACCAGTGGCTTCACGGGCATGGGCATCGATGGCGCCAAGAAGCGTACGGATGTCCGCGGCGTTCCACCTCGAGGTAGACCGGTCTGAATCTCAGACACCGGCTCACCTCGAGGCCGCGGAACCCGATTACCGGGATCCGCGGCCTCAGTTTTTTGCCCCGCCGTAAGTACGTCGGAATGCGATCCACGAGATCGAAGTGAGAGAGAGGTGACCGGGAGATGAGTCTGGCGTTGGCCCCCATCGACGTGAGCGTCGAGTTGGAGGCGAACCTGCCCTGCCGGAAGTTCGACCCCGACCTGTGGTTCTCCGACTCGCCTGCCGAGCTCGAGCTGGCCAAGTCGCTCTGCGGGGACTGCCCGCTGCGCGTCGAGTGCCTGGCCGGGGCGGTGGAGCGAGCGGAGCCGTGGGGCGTCTGGGGCGGCGAGATCTTCGAGCGTGGCGCGGTCGTCCCGCGCAAGCGGCCCCGTGGCCGTCCGCGTAAGGAGGACGTCGCTCGTGACGCCGCGCTCCGGGTCGAGGCCGAGGCTCGCCTGGCGGCCAGTGGGCTGTCCGAGGTGCGAGGCGCGGTCCGGCTGGCAGCCTGACATGTTCCCGACCCGTTCCAACGACGCCGGTGTCACACCGGCAGTGAGTGAGAAGACGATGTTGAACGTTCCGAGTGGCGCCTACGAGATGCAACTACTCCACGAAGCGCTGACCAGGGCTCGAATGCGCCGGCCTCAGGCCGGTCGTACCACCACGAGCACTGAGGCAACCCGATCCGCCCGTACCGTCGCCATGAACAGCCGTCGCCAGTCGGCGCGCGACCTGGGCGTTCTCTAGTACCACCCCACGCAGAAGGGCGGGTGCCGACCGGCACCCGCCCTTCCCTTACGTCCTCAGGCGACCGGCGCGAAGCCGGGCAGCCAGCGTTCCAGGATGCTCCGGTACGGGGCCTTGGCCTCCAACTGGCAGAGCACCCCGATCGACCCGAGCGTCACCCGGTGAATGAGCAGGTACGACGGTGGCAGGTTGAGCTTCCGGCTCAACTGGTACGTGGGGGATCGGGGGCTGGCCAGCCGGGCCGCCTCGGCGCGTAGCCAGGCCCGGGTGAACCGGAACCCGTCGGCGGCGATGGGCTCCAGCATCGGGCGGAGGAAGTCGAGGACCCCCTCGGCGTCGATCTCGTCGGTGGCCCCGATGAACCCCTCGTCCCGCAGCCCCGCCACCACGCCGTCCGCGTCCCCGCGCAACGCCCGACCGGCGATGAAGCCGATCGGCTCCGGTGTGCCCTCCGGCATTCGGGCCACCGCGCCGAAGTCGATCACCCCGAGCCGTCCGTCGGGCAGGAGCCGGAAGTTGCCGGGGTGCGGGTCGGCGTGCAGCAGACCAGCCCGCTGGGGTGCGGACAGGTGCAGCGTGGCCATCAGTCGGCCGGCCTCGTCCCGCTGCTCCTCGCTGCCGTCCCGGATGATGTCGGCGAGCGGTGTGCCCGTCACCCACTCGGTGACCAGCACCCGGGGCGACGCGGAGACGACGCCCGGGATGTAGATCTCCTCGTCGTCGGCGTACGCGGCGGCGAAGGCCCGCTGCGACTCGGCCTCCAGTTCGTAGTCCAACTCCTCGGTGATCCGCTCGCGCAGCTCGACGAGGAGCGGCTTGACGTCGAGGCCGGGCTGAATCGCCCGGAACATTCCGCCGAGGCGGGAGAGCTGCTTGAGGTCGCCGAGCAGCGCGTCGCCGGCACCCGGATACTGGATCTTGACCGCCACGTCGCGGCTGTTCGGCTCGCCGGACGGGCCGTACCCCGGCTCCCGCCACCGTGCCCGGTGCACCTGACCGATGCTCGCCGCGGCGGCCGGGGTGTCGTTGAACTCGACGAACCGGTCGCGCCAGTCCGGACCGAGCTGCTCGGCCAGCACCTTGTGCACGCTCGCGGCGGGCAACGGCGGCGCGGCCTCCTGAAGCTTGGTCAGCGCCTGTCGGTAGGGGGCGGCGATCTCCTCCGGCAGGGCCGCCTCGAAGACCGACAACGCCTGGCCGAACTTCATCGCCCCGCCCTTGAGCTGCCCCAACACGCTGAACAACTGCTCGGCGGTGCGCTGCTGGATCTCCGCCGAGATGACGTCGGAGGCGAGCCCGGTGACGCGCTTACCCATGCCGAGGACGGTCCGACCGGCGAAGCCGAGCGGCAGAGCGGCGAGCTTGGCGGTCCGGGACACGGCCCGGCGCGGGATGTCGGTCACTTCGCCATTGTTACCGACCGGAGGGGTCCGATGCTGCCGTGCGGCCGGGCTGGTGCGTACGCCCGGCGCCGCGAACACTCGCACGCCGGGTGCGGCGGCCAGCCCCGCCGCCGGAACCGGCCCGCGCCGGAAATCTCCACGGCGCCCCCCAGCGTCTCGGGCTGCCCGCCGTCGAGGTGGGCCAGGGCCTCCGCCACCGCGTATCCGATCGCCGCGAACAGTGTGCCGGTCGCGCCGGCGGTCACCGGCCGCGCCGCGGCCAGTTGAGCGGCGAGCCCTGGCCAGGCCGGGTCGCGGTCGGCCCGGTGCAGCTCGACGCAGCGCAGACACGGCCCGGCGGGCGGACGGACCAGCGGCCCGATCACCGGTACGCCCTCGCGGACGGTCACCATGAGGTGCGGCTGGCGGCGCTGGGCGAGACCGGCGGCGAGCAGCGCGGGCGGACGGTCCGCGCCGAACTGGATCACCAGATCCGTCCGGGCGGCCCGGACCGGGTGGGTGCCGGTGCCCGGCGCGACACGGTCGACCGCCGCCCGGATCGCCGGGGCCAGTGGCCGGCCCAACTCGGCAGCGGGAATGCCCGTCCCGATCAGGTCGATCGGTCGTACCGGGCCGCTGAGGTGCGGGATCACCTGGCCGACGCCGGCCTGGGCCAGCGCCAGCGCCAGCGGCCCGCCGAGGGCACCGCCGCCGGTGAGCAGCACCCGGGCCGCCCGCCGACGGCGCAGGACCTGCGCCGGGGTGCCGGGTAACCGGGCTGCCGCCAGCGCCAACGCTCCGGCCTCGGCGGCGAGCCGGGCCCGGACCGGCCCGGCGAGGTCGCGGGGGAGCAGGGTGTGCGCCGGCACCAGCAGGCCCGCCGCGCGCAGGGCGTCCAGCAGCGTACGAGCGTCGTCGGCGGCGACCTGGGCGGCGCCGGCCTCGGTCAGTACGTCCCGCTCGCTGCGGGTGCCGTCCAGCAGATCGAGCAGGTGAGCGGTGCGCGGATTGGTCAGCTCCACCAGTACGGCGAGCCCGGGGCCAAGGCCGATCTGCAGGGTGTGCCGATCCCGCCAGAGCCGGCTCAGGCCGGGCAGCAGGGTGGGGCGAGGCAGCGGCGTACGACTCATGGTGACGAATCGTGACCGCATCCGTGCGCTCGGTCGATCGTTGTCCACAGGCGTCCAAGGCCGTATCCAGCCTTGTCCACAGGATCTGCGGGGTTATCCACAGGCCACTGCGCGTGCTGTCGGCCACCCGACAGAGTCACCTACGGGCGGAACGGCAACGGGGGCGGGACGGCCACTCCGCCGTCCCGCCCCCGCAGATCCGTACGGGTCAGACCTTCGCCTTGCCGAGAATCCGGTTCACTGTTGTGCCGCATACCGGACACTTGCCCTTGGCCATGTTCATGCCGGTCTTCGAGACCTCCACGTGCCCCTCGAAGTCCCGCTTCTCCTTGCACTTCACGCAGTAACCGTTGTAGGTCTGGGCCTGGTCGGCCACGGTGCCCTCCTCGTCTCGTCCGCCGGTCAATACGGTTCCGGCGGAATGCCCGGCGGCGGACCTCACGGGGCGCCGGCGCTGGGGCTTACTCCACGGCCACCTTCGTGACCGCTGGTTCGCGGACCCTACCCAGGTCTGGGCAGTTCCATGTCAGCTGTGCATCGTCACTGTGAGCAAGTCGACGTCGAGAGTGTGCATGGCGAATTAGGTCGGATAAGTCAGTTTGGCGGGGACACGCCGACCAAACCCTCACAGCCACCCCTGCGGGTGCCCCCGCGGCAGCGTCGAGCGCGGTGATCACCTACGGTGGAGGGGCGGACCGCGCGATGCCGCCGCCGGCGTACACGGTGGGTGACGAGACGGCGTGATGGCACCTCGGCGGTGGTCCGGTCAAGAAATTTTCGGGACGCCGGGCGACCAATCACCATTTTTTGGGCGCGTGTCGCGCGGTTGACTCTTGCGGACCCCTGGTCAGTACGCATTAGCTTTCCCTCGTGACACGTAGCCGAGGCTGCGCGGCCCAGTGATGGCGGGGACGCGTAAGCCGGTCGTCGAGGTACGGCGCAGCCAGCGTCGGCGACGCACGGTGTCTGCGTACCGTGACGGTGAGCGGGTGGTCGTCCTCATCCCGGACCAGTTCTCCCGGGCCGAGGAGAGCGAGTGGGTCGACCGCATGTTGGCACGGCTCGCCGCCCGCGAGGGTCGACTGGCCCGCTCCGACGACGAACTCGTCGCCCGGGCCAACCGGCTGATCGACCTCTACCTGGGCGGTTACGGCGAGAAGGCCGTGCCGGCCAGCGTCCGATGGGTCACCAACCAGAACGGCCGCTGGGGCTCCTGCACCCCCGCCGACCGCAGCATTCGCATCTCGCATCGCGTCCAGGACATGCCCGACTGGGTGATCGACTACGTGCTGCTGCACGAGTTGACCCACCTCATCGTGCCCAGCCACAACGCCCGTTTCTGGGGGCTCGTCGGCCGGTACCCCAAGTCGGAGCGTGCGCGCGGCTACCTGGAGGGCGTCGCCGCCGCATCCTGCGCCCCCGTCCCCACCTGACCCGCCCCTGGGCTCAGCCCAGCCGGTGACCTTGCCCGGCCTGACGCGCCTAGGGCCCTGCCCGGCTTGCGTGCCTGCCCGGCTTGCGTGCCTGCCCGGCTTGCGTGCCTGCCCGGCTTGCGTGCCTGCCCGGCTTGCGTGCCTGCCCGGCTTGATCGACTCCGGTTCGCCGATGTTGGGGTGTCCTGGCGTCGGGATGCCCCGACTTCACCGGTGTGGAGTCGATCACCGGGCCCATCGGCCGTCTAGGCCCGTCTGGGCCGGCGCGGTGCGGCGGGCCGAGTCGTTGGGCTCGGCGAGGCGGGCTCGGCGCGCGTTGGGCTCGGCGGGGTGGGCGTCGGTGGGGTGAGTGAGGCGGTGGGTCGGGGCGTTAGGGTCGGGTCATGGCGGGGCGGGTGGTGGTGGTCATGTTCGGGCCGGTGCGGTGGTCGCCGCCGGGGATCGACCTGGCGGAGTGGCGGGCGGCGCTCGCCGAGGATGTCATCGACCTGGTCGCGACCCTCAACGAGGTGGATGTGGCCGTCGCCGTGACCCCGGCAGACCGTCCGCTGGCGGACGCGCTGGTCTGGCCCGGCACCGCGGTCCACGAGGTACCCGAGCCGACGCCGAACGCGGTGTTTGCCACGCTGGACGGCTACGACCAGGCGGCAGTGCTCGCGGGTGACGTGCCCGACCTGCCCGCGCTGACCGTCGGCAAGCTGTTGCGCCCGCTCACTACCCGGTCGGTCGCCGTCGCCCCGGCCGAGGGCGGCGGCCCGGGTCTGCTCGGAGTGGCCGTACGGCTGCCCGTGCCGCAGTGGTTGCCCCCGCTCGACTTTGACACCGCAATGCCGGCCGACGCCCGGGTCGGCGCCCCCCAGCCAGGGGACGTCGCCGTCACGGCCGGCTGGCGACGCCAGCGTGGCCCGGCCGACCTCGCCGCGCTGGACCCGGCCTTCGAAGGCTGGGAGGCCACCCGCTCGCTGCTGTCGGGCTCAAGCCGCCCCGCCTGATCGGCCCGCCTGATCGGCCCGCCTGATCGGCCCGCCTGATCGGCCCGCCTGATCGGCCCGCCTGATCGGCCCGCCTGATCGGCCCGCCTGATCGGCCCGCC
>NZ_JBITMW010000008.1:0-89493 GCF_044466585.1 Micromonospora sp. NPDC049359 | reverse complement strand
GCCGTCGCCGTGCCCGGTTGCCCCGCCTGGCCGCCGCGCCGTCGAGGCGTCGGCCGCCCCGCGCGGGGTTGTCGCGGGCGTGATCCAAGCGGGTTCCCGGAAAGCGCGGCGTCCAGGCCGCGCGGACAACCCGCTTTCCAGGAAGCCGAGTGGATCATCAAGCCGCGCCGGGCGCGTGTCGGACGCCCGAGCCGAGCCGGGCGCGTGTCGGACGCCCGAGCTGCGCCGGGCGTGTGCCGGACGCCCGACTCGCGGGCGCCCGGCCTGGCCGCGTCAGCTCTTGGTGCCGCCGTCCGTGCCGCTGTCGCTGTCGTCGTTGTCGCCCTCGTCGTCGTCGGACTCGCCCGGCGCCTTCTCGTGCGCGCCGCCCGGGGCGGTGAAGTCGAAGCTGTCCAGCTCGCTCAGGTCCATGTCGTTCATCGCGAACGCCACCGGGTCGGCGAAGTCGTCGTCCGAGGGAAGCAGATCCGGGTGACCCCAGACGGCGTCCCGGCCCTCGATGCCGCGGTGCTGGGTGAGCGCCGCCCACAGGGCCGCCGCCTCGCGCAGCCGGCGCGGGCGCAGCTCCAGGCCGACGAGCGCCGCGAAGGTCTGCTCGGCGGGGCCACCGGCGGCCCGGCGGCGGCGGAACGCCTCGCCCAGCCGTACGACGTTGGGCAGCCGGTCGCCGGCGGCGCTGTCCACCACGTGGCACACCCAGCCCTCCACCAGGGCCAACGCGGTCTCCAGGCGGGCCAGCGAGGCCTTTTGCGCCGGAGTGTCCTCGGGGGTGAAGATGCCTTCCAGGGCGATCGCCTGCATCGACTCCGGGTCGGTCGGGTCGACCCGGCCCATCGCCTCCTCGATCGCCTCACGGTTGACCCGGATGCCAGCGGCGTACATCTCCACGGCGCTGAACACGTGTCCGCGCAGCCACGGAACGTGCTGGAACAGCCGCTGGTGGGCGGCCTCGCGCAGCGCCACGTAGAGGCGTACCTCGTCCTCGGGAAGTTCCAGGCCCTCGCCGTACGCGCGGATGTTGGCCGGAATCAGCGCGGCCGTGCCGGCCGGGCCGAGCGGCAGCCCGATGTCACCGGCGGAGAGCACCTCCGCGGCGAGCGAGCCGAGGGCCTGCCCGAGCTGGCCGCCGAAGAGCGCGCCGCCGAGGGTGGCCACCATCGACTGCATCGGGCCGAGCTGGGCGCGCGCCTCCGGCGGCACCAGGTCACCCATCGCGCCGACCATCCGGCTGGCCACCGGGTCGCAGAGCTTGCGCCACACGTCGAGCGTCTTGAAGATCCACTCGTTGCGGTTCCAGGCGACCGGGGACTGGATGCCGGACGGCCACGACGTGGCCGGCTCCAACCACAGGTCGGCCAGGCGCAACGCCTCCTCGACGGCGTTGCGCTCGTACGGTGACACGGCCGGATCACCGGCGGCGGCGAGCTGGCTGGCCGCTACCTGCCGGGCCAGGTCCCAGTTGACCGGCCCGCTGCCCGGCGCCGAGAGCAGGTGCTGCAACTGCGACATGAACTGCTGCATCTGCGCGGGATCGTTGGGGTCTGGTGGTTGCCCACCCGGGAGCGCGAAACCGAACGGAATATCAGGCACGACCTCTACGGTACGCGCGCCGCGCCCCAGGTAGTCGCCGCTGGCGTTGCGCTGAGGGCGAAGTCGTGTGACGCATCCGTCGGACCGGCCGGTGGCGATCGGTACGCTCTGGCGCATGAGACGTCGTGGCCTGACGGTCCTGCTCGGTGCCCTGTTCACCGCCCTGCTGAGTATCGGGGTGCTCCGGGTGCCGATTCCGTACGTGGTGCTCGGCCCGGGCCCGACGGTCAACACGCTCGGGACGACCGACGGTAAGGAGGTCATCCAGGTCACCGGCCGAGAGACCTCCACGTCGGCGGGCCAGCTGCGGCTGACGACGGTGGGGGTGCAGCCGACGGTTCGGCTCCGCTCGGCGATCGCCGGCTGGTTCTCCGACGACGAGGCGGTGGTGCCGCGCGAACTGGTCTACCCGCCGGGGGAGTCGACCGAGCAGGTCGAGCAGCGCAACGCCGAGGACTTCAAGGTGTCGCAGACCAGCGCCGAGACCGCCGCGCTGCGGGAACTGGGCTTCCCGGTGCAGGTCGTGATCAAGACGGTCGCGGCGGACGGCCCGTCCGCCGGGACGCTCAAGGTCGGCGACGTGGTCACCTCGGTCGACGGTCAGCCGGTGCCGGTGGCTGCCAAGGTCACCGAGTTGATCCGGGCCAAGCCGGCGGGTACGGCGCTGACCATCGGTTACACGCGCGACGGCACGCCGGCCACCGCGACGGTGACCAGCCGGGAGCAGGACGGTCGGCCGCGGATCGGCGTCGAGATCGACCAGCAGCAGCCGCACCCGTTCACGCTCGGCATCGACCTGGAGGACATCGGCGGGCCGAGCGCCGGTCTGATGTTCGCCCTGGGCATCGTGGACAAGCTGACCCCGGCCGACCTCACCGGCGGAAAGGTCATCGCGGGCACCGGCACCATCGACGACGAGGGCACCGTCGGTCCGATCGGCGGAATCGCCCAGAAGCTGGTCGGCGCGAAGCGGGCGGGGGCCAAGGTCTTCCTGGTTCCGGCCGACAACTGTGCCGAGGCGGTCCGTAACCCGCAGCCCGACCTGCCGTTGCTGAAGGTGGGTTCGCTGGACGAGGCGCTGACCGCGTTGGAGACGCTGCGCGCGGGTGGTCAGCCGACGCGCTGCTGACCCGTGTGACCGTGCCCCGACACGCTCAGGAACAACCCGTACTCTGGGTGCCTGATCGGAGCCGATCACATCGAGCGTGCGGAGCCAACAGTGGTAATGCGTAGCAGCAGCCCTCTGCCGAGGATGAGCCGGCGCGGCCGGGTCACCATCGCCGTCCTGGTCGGGGTGTTCGTGCTCTTCACCCTGCTCGGTTGGGGTGTCCAGGCCTGGACCGACTGGCTCTGGTTCGACGAGGTGCGCTACACCGAGGTCTTCACCGGCGTGCTCGTCACCCGACTACTGCTCTTCGCAGTCATCGGCCTCGGCATGGCGGTGGTCATCGGCGGCAACCTGTGGCTGGCGTACCGGCTGCGGCCGCGACTGCGACCGCACTCGGCGGAGCAGGCCACGCTGGAGCGCTACCGGATGGCGCTCAGCCCGCGTCTCGGCACCTGGATCGCGTTGATCGCCGCCGTGATCGGCCTCTTCGCCGGGCTGTCCGCCCAGAGTCGGTGGGACCAGTGGCTGCTGTTCCGCAACGGCGGTGACTTCGGTGCCGTGGACCCGGAGTTCGGGGTGGACATCGGCTTCTACGTCTTCCAGCTCCCGTTCTGGCGCTACCTGCTCGGGGTCGGCTTCACCGCCGTGGTGCTGGCGCTGATCGGCGCGCTGGCGGTGCACTACCTCTTCGGCGGGGTCCGCCTCCAGGGCGTCGGGGACCGGATGAGCAACGCGGCGCGCGCGCACCTGAGCAGTCTCGTCGCGGTTTTCGTCCTGCTCAAGGCCCTCGCGTACGTGCTGGACCGGCGGGCGATGCTGCTCGAGTACAACGAGGGCGCCAAGCTGTACGGCGCCGGCTACGCGGACGTCAACGCGCTGCTGACGGCGAAGGAGATCCTGGCGTACATCTCGGTCGTCGTGGCCATCGCGATCGTCGTGTTCTCCAACGCCTGGATGCGGAACCTGGTGTGGCCGGGCATCTCGCTCGCCCTGCTGGGCGTCTCCGCGGTGGCGATCGGCGGCATCTACCCCTGGGCGGTGCAGACCTTCGAGGTGAAGCCGAGCGCCAAGGACAAGGAGGCGCCGTACATCCAGCGCAGCATCGACGCGACGCGGGCGGCGTTCGGGTTGGGCAACACCGAGACCACCCCGTACGCGGCGAGCAACCTGACCCCACCGGCGAACCTGGCCACCGACACGTCCGTCGTGTCCAACGTGCGCCTGCTCGACCCGCAGTTGGTCAGCGAGACGTACACCCAGCTCCAGCAGGTCCGGGGCTTCTACGACTTCGGCCCCAAGCTGGACATCGACCGGTACGGGGTGAACGGCAAGACGTCCGACTACGTCGTCGGTGTTCGCGAGATCAACTACGGCGAGTTGACCGACCAGCAGAACACCTGGATCAACCGGCACACCGTCTACACCCACGGGTACGGACTGGTGGCCGCCCCGGCGAACCAGGTGGTGTGCGGCGGGCAGCCGTTCTTCGTCTCCGGCTTCCTCGGCGAGCGGACCCAGGAGGCGTGCTCCTCGCAGACCGAGCAGATCCCCGCCAAGCAGCCGCGCATCTACTACGGCGAGCGGATGGCCGCCGACGACTACGCGATCGTCGGGCAGTCCGACCCGAACAAGAAGGCCGAGTTCGACAGGCCCGTCGGTGAGGGCGGCGGTGAGTCCTACACCTACACCGGCGAGGGCGGCGTCAAGCTCGATTCCTTCTCGCGACGGCTCCTCTACGCCATCAAGGAGCAGGAGTCGAACTTCCTGCTCTCCGAGGCGGTCAACAAGGACTCCAAGCTGCTGTACGTGCGCAACCCGCGGGACCGGGTCGAGAAGGTCGCGCCCTTCCTCACGCTGGACGGTGACCCGTACCCGGCGGTGGTCGACGGTCGGGTGCAGTGGATCGTCGACGGCTACACGACGGCCGCCACCTTCCCGTACGCCGAGCGCGTCAACCTCCAGGTCGAGACGACCGACGAGCTGACCAACCGGGGCACCTTCCAACTGGCCCGGGAGAACGTCAACTACATGCGCAACTCGGTGAAGGCCACCGTCGACGCGTACGACGGCACCGTGACGCTCTACGAGTACGACGACACCGACCCGGTGCTCAAGGCGTGGAACAAGGCGTTCGGCGGTGACCTGATCAAGCCGAAGGCGGACATCCCGGTCGAGTTGAACGAGCACTTCCGCTACCCGGCGGACATGTTCAAGGTGCAGCGGAACCTGCTCACCAAGTTCCACGTGACCAACCCGGGTGACTTCTACTCCGCGCAGGACTTCTGGCAGGTGCCGAACGTGCCGGACGCGCCGGACAGCGGGCAGAAGCAGCCGCCGTACTACCTGTTCACCCAGTTCCCCGGGCAGGAGAGCCCTCGGTTCCAGCTCACCTCGGCGGTCACCCCGAACGGCCGGCAGAACCTGGCCGCGCTGATCTCCGGGTCGTACGTCGACGGCAAGCCCCGGCTGGAGGTGCTGGAGTTGCCGGACCAGACCCGGATCTCCGGGCCGGTGCAGGTGCACCAGCAGATGACCAACAACGCGAACATCCGTCAGCAGCTCAACCTGCTCTCCAGCAACCAGGCGCAGGTGCAGTACGGCAACCTGCTGTCACTGCCCTTCGCCGACGGGATGCTCTACGTCGAGCCGGTCTACGTGAAGAGCAACCAGCAGGACGCGTACCCGCTGTTGCAGAAGGTGCTGCTCTCCTACGGTGACGGCGGCTCGTTCGTGGCGCTCGCCGACAACATCAACGACGGCATCAAGCAGTTGGTCGATCAGGGTAAGAAGGCCGGGCAGGGCACCTCGCCGCCGCCCACCACGGGTGGCAACCCGACCAGCCCGTCGCCGGGCGCGACGCCGAGCGCGACCCCGAGCGCGACGCCGAGCGCGACCCCGACGCCGGGCGGCACCGCCCCGCCGGCCGGCGATCTGGCCGTCGCCGCGGACCGGGTGCAGTCCGCCATCACGGAGGTTCGCGCCGCGCAGACCTCCGGGGACTTCGAACGGTACGGCCGCGCGCTGAAGGCGCTGGACGAGGCGTTGACCGCGTTCCAGCAGGCGCAGCAGGCGAGCGGCGGCGCGCCCCCGCCGTCCGGCACCCCGAGCGCCACGCCGGGCGGCTGACCAGCCGCTCGTCAGGCACACCGGAGCCCTCGACGTCGGACCCCCGGGTCCGGACGTCGGGGGCTCCGTCGCATCCGTACGGTATGCCGGCCTGTCGCCTCTCCGACACGCTTTGTCCAGCCGAGCCGCAACCCCGGCCGGCCCCCTGCCGTCCTTGATGCATCGGGGGCGGACAAGGGGGCAGTCGTGAGGGACGCACAGAGCTTCGACGATTTCTACCGGGGCACCGTCCGGCGGATGATCCGGTACGGCTACGCGGTGACCGGTGACCACACCGAGGCGCAGGACGTCGTGCAGGAGGCGTTCGCGCGGGCCTGGCGGCAGTGGGGGCGGCTCGCCGAGCACCCGGCGCCCGAGGCATGGCTGCGACTGGTGGTCTCCCGGTTGGCGAACGACCGTTGGCGGCACCTGCACCGTCGGCGGGTCCTGCTGAGCCGCAGCGGTCCGCCGCCGACCGCGCCCCCACCGGGTGAGGACGGGGTGCTGCTCGTGAGCGCGCTCCGTCAACTGCCGGCCGCGCAGCGACAGGCGCTGGCTCTGCACTACCTCTTCGACATGTCGGTCGAGGAGATCGCCCGGGAGGCCGACGTGCCGGTCGGCACCGTCAAGTCCTGGTTGTCCCGCGGCCGGTGCCGGCTGGCCGTACTGCTGCCCGACGTCCACATCGACGAACTGGAGGCGAACGATGTCCGCTGAACTCTCCGACCTGTACCGATCGCTCACCGTCGCCGTGGACGACGTGACGGTGGCACCTCCCGAGGTGGTCCGGCGGCACGCCGACCGGCGGGCCCTGGTCCGAGCGGCGGGTAGCGCGCTGGCGGTGGCGGTGCTGCTCGGTGGGGTCGCCGTCGGCGGACGCCTGGCGTTCCCCGTGGACGGGTCCGTGCCGCTGCCGCCACCGGCTGACACGCCGGCCCCGCCGTCGGTCGCGGGCAGTTCCACGCCCACCCCGTCGGCGTCCGCGCCGCCCACGCCGCAATCGTCGTCCCCGACGCCGTCGCACACCACCGCAGGGGGTACGCGGTCGGGCGCGCCCACCGGCCAGGCCACCGCCCACGCGCCCACCTCGATCCCGGACCGGGCCTTCTTCGTCCTGGCGGCCGCCAACCGGACCGGTCTGGAGTCGACCGCCGCGGGGCCGGTCCTGCCGACGCTGTGCGGCGCCCGGTACGCCAGCGAGTCGGCGGTGGTGCAGCGCCGTGCCCGGTCGATCGCCTACAAGCGGCCGGAGACCCCGGCCGGGAATGTGCCGGACGGCAGTTACCGGCACAGCATCACCATCTACCGTCCGGGCCGCGCCGACGACGCGCTGCGGGAGCTGCGGCAGGCCGTGCGCGCCTGCCCCGAGCAGAAGATGCCCGACGACACCAGGGTCTGGCGGCAGCGACTCCTGGACCCGGGTGCGTACGGCGACGAGTCGGTGCTGTTCGAGCTGCGGGCCCCGTACCCGGCGGGCATGGGCGACCCGGGCGCGTACGAGGTGCGGCTGGTCCGGGCGGTCCGGGTCGACGACGTGGTGACGGTGCTCTGGGAGCAGGGCTGGGAGTATACCGCCGCCGAGCGCGCGCAGGTGGACGCCGACAGCCGGCGTGCGGTGGCGGCGATCGAGAACTGGCTGGGCTGACGGCGGTATCGGAGTCGCTTTGCGGTGCCCCGGGTCGGTGCGCTACGGTTAGCGAGCCGACGCGGGGTGGAGCAGCTCGGTAGCTCGCTGGGCTCATAACCCAGAGGTCGCAGGTTCAAATCCTGTCCCCGCTACGAGAGAAAGCCCGTCTCCGATCTTCCGGAGGCGGGCTTTCGTCATTGGCGCGTCCGCTCGCGCGGTTGCCCGGTGGGGCGACCCCCCGCTGATCATCGCCGGGACGAGTGGGTTAAGCTTTAACAGCCGACGCGGGGTGGAGCAGCTCGGTAGCTCGCTGGGCTCATAACCCAGAGGTCGCAGGTTCAAATCCTGTCCCCGCTACCACGAGGTACGACAAGAACCCGGTTCCCGCACAGGGACCGGGTTCTGTCGTTCCGGTCGACGTCGCCGCCGTCGCGGGCGGGGGCCGGCGCGAACCGGCCCCCGCGCACATGTCACCGCAGGCCGAAGGCCCGCATGACGGTCTGGGTGACGCCACCGCCGTTACGCTGCTTGGCGGTGACCCGGATCGACACGTACCCGGCCCGGCCCGGCGCGTTCAGGGCCGCCGTCCAGGTGCCCCCGCGCTCCTTGAGGCTCTGCCGTTGCCAGGTGCGTCCGTCGTCGTACGACACCTCGAGGCCGAGCGAGGAGACGCCGTCCTTCGCGGCCGTGCTGCCCACCACCACCGGGGTGATGGTGAGGTCGTTCCGGCGCGCCGCGCGGCCCGCCAGGTCCACGTCCGTGCCGTAGTCCAACTGGACCAGCGGCATCGCCTGCACGTCCGTGCCAGCGACAGCGGCGGAGAAGAAGGTCCAGTCGGTACGCGTGCTCGACGAGTACGGGCTGAACTCCGGCTTGGTCTCCGTCTCGACGACCAGCCGGTACGGTGACCGCTGCGCCGGCAGTTCACCGGCGAACAGCTCCGGCCAGTTCTCGAACTGCACCAGTTGCCGGTCGCCCTGGTAGAACGAGATTCGTTGCAGCATCGCGGCCCCGCCGCTGTGCGCGGACCCCCCGTCGCCGAACCCCTGGATGTAGGCGCTGATCCCGAACTCGCCCCGGAACGGGATGTCGTACGTCAGCAGGCGTGGCCGCGTGATGGGCCCGAACCAACGGTCCTTCTGGACGCTGCCCGGCCGGTAGGCGATCTCATCCGTGTACGACCGCCCCCAGTTGAGGACGTCGGCGAACTGCTTCCACCGGACGCCGTCGCCGGCGGAGACCCAGTCGGTACGTGGTCCCGGGGCCACCGGCTGGAAGCGGAACCCGCGAGCGGCCGCCCACTCGTACGGCGGGAAGTCCGTCCGGGTCTCGGCGGCCTGCTGGCCGGGTGGTGGGGCGAACACCAGGTCGATCCGGGCGAGGTGCTTCGGGTCGGTCCTGGGCGACGGGTCGACGGGTACGCCGCCACGGTGGTAGTCGACCAGGTCGTACAGGTACCGCGACGAGGGGTGGGCGGTGACGGTGAGGCGTACCCCCTTGCGGCCGGCGGCGGTGATCTTGCCGATCAGGCTCTCGCCGTCGCCCGCGATCAGTGACGCGACCGGGAGCGGCCCGTTCGTCGTACCGTCGGATTCTCCATACCACTCGCTGGCGCGGCCCTCGCCGTCGTTGACGACCAGGAGCAGCGCCGCGCCGGCGGCGGTCGCCGCCTTGACCCGGTCCGACGGGGACACGGCGTCGTCGCGTCGGACGACGACCGCCTTGCCGCGGGCCGGGACCCCGGCGTAGTCCGCCGTCGCGCCGGTGCCGGCGAAGACGGCGTCCAGGCGCGTGGTGCCGTCGGTCAGCGGGCGGGCGCCCGGCTGTGCGAGTGGGTCACCGGTACGACGGCCGTCGTGACTGATCTCCAGTGGCGTCTGCTCCGCCCGGATCCGGGTGGTGAAGACGAAGCTGCCCTCCCGCACCGTGCCCCTGGTGGGGAGCGCCCACAGACTGTCGTAGGTGGCGCCGGGCCAGAACGTCTCGCGCAGGGCGCTCGCGTCGCTGGGCGTCGGCTCGCGCGAGGTGAACGAGCGGTAGACGTCGATGCGGCTGTTGGTGACGGCGGTCGGCTGCGCTGTCGCCACCTTCACCTGACGGGCCGCCGAGGCGTCGAGTACGACGACCCGGTTGGTCGTCAGCTCGACCTCGGGCACGGTCAGCATCGCGAGGCCGAGGGAGCCGTCGCCGTGCAGGCCCTCGACGTCGACCGCGCCGACCACGGTGTAGGAGCCGGGGGCCCATCGGCTGACGAGTTTTCCATCCCGTACCCACATGAAGGTGGAGACGCCGTCGGCGCTGACGATCTCGACCTCACCGCTCATCGGCCGGCCGCCGCGGTCCCTCAGGTGGATCGTGAGGTCGTACTTCCTGGACTCCACCGCGATCCCGACGGCCGTGTGCACGGCACCGGCCGCGTGGCGGGCGGTGATCCGGGCGGAGTACCGGCCGGGGGTCAGCGCCTTCGGGTCCACCACGACGTCGACTGTCGAGGTGCCCCCCGCCGGTACCGTCACCTGGCTGGCACCGACCGCGAACGTCGTGGCGGGGGCGTCGGCGCCCTCGACAGCGAGCGCCAAGGTGATGGCGCTGCCCGTGGTGTTGGTGTAGGTGATCTTCCGAGTGATCGGCTTCGGCTGCGCGCCGGGCGACCACGGGACGAGTCCGGCGTCGACCGATCCGGTGGCGATGATCTGGTCCTGGTGGTAGGCGGCGGCCACGTTCACCCGACCACTACCGGCCCGGTAGGCGCTGTAGTCGGGCGTGGGCACGCTGGTGCCCATGAGGGCGTCCTTGATCTGGCTGGCGCTCCAGGTGGGGTGCTTCTGCGCCAGCAGGGCGGCGGCTCCGGCGACGTGCGGCGCCGCCATCGAGGTGCCGCTGTCCAGACGGTAGAACCCCTCGCCCCACTCGATGTGCTGCGAGCGCGCCGCCAGCACGTCGACGCCGGGGGCGGTCAGGTCGGGCTTGAGGCCGTCGTCGATCATCCGGGGCCCGGCGCTGGAGAAGTCGGCCAGGTGGTCGGTGGCGTCCACCGCGCCGATGGTGAGCGCGGCGTCCGCAGTCCCGGGCGCGCCCAGGGTGTACGGGTCGGGACCGCTGTTGCCGGCCGAGACGACGAAGAGCGCGCCGGTCTCGGCGGTCAGTTGGTTGACGGACTGGCTCAGTGGATCGTCCTGGCTGTGCCAGGCGCTGACGCCCAGGCTCATGTTGATCACCTTGGCGTGTTCGGTCCGTGCCGCCCACTCCATGCCGGCGATGATCCCGGAGATCGAGCCGCTTCCGAAGTCGTCGAGGACCTTGCCGATCACCAGGTCGGCGTCGGGGGCGACACCCCGCTCCCGACCGTCCGACGCGGCGCCCGTCCCGGCGACCGTGGAGGCCGTGTGGGTGCCGTGCCCGTTGCGGTCGATGACGTCCTGGCCGGGGATGAAGCTTCGGGACGCCACGATCCGGTTCACCAGGTCCGGGTGGGTCGTGTCCACTCCGGTGTCCAGCACGGCCACCCGTACGCCGCTGCCCGTCCCACCGGCGGCCCAGGCCGCCGGCGCGCCGATCTGAGCGGTGGTGTCGGCGAGGGCGGCCTTCGCCCTGCCATCGAGCCACACCTTGTCGATGCCGGCCGTGAAGGAGGGCGTCGCGGTGTCGGCGGCGCGGGCCGTCGACGCCGTCCCGCCGGGCTGGCGGCCGCCGGTGAGGGCCGACCAGAATTCGGCGGCCCGTGGGCGGTGGGCGCGGATCGCCTGGCCACGGACCGACGGCAGGTCCAGCGTGGTCTCCGCGCCCGGCAGGTCGGTGCGGCTCCGCAGCGCCGCCGAGCCCGCGGTGCGGGTGACGACCAGGGGGAGCGCGTCGGCCCGCGCGTCGTCGAAGCCCTGGGCGACGAGCTGGGTGACGTCGAAGAGTTGCTTGTCGAGGCGACCGGTGGCCAGGTACGGCAACGCCTCGTCCGGATACACGTAGGTGTCGCGGCCCTCGGTGGCGATGCGTACGGCGCCGGTGGCGCCCGGGGCGCGGACGACGTCCACGGTGGGCGTCGTGCCGTTGCGCCCGGGGGTCACCGTGACCCGGTCGCCGGTGACGAGCGTGACCGTCACGGGTGTGGCCGCGGCGTCAGCCGCCCGGCCCGGCGGCGCCGTCGGGGGTGGGGACGCCGGAGCGCCGTGGGCCGTCGTTGGGGTGACGAGAGCGGTGACGAGGGTGACGCCCACCGCTGCTGCCGCAGATCTTCGGGTGAGAGAGAGCCGCACAGTGCCTCCTGAGATGACCAGTTGCCGAATCCGATCATCTGGATGGATCGATGTAAAGATCATCTCTTTTACCGTGTGGTTGCGGGCGCATTGCGCGGCCCGCCGTGCCCGGTCCCGTGAATTTGGCGTCTACCGCCGTGCCGAGGTTGCGCCCTTCGGCGAGGATGGGCGCATGTCTTCCTTCGGCAAGTGGTGGGGCCGGCTCAGCGCGGTCCTCGGTGCGGTGGTCCTGGCGGTCTTCGTGCCGGTCGCGGCCTGGGCGTCCACGGGGGCCGGCGAGGTGGTGGTGGAGGCCGCGCGGCGGCGCTCCCGTGGTGGCGGCTTCGGCTTCCTCGGTCTGCTCTGCTGCCTCGTGGTGGTCGCGATCATCGTGTTCCTGGTGCTGCGCCTCACGCGTAACCGTCGCGGCGGCCCGCCGCGCTGATCCGTCGCGCTCGTGGGCTGAGCCCGACCCGTCGCGCTGACGACCCGGGCTCAGCCCGCCAGGGCGCCGATGGCCTGGGACAGGAAGCGGGCGGTGGCCTCTCGGGTACCGTCCCGTCGGACCCGGACCCGCTCGGCGGCGGTGACCAGCAGGGTGCGTACCTTGGCGTGGCCCTTCGGTGGCGGTGACGGCGCTGGCCCGAGCTGATCGGCCAGGCTGTCCCCGAGAGCGGCGGCGCGCTGCTGGGCCGGGTCGGTGATGCTGCCCTGGGTGTACCGGCGAACGGCGAGACTGGGGTTGAGGCCCCGCTCGTGGCCGAGGACCGTGCCGGCCTCGCCGTTGGTGGTCAAAAAGTTGATCACGTCGGCCACGGTGTCCGGGTGGCGGGTGCCCCGGAAGCCGGCCCAGTACATCGACGCGCGTGCCCACTGGGCGCCCGGCGGCCCCGGGAAGCCCACCACGCCCAGCTCGGAGTCGGTGAGTCGTTGCAGCTCCGGCAGTTGGTGGGACCAGGCGAAGGACGCGGCCGTCAACCCGGTGACCACCGGCTGCCGGGACGGCTCCCCGCTGTCGGCCTGCTCGACGAGGGCCGCGCCCGGCGTCGCCCGGCCGGCGCGGGCCCGCTGCCACAGCTCGAACCAGGCGATCAGCTCGTCGGCGCCGAAGCCCAGCTCCCGACCCCGGTAGAATTCGCCGCCCTGGGACCGGAGCCAGAGCCAGAGGGCGCGGTAGTCGCCGGACGCGTCCATCGTGCCGGCCACCTGGTCGTCGCTGGCCTCGGTGACCAGCTGCGCCCAGGCGATGTAGTCCGCCCAGGACATTCCGCCACGCGGTTCGGGCACCTGTAGCTCGCGCAGCAGGTCCCGGTTGAAGACCACGGCGGCGAGTGTCTGCCCGGCCGCGACCCCCGTCGTCCGCCCGTCCACCGTGCCGTACCGGACCAGACCCTCCGGCAGGCCACGCAGGTCCAGTCGGTGATCGGCGATCGGCTGGCTCAGGTCGAGCGTGATCTGGCGTTGGGTGTACTCGGCCAGCATCGAGTCGTCGAGCTGGATCAGGTCCGGGACGTTCCCGCCGGCCGCCTGGGTGGCGAGCCGCTCGTAGTAGCCGTCGACGCCCTGCCAGGTCACCCGGAAGGTGACCCCCGGGTTGCGCTCGGAGTACAGCCGGAGGACCTTCTCCGTCAGCTCGGCCCGCTTCGCCCCGCCCCACCAGAAGACCGACAGCTCGACCGGGCCGTTCCCGGTCGAGGTGTCGGCGCCGTCGCTGCACCCGGCCAGGCCGCCGGTGGCCAGCAGGGGAGCGCCGAACAGCGCGGTGAGCACCCGGCGTCGGCCCGGGTCGGCGGCAAACCGGTTGATCGGGGGACGAACAGCGGACACGGGGTCTCCTGGCACCGACGGACGGGGGTCGGACCATTCACGCAGGCGGCGCAGGAGGGTGTCAACGTCCGTCCGGTCACCCCGGTCGGCCCGTGGGCCCAGGGGTGGCCGGACGGACCCGGCGGCGTCACGTGGTGTACTAGGGCACGTGGAACTTCTGCACTCGGGCAAGGTCCGGGACGTGTACGCCGACGGCGACGACCTGATCCTGGTCGCGTCGGATCGCATCTCGATCTACGACGTGCCGTTGCCGACACCGATCCCGGACAAGGGTCGACTGCTCACCGCGCTCTCGTTGTGGTGGTTCGAACAGCTCGCCGACCTGGTGCCGAACCACGTCATCTCGGCCACCGATGTGCCGGCCGAGTTCGCCGGCCGGGCGATCCGCTGCCAGCGGCTCGACATGGTCCCCGTCGAGTGTGTCGCCCGCGGCTACCTGACCGGCGGCGGCCTGTGCGAGTACGAGCGCACCGGAACGGTCTCCGGCGTACCGCTGCCCCGAGGGCTCGGCGAGGCGTCGATCCTGCCCGAGCCGATCTTCACCCCGTCGAGCAAGGCGCCGGCCGGCGAGCACGACGAGCCGATCACGTACGACGACGTGGTGGCCAAGGTGGGCCAGGAGACCGCCGAGCGGCTGCGGCAGATCACCCTCGACATCTACCGGCGCGGGGCCGAACTGGCCGCCGACCGGGGCATCCTGATCGCCGACACCAAGATTGAACTGGGTTGGGCGTCGGACGGCACCCTGGTGCTCGCCGACGAACTGCTGACCTCTGACTCGTCGCGGTTCTGGCCCGCCGAGTCGTACCAGCCGGGCCGTGTGCAGTTCTCCTACGACAAGCAGTACGTGCGGGACTGGGCCACCGGTAGCGGCTGGAACAAGCTGCCGCCCGCGCCGGACGTACCCGCCGAGGTCGTCGAGGCGACCCGGGCCCGCTACGTCGAGGTGTACGAGAAGCTCACCGGCAACCGCTGGGAGTGACCGCGCCGGCCTGGGACCCTCAGTGGTTCCAGGCGTCGTTCCCGAACAACCTCGACCACAGGTTGTCGACCACGCCCGAGGTGCCGTAGACGGTGTCTCCGTCGCCGTCCGTGCCGGCCGGCGCGACCTGGGTGCCGCCTCCGTACACCAGGTAGCCGGGGCCGGTCGGGGAACCGACCGCGTGTCGGGCGCCGCTGTGGATGCCGTACCCCACGAAGTCGCGCTCCCACTTGGACAGGAACCCGGCGGCGACATTGTCGAGCCCGTCGACGGTGGCCTGGACCAGATCCTTGAGCACCCCGACGTCGCCGCTGCCCAGGTGGGTGCCGACGTCGAACGAGGCGGCACCCGCGATGGCCGCCGCCCCGCCGGTGGCGATCGCCTCGGCCATCGTCTCGATCCCCTTGAGGAAGCTGAGCGCCGAGGCGGCGAACGAGTTCGCCGTCGCCAGGGCGGACGCCGCAGCCGGTGCGCCGACGACGGTTGCCCCGGCCGCCGCGATGAAGGCGGCGAAGACCGCCAGGATGGTGGACACCACCGCGTACGCCACGACGAGGCAGAGTAGGGCGGCTCCGACGCAGAGCATGGTGACGCCCACGGTGACCGTGAGGACCTGGGTGCCGACGATCTGCGTTCCGTACGCGTTGATGTGCACCCCGAACGCTTCGCGGTCCTTGCCGCTCCACTGGGCCGCGGTCAGGGTCGCGAGGGCGTCGTCGAGGTTGCCGTGGGCGGTGCCGAGTTGGTCGTACATGGCCAACCAGTCGCCGCCCTTGCGCATGATCGTCTCGGGGTCGCACTGGTTGAAGTAGACGATCTGGGCGATCGGCCAGGCGGCGGGGATGACCGCGGCGGCCAGGCTGATCTCCGTCATCGCGAGTTTCGCGGCGGCTGCGGGGTAGGTGGGGTCTGCCATGTCGGTCTCCGGCGTCCTCAGCGGGGAGCGATGGTGCTGGCGGTCTCGGCGGCCTCCCAGTTGTCCGCCGTACGGCCCAGCCGGGACCGGACCTCAGCGAGGTGCTCGCGCTTGGTGCGCAACTGCTCCTCGACGAACTCGATCGCGCCGACGTAGGCGACCGCGAGCTGCGGCACCACCGAGGTGAAGTTGCTGTGTTCGATGGCGCGGGCGGACTCCAGCAGTTCGGCGCAGGCGTCGAGGGGCGGCCCGACCTGACGCTCGATCGTGTCGCCGAGCGCGCGGATCGCCGGCGGGTCAACCTCGATCATCGACTCTCCCCGTGTACGTGATCGATGTTCATGGTGCCGGAGCGCGGACAGCCTAACAGGATCATGGATGGGCGTGAGTGCCCGTCGCTGGTAGCCTGCGAACCATGGCAGCCGGACGTTCCGCGTCGACGCCCCCCGAGGACTACCTGACCCGGATGGCCCGCCGACCGCGCTGGCAGCGGGTTATGGTGCCGATCCTCATGCTCCTGGTCCTGCTGGTGCTGCCCATCGGCCTCGGCCGCAACCTGATCGGCGCCGAGCGGGTGAGCATCCAGGTCGAGTCCTGTGACAACGGTGGTCCCAAGGGGACCCAGCGGTGCCGGGGCACCTGGAACATGTCCGACGGAAGGGTGGTCAGCGGCCCGGTGGGCGGCGGCTCGTTTCACACCGGCGACCGGGTCGACGGCTGGGCCAACGGCGACCGGGCCACCGCCAGCCTGATGGCCTGGCTCATCGCCCCGCTGATGGTGGGCGCGGTCCTGTTGGCGGTGACGGTGGCGCTCGCCGTCGTCTTCCTGCGGGCGGGCGTGCAGCGGGTGCGGCGCGGCCGCTGACCCGCTCCTGGGCTGGCGCCCTCAGACCCCCAGTTGACGCCGCAGCCGTTCCAGCATCTCCGTGCTCTCCCGGAGCGGCCCGCTGACCATGTCGTTGAGCTGCGCCAGCTTCGCCTGCGCTGCCGCCGGGTCGTGGAGCACCGCCGCAGGGCCGGCCGGGCCACCCAACTCACGCATCACCTCGTTGGTCGCCCGCGCCAGGTCGGCCCGCGCCTCGCGCAGGAGGCCGGCGACCAGCTCCGACAATTCGGCGGCGGGCAGTCTCAGGGCCCGTGGGTCGAGGTGTAGTTCCCGCGCCGGGTCGTCGGCGGTGCAGGTGACGCGCACCAACCCGTTCTCGCTCTCGGCGTGACCGGTCAACCCGGTCAACCGTTCGCGCAGCTCCTCGCCGCGGCTCAACTGCTCGCGCATCCGCGCCGACAGTTGCGCCATCACGTCCGGATTCGGTGTGCCGCCGATCGGCCCGCTCATCGTGTCCCTCCCGCTGTCGTCGATGTGACCGGCCGACGGTACCCACCACGGTCCACCCATGGGGGATCGGACCACTGTGGAGCGCGAATCAGCCCAGGCTCACAAAGATCCCGACGCCGACCAGCAGCACGGTCACGCTGACGGTGAGCAGCGAGACGAACGGGACCAGCACCGAGGACCTTCCGACGATGCTCGGCGACTCGACGAGGATCCGGTTCGGACGCTCGGGTTCGTACACCACGGTGACCGGCCCGGGCGCGGCCGAGAGCGGGGTCTGCCGGAAGCGCCCCGGCGTCGCGGTCACCTCGGTCCCGTCGACCAGTCGGTACCGCACCACCGGGTAGTAGGTGCGGGGACCGTTCCCCCGGGTCACCGGACGCAGTTCCACCACCTCACCCGGCGTTCGTACGCCCCGGCGCAGCAGACCGAGGTCGCGCCGGAACCGGACGAGGGCGTACGCGCTTCCGGCCAGGCCGAGGCCCGCCAGGATCGCCAGGACCACCTGCGGCATGACTCACTCCTCCCAGTCGAGCGTGCGCTGGACGGCCTTGCGCCACTGACGCAACTCCCGCTCACGCAGCTCGGCGGCCATCGTCGATTCCCACCGCGCGTCGGAGCGCCACTGCGCGCGCAGGGTGGCGAGGTCGGGCCAGAAGCCCACCGCCAGGCCAGCGGCGTACGCGGCGCCCAGGCAGGTGGTCTCGGTGATCCGGGAGCGGACCACCGGGACGTCGAGCACGTCGGCGAGGAACTGCATGAGCAGCGTGTTGGCGGTCATCCCGCCGTCCACCCGGAGTCGGCGCAGCGCCACGTCGGAGTCGGCGTCCATCGCGTCGACCACCTCGCGGGTCTGCCACGCCGACGCCTCCAGCGCCGCCCGGGCCAGGTGCCCCTTCGTGATGTAGCCGGTCAGGCCGGCGATCACCCCCCGCGCGTCGCTGCGCCAATGCGGGGCGAACAGGCCCGAGAACGCCGGCACGACGTAGCAGCCGCCGTTGTCGTCCACGGTGCGGGCCAGGTCCTCCACCTCGGCCGCGGAGGAGATCAACCCGAGGTTGTCCCGCAGCCACTGCACCAGCGATCCGGTGACCGCGATGGCGCCCTCCAGGGCGTACGCCGGTGGTTGGTCCTTGATCCGGTAGGCGACCGTGGTGAGCAGGCCGTGCGTGGACGGCACCGGGGTGGCGCCCGTGTTGAGCAGGAGGAAGCTGCCGGTGCCGTAGGTGCACTTGGCCTCGCCGGGCTGGAAGCAGGTCTGCCCGAACAGGGCGGCCTGCTGGTCGCCGAGCGCGCTGGCCACCGGCACCCCGGCAAGCACGCCGGTGGCCGTCCCGTACACCTCGGCCGAGCAGCGGATCTCGGGCAGCATCGCGGCGGGCACGCCCAGCGCGTCGAGCAGCTCCGGAGCCCAGTCGAGGGTGGTGAGGTCCATCAGCAGGGTCCGGCTGGCGTTGGTCACGTCGGTGACGTGCTCACCGGTGAGCTTCCAGATCAGCCAACTGTCCATCGTGCCGAACAGCACCTCGCCGCGCTCCGCGCGCTCGCGTAGGCCGTCGACCTCGTCGAGCAGCCATCGCAGTTTCGGGCCGGCGAAGTAGGTGGCCAGTGGAAGACCCGTGCGGGCCCGGAACCAGTCCTCGCCGTACGCCGAGGCGAGCTCGCGTAGCAGCGGGCCGGTGCGGGTGTCCTGCCAGACCACGGCGTTGGCTATCGGCCGGCCGGTGGCCCGGTCCCAGACGACGGTGGTCTCCCGCTGGTTGGTGATGCCCACGGCGGCGAGCCCCGACGGATCGACGCCGGCGGACCGCAGCGCCTCGGCGACCACCCGCTGGACGTTGTCCCAGATCTCCTCGGCGTCGTGCTCCACCCACCCGGGGCGGGGAAAGATCTGCCGGTGCTCGCGCTGGGCCGCGGCGACGATCTCCCCGGCGGCGTCGAACACGATGCACCGCGAGGAGGTGGTGCCCTGGTCGATGGCGGCGACGTACTGGGGGGTCACGGCAGCACCGTACCCGCAGTGGCGGCGTGGTGCGACACGCGTCACGTCGGCCCCGCGTCGCCTACGATGTGCGAACGTGCGCGACATCGCCGTTTTCAGTGGAACTGCCCATCCCGACCTCGCCGCCGAGATCTGCGCCCACCTGGGGGTGCCGCTGCATCCGGTACGGGTCTCCCGGTTCGCCAACGACTGTCTCGAGGTGCAGTTGCAGGCCAACTGCCGGGAGCGGGACGTCTTCCTGATCCAGCCGCTGGTGCCGCCCGTGCAGGAAAATCTGGTCGAGCTGCTGCTGATGATCGACGCGGCGCGGGGCGCGTCCGCCGGCCGGATCACCGTGGTGCTTCCGCACTACGCGTACGCCCGCTCGGACAAGAAGGACGCGCCACGGATCTCGATCGGCGCCCGGCTCGTCGCCGACCTGCTGACCTCGGCGGGAGCGGACCGGGTGCTGGCGCTGACCCTGCACTCGCCGCAGGTGCACGGCTTCTTCAGCGTCCCCGTCGACCACCTGCACGCGCTGCGGGAGTTGGCCACGCACTTCCGGCGGTACGACCTGAGCAACACCGTGGTGGTCTCGCCCGACCTGGGCAACGCCAAGGAGGCAGCCGCCTTCGCCCGGCTGCTCGGCACGCCCGTCGCGGCCGGCGCGAAGCAGCGGTTCAGCGACGACCTCGTCAAGATCAGCGCGGTGATCGGTGAGGTGGCCGACCGGGACGTCATCGTGTTGGACGACGAGATCGCCAAGGGCAGCACCGTGATCGAGTTGATGGAGCACCTGCGCGACCTGAAGGTCCGCTCGATCCGGCTGGCCTGTACGCACGGCCTGTTCTCCGGCGACGCGCTGCGCCGGCTCAGCGACCAGGACGGCGTGTTGGAGATCGTCTGCACCAACACGGTCCCCATCCCGGCCGAGAAGCGGGTGGCGAAGCTTCAGGTCCTCTCGGTCGCCCCGGCTCTGGCCGAGGCGATGCGCCGAATCCACAACGGCGAGTCAGTCTCCGCCCTCTTCGGCTGACCGCCCCGCCCCGGCCCTCCCCGCCCCCCGCCCTCGCCCCGCCCGCCCCCTCGCCCCGCCCGCCCCCTCGCCTCGCCCCGCTTCGGCTCGCCGATCTTGCACTTTGTGCTGCCCAAATGTCGCCTTGGGACCGCTTCGTCGCCACCGAAAGTGCAAGATCGGCGGGGCGCGGCGCGGCGGGGCGGGGCGCGGCGGGGCGCGGCGGGGCGCGGCGGGGCGCGGCGCGGCGCGGCGGGGCGCGGCGGGGGCGGGGTGGGGTGGGGTTAGGGGGTGGGGAGGGTGGTGGTGATTCGGACGGTGGTGCCGGCGGAGCTGGTGGCGATCTCCATCGCGTCGGTCAGCTCGCGGGCCAGCCAGAGGCCCCATCCGCCGGCGGTCTCCGCGGCGGGACGACTCCGGTCGCCGAGGCGCTGCGGGGTGATGCCGTGCCCGTGGTCCGCCACCTCGCAGAGCAGCTCGCCGGGCTCCTGCCAGAGCCGGAGCCACCCGCGCCCGCCGCCGTGCCGCACCGCGTTGGTGATCAGTTCGTTGACGGCGAGCACGAAGTCGTCCAGCCGTTGGCCGTCGAGGCCGCAGGCGTGCGCGCAGGAGGTGACCGAGTGTCGAATCTCGGTCACCTGGGCCTGGTCGAAGGCCTCGGCGATCAGGAGGGCGGGTTCGATGGGCACAACCGTACGCGGTGCGTGCGGATCTGCATTCGTCATGGCCCTGTCCCGGCGGCGGATCTCGGAATATTTCGCGGCTTTTCAACCGTACGTCAGGGTTTCCTGGACCGCACCACGTGGCCCCCGCGTCACCGACCCGGCTGTGGCATCCTGACCGCCATGCCGTCGCCGCCGGGTGGTTTCGAGGTGCCGCTCTGGCGGGCGCTCACCGTCTTCCGGCTGGCCTCCCTCGGGTACGTCGGCGTGCTCGCCGTACGCGACGCCGACCGGTACGCCCACCCGATCATCGTCGGCGCCCTGGTGCTGGTGATGGTCATCTGGACCGGGCTGGCCGCCGTCGCGTACGCCCGACCGGCCTGGCGTCGCTGGCCACTGCTGCTGGTCGACCTCGGCGTGGTGATCGCCATCGTGCTGTCCAGCCCGTGGGTGGTGGGGCGGCAGGCGCTCGGGCACGGCGTACCCACTCTCGGGGTGGCCTGGATGGCCGGCCCGGTGCTGGCCTGGGCCGTCTCCGGCGGCCGGCGGCGCGGCACGGTGGCCGCGCTGCTGGTGGCCGGCGCGGACCTGGCCACCCGGGAGCGGATCGGCCAGTCCTCCTTCACCGGGGTGATCCTGCTGCTGCTCGCCGGGGTGGTGGTCGGGCACGTCGCCCGGCTCGCCGTGCGCGCCGAGGAACGCCTGCAGCACGCGGTGGAGCTGGAGGCGGCCACCCGGGAGCGGGAGCGGTTGGCCCGCGGCATCCACGACTCGGTCCTGCAGGTGCTGGCGTTGGTGCAGCGGCGCGGCGCGCACCTGCCCGGTGAGGCCGGGGAGTTGGCCCGGCTCGCCGGTGAGCAGGAGGCCGCGCTGCGCGCTCTGATCGCCGGCACCACGCCCGCCGGAATCACCGGGACGGACGCGGTGGACCTGCGGGACCTGCTCGGCCGGTACGCCTCGACGGCGGTGTCGCTCTCGGCGCCCGCCACCCCGGTGACCCTGCCCCGGCAGGTGGCCGGCGAGTTGGCGGCCGCCACCGGCGCGGCCCTGGACAATGTCGGCCGCCACGCCGGGGGACGGGCCTGGGTGCTGGTCGAGGACGAGGGGGAGACCGTGACCGTGTCGATCCGTGACGAGGGGCCGGGCATCGAAGAGGGCCGACTGGCCGAGGCCGCCGCGCAGGGGCGGCTCGGTGTCACCCAGTCGATCCGCGGCCGGGTGACCGACCTGGGCGGGACGGTCCGGATCATGTCGAGCCCCGACGCCGGCACCGAGATCGAGCTGACCGTGCCGAGGACGCGGCCGTGAACGCCGTGCGGGTGATGGTGGTCGACGACCATCCGATGTGGCGTGAGGGCGTGGCCCGGGACCTGGCGGAGGCCGGCTTCCTGGTGGTGGCGACCAGCGGCGAGGGGCGGCAGGCCATCCGGATCGGCGCCGCCGCCCGACCCGACGTGGTCGTGCTCGACCTGCAACTACCGGACATCTCCGGGGTCGAGGTCGTCGTCGGGCTGCGCGCCGCCCTGCCCGCCGTGCGGGTGCTCATGCTCAGTGCCAGTGGCGAGGAGCAGAGCGTGCTCGACGCGGTCAAGGCGGGCGCCACCGGCTACCTGGTGAAGTCGACGGCGCCCGGCGAGTTCCTCGACGCGGTACGTCGCACCGCCAACGGCGACCCGGTCTTCACGCCCGGCCTGGCCGGGCTGGTGCTGGGGGAGTACCGCCGGTTGGCCGCCGGGCCGGAGGCCGGCACGGCCGACGACGGTGAGCCGGGGACGCCCCGGCTCACCGCCCGGGAGACGGAGGTGCTGCGTCTGGTGGCGAAGGGGATGTCGTACAAGCAGATCGCCGAGCGGCTCGGCCTTTCCCACCGTACGGTGCAGAACCACGTGCAGAACACGCTGGGCAAGCTGCACCTGCACAACCGCGTCGAGTTGACCCGCTACGCCATCGAGCGTGGGCTGGACGACTGACCGGACCTCAGACCGAGCGCGGCGGTTCGGTCTCGTGGATGGCCAGCTCCTCGGCGGTCGCCCCGCCACCGGCCGCGCCCGCGTCGTACGCGACCGAATCGGTCTCCTGGTCGGTGTGCGCCCCCTCGTCCGGTTCCACCAGCCGGCCCACGGTGGCGTCGGCGACCGTGCCGAGCTGACCGTGGTCGTAGAGGGAGACCGGCGAGTTGGGGTCCGAGGTGGGCCCCGGGTCCATCACGTCGGCGTCGAGCTGGGCCTCCGCCGCAGCGGCCTCGTTCTCCGCCTCGAAGGCGATCTTCGGGTCGACCGGGCCGGCGAGCGGGTCGTCCACCGGGCGCTCGTAGACCTCCCGGTCGAGCTTGTAGTCCAACGACTCCCCGTCCAGCTGCTCCTCGGCGGTCGTCCCGAAGCGGTCCACCGCCACCGGCGTACGGTCGCCGGGGATCTGGGCCGGCTCCGGACCGTCCGCCTCACGCCCGGTCAGGACGTCGTCGTAGGCGGTCGAGTCGTCGTCGGCGGTGTCGGGCAGACCCTCCGCCTCGGTGTCGGACACGGGGGTCGGGAACTCGTTGTCGCGCATGTCTGATCACTACCCGCTGCCCTCCCGCCGTAACCGGGGCAGGGCCCGTCATCAGCGGATCGACCGGGAGCGGCGGTTGATCGCCGCCATCGTGCCGACGGCGGTGCCCGCCGCGGCGAGACCGAACGCCGCCGTCATCCGCACCAACTGACGCCGTCGGCCGTGCCAACCGCCGTCGCGGCTGGCCTGCCCGTCGGCGTGGAACACGTTGCCAGTGCTGTCCAGCCGGACGCCCGGACCGAACTGGGTGCGGTGGGCGTACCAGCCGAGGGTCCGCTCGACCAACGCCGGCGCCAGCCGCCACTGGAGGCCGAGCAGCCGGGCGGCCCCACCGGCGTACGCCTCCCGGCGTGGCCGGCGCAGCAACCGCACGATCGTCTGGGCGACCACCTCCGGCGGGTAGATCGGCGGGGGTGGCACCAGCTCCCGACCGCTGTGGTTGGCCGCGTGCCGGAAGAACGGGGTGTCGATGGTTGCCGGCAACACGGTGCAGACGGATATCTGCCCCCGACCGGTGACCCGCAGTTCCTGCCGGACGGTGTCGGCCAGGCCGCGGATGCCGTGTTTGGCGGCGTTGTACGCCGACTGGTACGGCATCGCCACCTCGGCCAGCACCGAGGCGTTGTTGACCAGCACGCCCCCGCCGGCCGCTTCCAGGTGCGGCAGCGCGGCCTTGATGCCGTGCACCGTGCCCAGCAGGTTGACCTCCAGCACCCGCCGGAACTCGGCGACCGGGATCTCGTCGAACAGACCCACCGCGCTCACCGCGGCGTTGTTCACCCACGCGTCGACGCGGCCGAATTCGACCACCGCCCGCTCGGCCAGGCGCTGCACGGAGTCGAGGTCGGTCACGTCGGTGGGTACGGCCAGCGCGCGGCCCCCCAGTTGCCGGCAGCGCTGCGCGACCTGCTGTAGCGCCTGCTCGCTGCGGGCGGCGAGGACCACGGCGGCACCACGCCGCGCCAACGCGTACGCGGTGGCCGTGCCGATCCCGCTGGACGCGCCGGTGATCACCACGGTCGAATCGTCGAGGCTCCGGGTCAGCGGCATCTCCCAGCGGTACCCCGGGTCGGGGCCGGTCATACCACCGGCCGGTGAGGTTCCGATTCGGGGCCGCTGTGATTGCCGTGGCGCAAGTGTCGGTGGCACTCGCGGTGACTGTTCCCGATCTGCCAGGTTTCGACTCGGCGCGCGCAGGTTAATGGGACGCTCTGACCGGGACCGCCGAGGAAAAGATCGCAGGGAGGTGACCCATGCGCGTCGGCCTCGTCTGCGCGCACAGCAGTTCGTACCGGCACGCCGACGGCCCGCCGGTCGGCACTCGACAACACATCGCGCGGGTCGCCGCCGAGTTGGCGGGCAGAGGCCATGATGTCCGGATCTACGAGCGCCGGGACGACCCGGAACTGCCGGCGACGCTGGACGTCGACGGCTACCGGGTGCACCGGGTGCCAGTCGGTCCGCCGACCGCCCTGCCCACCGCCGGACTCGTCCCGCACGTCACCGAGTTCGGGCGCTGGCTGACCGACGAGTGGGGCGGCGCCTGGCGTCCCGAGGTGGTGCACGGGCACTACTGGATCGGTGGGCTGGCTGCCGCGCACGCCGTCCGGGAGACCGACATCCCGGTCGTACAGACCTTCCACTCGCTCGGTGTGGAGCAGCTGCGCCACCTCGGCGGCGGGTACGACGGCCCGGGGGAGCGCATCCCGCTGGAACGGGCGCTGACCCGGGCGGTGGACATCGCCGTGGCCCAGTCCAACGACGAGGTCGACGAGTTGACCCGGATGGGCCTGCAACGGACATCCGTGGCGATGGTGCCGGCCGGGGTGGACACCGCGCAGTTCCACCCGGACGGCGAGGCGGCTCCGCGCGAACAGCGGTCCCGGATCCTCTCCGTCGGCGGGCTGTCCCCGGGGCACGGCCAGGACGACCTGATCCGGGCGATGCGGCTGGTCGGCGACGCCGAGTTGGTGATCGCCGGTGGCCCACCGGCCGACCAACTGTCCCACCACACCGAGGCACGCCGCCTGCGCGAACTGGCCGAACGCGCCGGGGTCGCCGAGCAGGTACGCCTCGTCGGAGCCGTACCGCACGACCAGATGGCGACCTGGTACCGCTCGGCCGACGTGGTGGCCTGCACTCCGCACTACTCCTCGGCCGGCCGCGTCTCCCTGGAGGCGATGGCGTGCGGGGTACCGGTTGTCGGCTACGCGATGGGCGGCCTGGCGGACGCCGTCGTCGACGAGGTCACCGGCCGCCTCGTGCCACCCGGTGACGTCCGGACGCTGGGGCTGTCCCTGCGCCGGCTGCTCGCCGACAACGCCGGCCGGTTCGCCTACGGTCACGCCGCCGTGGACCGGGTCCGTAGCAGCTACACCTGGGAACGGACCGCGGCCGCGCTGGAACGTCTCTACGAGCGGGTGGCGAGTCGCCGCAAGCCCGTCGAGGCCTGAAGGACGGCAGAGCCCACGCCGCGTCCGCGTGACGCGGCGTGGGCTCTCGTCTCAGGCGGCGGCGTGGGCTTTCGCGTCAGGCGGCTCGGCCGGCGCCGACCATGTCCCGGTTACTGCGGCGGGCCGCCGCGCGGTGCTGCTGCGGCTGGGCGTACCGGGTCAGGCCGATCACGGCGGCCAGGGTGACCAGGAAACCGGCGGCGGCCAGCCACTCGCGCCCCGGCCAGATCTTGTCGTTGAGCAGCAGCAGGCCGACGATCGCCGCGGGCACCGCTCCGGCGGCGTCCATGGCGGCGACCGCGGCGGTCGTCGAACCGCGCTGCATGGCCAGGCCGAGCAGCAGTTGGCCGACGATCGAGTGGCCGATCAGCAGATAGAACAGCGGGTCGGCGAGGAACGCCTCGGCCGACGGCGCGGAGGCCAGCGGCCGGGCCGCGACGGCGGCCGAGGAGAACGCCAGACCGGCCAGCGAGCCCAGCGCCACCGAACCGGGGGCGCCGTGCAGCCGGACGGCGAAGAAGCCGAGCACCGCGATGACCCCGAGCGCCACCAGCAGGGCTATCGAGCCGGCGGTGCCGAGCTGCTTCGACGGCGCCGGCCGCGCGGCCAGCACCAGCGCGGTGATCCCGGCGAAGAGCAGGGCCAGCAGGGCCACCTCCGCCATCGGCATCCGCCACTTCAACACCAGCACACCGATGATCGCGGTCACCCCGAGCCCGGCCGCCACGCTCGCCTGCACCAGGAACAGGGGCAGATCGCGCCGGGCCAGGAAGGCGAGCACGAAACCGCCGATCTGGCAGGTCAGCCCGATCAGGTACGTCCGGTGCCCGGCCAGTCTCAGCAGCAGACCCGGATCGAAGGTGTGGTGCACGGTGGTGCGCGCCGCGGCCACCGACTGGAGCAGGTTGGCGAAGCCGTACGCGACGATCATCGCCGCGAGGAAGCACCAGCCGGAGGAGACCACCTGGCGAGGATAGAGGTTGTCGGCAGTCAGCGCTCGGCTGGTCGATCCAGACGGGCGAGGATGTCGGCGTGCAGCACACCGTTGGTGGCCACCACGCTGCTCTCGGTGCCGGGCTCACCCGTCGGCGCGGGTCGACCGGTCAGATCGGTGATCGTGCCGCCCGCCTCGGTGACGATCGGCACCAGCGCCGCCACGTCCCACAGGGACAGTTCCGGTTCGACCATCACCTCCAACGCGCCCTCGGCTAACAGCATGTAGCCGTAGAAGTCGCCGTACGCCCGGCTGCGCCAGCCGGCCCGCAGCAGGTCGAGCAGCGCGTCGAGCCGCCCGGCGTCCTCCCAGCCGGTCAGCGACGAGTAGCAGACGCTCGCGTCGCCGACGTCGCGTACCGCGGAGACGCCGATCCGCTCGCCCGCGTCGGGACCGGGACCGGCGTACGCGCCCGCGCCCGCGCTCGCCCACCAGCGCCGTCCCAGCGCGGGGGCGGAGACCACGCCGACCGCCGGCCGGTCACCGTCGTACAGCGCGATGAGGCTGGCCCACACCGGCACCCCCCGGACGAAGTTCTTGGTGCCGTCGATCGGGTCGACGATCCACCGGCGGCCACCCGGCTCGGTGGCCGGCCGCGCGCCGTACTCCTCACCGAGCAGCCCGTCGGCGGGCCGGTGCTCGGTCAGCAGCGCCCGGATCTCCCGCTCCACGGCGGTGTCCGCGTCGGAGACCGGTGTCAGGTCCGGCTTCGTGTCCACCCGCAGGTCGAGCGCCCGGAACCGGGCCGTGGCGATGGCGTCGGCGCGGTCCGCGAGCAGATGGGCGAGGGCGAGGTCGTCGGCGTACCCGGTCATGCCGGCAACCTAGCCGACGTCCACCGGGTCACTCGTCGGGCCCGCGCCGGTCGCCCTCGCCGGGCCCGCGCTGGTCGCCCTCACCGCGCGCGTCGCCGTCGCCGGCCCGGGAGGCCAGCAACCGGCGGTACGACGCCAGCCGGCGCGGGTCCGCCTTCCCGGCGGCCACCCAGGCGTCCAGCCCGCAGTCGGCCTCGTCGGCCGTGTGCGGGCAGTTCGGCGGGCAGTCGACGGTGCCCTCCACCAGGTCGGGGAACCCGTGCAGCAGGCTGTCGGCGGAGACGTGCGCCAGCCCGAAACTACGGATGCCCGGGGTGTCGATGATCCAGCCGGGGTCGGTGTCGACACCGGGGACCGGTGGCAGCCGCAGCGCCACCGCGCTGGTGGAGGTGTGCCGGCCGCGACCGATGGCGCTGACCACCCCGACCGCGCGCGCGGCGTCCGGGACGAGGCGGTTCACCAACGTCGACTTGCCCACCCCGGAGTGCCCGACCAGCACCGACACCCGGCCGCTGAGCAGCGCGCGCAGCGCGCCCAGGTCGGCGTCGGGACGGTTGAGCACGTACGGCAGCTCCAGCTCCGTGTAGTAGCCCAGCACCTCCTCCGGGCCGGCCAGGTCGGCCTTGGTGAGGCAGAGCAGCGGCTCGACGTCCGCGTCGTACGCGGCCACCAGGCAGCGGTCGATGAACCCGGTGCGCGGCGGCGGGTCGGCCAACGCGCTGACGATCACCAACTGGTCGGCGTTTGCCACGACGACACGTTCCAACCGGCCCTCGGCGGTGGTCTCGTCGTCGTCGGCCGTGCGGCGCAGCACCGAGCGGCGCTCGGCGATCCGGACGATGCGGGCGAGAGCGCCCTGCGCGCCGGAGGTGTCGCCGACGAGGCTGACCCGGTCACCCACGACCACCGACTTGCGGCCCAGCTCCCGGGCCCGCATCGCGGTCACCGTCGGCAGCTCGGCGCCGACCGCTCCCCGTTCGGCGCCGGACAGCACACACTGGTAGCGCCCCCGGTCGACGGCGATGACGAAGCCGTCCACCGCGTCGGAGTGCTGAGGTCGGGTGCGCGTACGCGGACGCGACGACTTCCCGGGCCGCACCCGTACGTCGTCCTCGTCGTACTCCCGCCGCTTGGTCGCCAGGACCCGTCCTCTTTTCCGCGTCAGCTCTCAGTGCGCGTCCGGGACGCTCACTTGCCGGTCACCATCGCTGACCATAGCGCCGGGAACTCGGGCATGGTCTTGGAGGTACAGCCGACGTCGTCCACCTCGATGCCCGGCACGGCGAGCCCGGCCACCGCCGCGGCGTGCGCCATGCGGTGGTCGTGGTAGGTGCGGAAGATCCCGCCGCGCAGCGGCCGGGGCCGGATCGCGAGGCCGTCCGGCGTCTCGGTGACGTCGGCCCCGAGCGCGGTGAACTCCTGCGCGAGGGCGGCGAGCCGGTCGGTCTCGTGGCCGCGGATGTGCTCGACGCCGGTGAAGACCGAGGGTGAGTCGGCGAGCATGGCCAGCGCGGTCAGCACCGGGGTCAGCTCGCTGACCTCGGAGAGGTCGGCGGTCAGGCCGTGCACCACCCCGGTGCCCCGGACGGTCAGCCCGTCGGTGGAGAGGGTGACCTCGCCGCCCATCCGCTGCAGCAGGGAGCGGAGTTGCTCGACCGGCTGCGCGCTGCGGTGCGGCCAGCCCTGAAGCGTCACCTCACCGCCGGTGACCAGGGCGGCGGCGAAGAACGGCATCGCGCCGGAGAGGTCCGGCTCGATGTCCCAGCCGCGCCCGGTGAGGGGGCCGGGCTCGACGGTCCACACGTCGGGGGTGCTGTCGTCGACGGCGGCGCCAGCGGCCCGCAGCATCTGCACGGTCATCCGCAGGTGCGGCGCGGAGGGCACCGGCGGGCCGACATGGCGTACCACCACGCCCCGGTCGAAGCGCGGGGCGGCCAGCAACAACGCGGAGACGAACTGGCTGGACACGGAGGCGTCGATCGTCACCTCGCCGCCGGTGACCCCGCCGGTGCCGAGCACGGTCAGCGGCAGGCTGCCGGTGCCGGCGACGTCGATCCGGACGCCCAGCGAGCGCAGCGCGTCGACCAGCCGGCCGAGCGGCCGGGTGCGGACGTACGGGTCACCGTCGAAGGTGACCTGCCCGTCGGTCAGGCCGGCCACCGGCGGCAGGAACCGCATCACGGTGCCGGCCAGCCCCACGTCCACGTGGGCGGGGCCGACCAGCGGGTGCGGCCGGACCAGCCAGCGCTCGTCGTCACTGATCGAGACGTGCGCGCCCATCGCGCGCAGACCGGCGGACATCAGCTCGGTGTCGCGGGCGCGCAGCGGCTCGGCCAGGGTCGACGGCCCGGCGGCCAGGGCGCTGAGCACCAGGGCACGTGCGGTCATCGACTTGGAGCCGGGTAGGCGCAGCGTCGCCGCCACCGGGTCGGACGCGGTCGGTGCGGCCCACGGCTGTGGCGGCCGGGTCGCGGTTAGATTCCCCACGGTCACATTCTGCCCTGTCTGCGGGTGGGTGACGTCGGCCGGCTTGCGTACTCCCGGTTGGCGGGACAGCAGGCGGGGCCCTCGGCGGGTTAGCGTGAGCGCATGTGCGGCAGGTACGCGACGACCCGGGGCGCCGGTGAGCTGAGCGCCCTGTTCGAGTCGTCCGACGACACCGACGGGGTGCTCCGGCCGGATCACAACGTCGCGCCCACCGATCGCGTCCCGCTGGTCCGGCTCAGCCCCGAGGGGCACCGCAGCCTCTGCGTCGCCCGCTGGGGTCTGCTGCCGCACTGGTCGCGGTCCGCCGCCGGCGCCGCCCGCATGATCAACGCACGGGCCGAGACGGTGGCGACCAGCCGGGCGTACGCCGGGGCGTTCGCCCGCCGCCGGTGCCTTGTCCCGGCGGACGGCTGGTACGAGTGGGTCCGCCGGCCCGATGGCGGCCGGCAGGCGTACTTCATGACCCCGGCCGACGGCTCGGTGCTCGCCCTGGCCGGGATCTGGTCGTTCTGGGAGTCCGGGGCGGACAGCCGGCTCACCTTCAGCGTGCTGACCACCGCGGCGCTCGGCGATCTGGCCGAGGTGCACGACCGGATGCCGGTACTGCTGGCCCCCGAGCGGTGGTCGTCGTGGCTGACGCCGTGCGACGAGCCGGAGCGTCTGCTCGCCCCCGCGTCGTCCGACCTTCTCGCCGGGTTGGAGATCCGCCCGGTCGGGCCGGCGGTGGGCGACGTGCGCAACGACGGCCCGGAGTTGACCGCTCGCGTGTCCGTTCCGTCAATGTCGTCCCCACCGGAGTTGACCCTGTTCTGAGAATGAGAGGCATCGTCGAGCGCCGATTTGCCAGGTTCTGATCGATTCGTCGCCTGGCCGTTCAGCCATGTTCTTGAAAGCCCCTTGTCCCGGTGTCCGAAAGTGCGATACAACACAGCGCCGGTAGTGGCTGTCGGTTCGCACGGGGCGGACGACTTCACCGATCCTGCCGGTCCCACGGGGGAGGTGGGTGAAATGACACGGGCGCGTATGCCCCGCCCGCACGAGGTGGCTGCGGCACGCAGAGATCCGCGGCTGCTGCGGGCTCTGCGAGAACGTCGACAGGACGAAGCGTGGCGCACCAGAGGGACGTGCCAGAGCGTCGATCCGGAGACGTTCTTTCCGGCACCTAACGAACCGGCGGACGCCGCTGTCGCACTCTGCCGCAGTTGCGACGTGCAGGGCTCCTGCCTGGCATGGGCGTTGGAGGTCGGCGACTGTCACGGCGTCTGGGGGGCGACCACCCCCCGCGAGCGGCGGGCGATGCTCGTCGCGTGGCGCGGCGAGGTCGAACCCGACCCGGACGCGGTCGACGACGCCGGCCCTCCGGTCCGCGACCGCCTGCTCACGCTGGTGCCGCTGAGCTGACCATCGCGCGCCGCTGAGCCGACCAGCGCGGCGAACCGATCCCGGTGACGGGCCCGGTCGGCGCAGAATGGGCCGGTGCTGCCCAGCGAAGAGATCGACACCCCGCGCGGTCCGGCGCGGATCGACACCGACCCACCGGTCGGTCCGACCATTGCGTCGGGCCGGGCGGCCGGCGTCGCGACGGCTCGCGCGCCGGTCGCCCTGTTGGTGCTCGGGCACGGGGCGGGCGGCAGCGTGGACGCCCCCGACCTGCTCGCGGTTCGGGACGCGGCGGTCACGGCCGGCCTGACGGTGGTCCGGGTGACGCAGCCCTACCGTGTCGCCGGCCGTCGCGCGCCGGCCCCCGCCGGGCACCTCGACGAGGCGTGGACGGCGGTGCTGGCCGTGCTGCGCGAGCGGCACACCGACGTACCCACGCTCCTGGTCGGTGGTCGTTCCAGTGGCGCGCGGGTCGCCTGCCGAACGGCCGGCGCGGTCGGCGCGGCCGGCGTCCTCGCGCTGGCCTTTCCACTGCACCCGCCCGGCAAGCCGGAGCGGTCCCGGGCCGCCGAACTCGCCACCGGTCTGCCGACGCTCGTCGTCAACGGCGACCGGGATCCGTTCGGCGTGCCCGGGTCCGGGCCGGGCGTGCGGGTCGTGACCCGGCCGGGGGAGACGCACGACCTGCGACGTGACCCCGCCGGCACGGGCGCGGTCGTCCGGGACTGGCTGCGCTCCCACGGCTGGACAGCCGACTGACCTCAGGGACCGTTTCCGGTGCTGGGCGCGGGTCGTTGCATCCGATGGTGCCGCCCGTCCGAACCGGACAGGTGTCACCAGTCCTCCCAGGCCCTTCCTGGTCCCAGCGCCGGCGTCTCCGGGGCCGGGACCAGGAACGGGAGAGCCGGACGGAATGCCCCAGTGGTCATCTCGCGTTACTAACCCCGGACGACTTTTCTGCGAGGGGGGTGACCGGTGCCGACCGAGACACGAAGCCTGGAACGGGACGAGCGGGACGCCCGGCAGCTACGGCGGCTGCTGGATGGTCCGGACTGGCCCGTGACAGCGGGACCGGGCGGGGTGGGTGCGGTGAGCACGAGCACACCGGCCGGAAGTGAATCTGTGGGCAGGTCCGTGCGCGTATCCTCGGCGGGAAAGCATCCGACGCGAGGGGATGTGCGGTTGACCACCGAGAAGACGGACGAGCGCAGGGCCCGGTTCGAACGGGACGCGATGCCATTCGTCGATCAGCTCTACGCTGCTGGGCTGCGCATGACGCGTAACCCGGCGGATGCCGAGGACCTGGTCCAGGAGACGTACCTGAAGGCGTACGCCGCCTTCCACCAGTTCGAGCAGGGCACGAACCTGAAGGCCTGGCTCTACCGGATCCTGACCAACACCTACATCAACTCCTACCGCAAGCGGCAGCGCCAGCCGATCCAGGCGCCGACCGAGGAGATCACCGACTGGCAGCTCGCCGAGGCCGAGTCGCACACCTCCAGCGGTCTGCGTTCGGCCGAGACCGAGGCTCTGGACCGGCTGCCGGACAGCGACGTGAAGGAAGCCCTCCAGCAGTTGCCGGAGGAGTTCCGCCTGGCTGTCTACCTGACCGACGTCGAGGGCTTCTCCTACAAGGAGGTCGCCGACATCATGGGCACGCCGATCGGCACCGTGATGTCGCGTCTGCACCGCGGCCGTCGTAATCTGCGCAAGCTGCTCGAGCAGTACGCCGCGGAGCGGGGCTTCAGCCCGGCCCGGTCCGCGAAGGGCTCGACCGCTGCCGCTGCCAGCCGGGAGGTGTGACGTGAGCTGTGGAGAGCCGCACGAGACGGACTGCCGCGAGGTGCTCGCGGAGGTCTACCTCTACCTGGATCTCGAGTGCGCCGACGAGCGGCGCGCGCTGATCCGGCACCACCTCGACGAGTGCGGGCCGTGCCTGCGCGAGTACGGGCTCGAGCAGGAGGTGCGGGCGCTGGTCGCGCGTTGCTGCGGCAACGAGACCGCGCCGGACCAGCTGCGTGAGCGGCTGCGGGTGAAGCTCACCGAGCTGGTGGTCTTCGAGACGAGCGATTCCCGCGAGCTGGCCGACTGAGCGTCGGCGTACCAGAGCACACACACGCCGGTGGCCCGGGTCGATACCGACCCGGGCCACCGGTGTACCCGGCCTCGGCCGGGGTGAGCTGACCGTCGACGGGCTGTCGGCCCGTCGGCACGTTCAGGAGTTGGGGCGCTTACCGTGGTTCGCGCTGCTCTTCTTCCGGGCCTTCTTCTTCCGGGCCTTCTTCGCCATGCTGACCTCCTCGTGATGGGTCGGATCCGTCTCGCGCGCGGCCTCGCGCCGGTTGCATCCACGCCGCCGCCCGGCGTCGGGTCCGACCCGCTGATGGTAGTGCGACCGACACCCCGTCCCTGCCGCCGGGGCCGACCCGCGCCGCTGCGCACCCATGCCCCAGCCTCGCGTGATTGGATACGTCGGCAGGCACATCGCGAAAAGGGAGGGCCGTGGACATGGCCGAGGAGATCCGCGCCGAGATGGTGGCGAACGTCTGGAAGGTCGTCGCGTCGGCGGGCGACACCGTGTCCGAGGGCGACACCCTGGTGATCCTCGAGTCGATGAAGATGGAGATCCCGGTCGTCGCGGAGGCCGACGGCGTGGTCCAGCAGCTCGCCGTCCACGAGGGCGACGTGGTGCAGGACGGTGACCTGATCGCGGTGATCGGTTGACCGGCCTGCTGGTCCGGCTCGCCGATCCGGCCGACTTCCCGGGGGTCGCCCGCCTGACCGTGGCCGCGTACGAGGCGGATGGTCAGCTCAAGGGTGAGCACGGTTACGCGGCGGTACTGGCCGACGTGTCGACCCGGGCCGCCGCCGGCGAGGTGCTGGTCGCGGTGGACGAGGCGACCGGATCGGTGCTCGGCTCGGTGACCTTCGTGCTGCCGGGCACCCTGTTCGCCGAGCTGTCCGGGCCGGGCGAGGCGGAGTTCCGCATGCTGGCCGTCGACCCGGCCGCCCAGGGGCGGGGTGTCGGCGTGGCGCTGGCGCGCGCCTGCGTCGACCGGGCCGCCGAGCTGGGTTGCACGGCGGTCGTGATCTGCGTCCGCGCGGGGATGGCCGTGTCGGCCCACCGGCTCTACGAGCGTCTCGGGTTCGTGCGGACGCCGGAGAAGGACTGGTCGCCGGCGGCCGGAGTGGCTCTGCTCGGCCTGCGGCTGGAGCTGTCCCGCGGCTGACCGTCGGCCCGTCAGCCGCGAGCGTTGGCCGGGCTGGTCGGGGTGGCGTCCCCGTCTCGCGGAGTGCCGATCGCGGCCAGCAACTCGTCGGCGACCTCCAGCGCTAGCCGGCGGCGCTCGGAGTCGGTGATGCCCGGCGCCCGTACGGCGAACCAGCTCGTGTGCACGGCGAAGAGGGACAGCGCGGCGCGGAGTTGGGCGGCGGGGGAGTCGTCGCCGCGGCAGAGCGCGTTGGCGAGCTGCATCATCCGGCCGCGCATCTGCTGGCCGGAGGAGAGGCTCTTGAGCACGGTCTGGTTCTGCTCGAAGAAGCGCATCACCGAGGGCATGTCGCCGCCGAACATCGTGTCGGCGTAGCGGGAGATCAGCGTGCGCCGAGTCTCCAGGGTCGCCGGCTGTGACTCGCCCCAGGTGGTCAGCGCGTCCATCTGGTCGAGCCGATCCTCCACGAAGCTGGCGACGATGTCGTCCTTGCTCTTGAAGTGGTAGTAGAGCGCGGCCTTTGTGACGTTGAGGCGTTCGGCGATCTCCCGTAGCGAGGTCTTCTCGTACCCCTGCTCGGTGAAGAGCTCCAACGCGACGGCCTTGATCCGCTCCCGGGTGCCGCCTGTGCTCTCCCTCACCCACGCCCTCCAATTCGTTTGACCGCGTGCCGGTATCCAACTTACCGTGCGGCTAGTAAGGTGACTAGCCGGGCGGCAAGTAAGTACGACAAACCTCGGGGGGAGCTTACCCATGACTCAGGCAACCCAGGCCGACGTGCGACCCAATGTACGGGTCGTGCTGTTCGGGCTGATGATCGCGATGATGCTCGCGATGCTCGACAACATGATCGTCAGCACCGCGCTGCCGCGGATCGTCGGCGAGTTCGGCGGCCTCAACCACTTCACCTGGGTGGTCACCGCGTACGTCCTGGGTACCACCGTCTCCACCCCGATCTGGGGCAAGCTCGGTGACCTCTACGGCCGCAAGTCGGTCTTCCTGACCTCGGTCGTCATCTTCCTCGTCGGCTCGGCCCTCTGCGGCATGGCCGGCTCCGGGATCTTCGGCGGGCCCGAGGACGGCATGGTGCAGCTCATCGCCTTCCGGGCCGTGCAGGGCCTGGGCGCGGGCGGCCTGATGGTCGGCGTCATGGCGATCATCGGCGACCTGGTCCCGCCCCGCGAGCGCGGGCGCTACCAGGGCATGATCGCCGGCATCATGGCCATCGCCATGGTGGCCGGCCCGCTGGTCGGTGGCTTCATCACCGACAACCTCTCCTGGCGGTGGGCGTTCTACGTCAACCTGCCGCTGGGTGGCATCGCGCTGCTCGTGCTCATCACCACCATGCACCTGCCGAAGTACCGGACCGAGCACCGGATCGACTGGCTCGGCGCCGGGCTGCTCTCGGTGGGCATCACCGCGATCGTCCTGATCACCACGTGGGGCGGCAACGAGTACGACTGGACCTCGCCGCAGATCTTCGGCCTCGCCGCGTTGGCGCTGGTGACGCTTGTGGCGTTCGGCCTGGTGGAGCGTCGGGTCCCGGAGCCGATCCTGCCGTTGACGCTCTTCGCCAACCGCAACTTCGCGCTGATCTCGGTGGTCGGCTTCCTGCTCGGCTTCGCGATGTTCGGCGCCATGAACTTCCTGCCGCTGTACCAGCAGACCGTCCAGGGGGCCTCGGCCACCAACAGCGGTCTGCTGCTGCTGCCACTGATGTTCGGCATGCTCGTCGTCTCGCTCGCCGTCGGCCGGGCGATCACCAAGAACGGCAAGTACCGCGCGTACCCGATCGTCGGTGGTGTGGTGATGGCCGGCGGCATGGCCCTGCTGTCCATGCTCGACACCAACACCAGCAAGCTGACGTCCTCGCTCTACATGGTCGTGCTCGGCGTCGGCATGGGCTTCCTCATGCAGACCTCGATGCTGATCGCGCAGAACAGCGTGGAGCAGAAGGACCTGGGCGCGGCGAGTGGCGCGGCCACGTTCTTCCGGTCGATCGGCGGCTCGTTCGGCATCTCGCTGTTCGGCGCGATCTTCGCCAACCGGCTGGCCGACTCCGCCGCCGGCGCGGCCTTCGGCGGCGAGTCCAGCGGCGGTGGGATGGACCTGGAGAAGCTCAAGCAGCTCCCCGCCCAGGCGCAGGAGCTGGTCCTCAGCGGCCTGGCCGACGCGATCTCGCACGTGTTCCTCTGGGCCGTGCTGTTCACCGTGGCGATCCCGGTGCTCGCCTGGTTCATCAAGGAGATCCCGCTGCGCACCGCCAACGAGGCGCCGGCGCAGGCGACACCGGAGGAAGACGCCGAGGTCGCCCTCGGCAAGGCCCCGGTCGCCTGATCCTCCCCCGAAGAAGCGCCCCGCCGATCCTCGGCGGGGCGCTTCTCGCGTGTGCGCGGAACACTCAGCGTCGGTGGGTCAGGTGCTGCCAGAGACGGCGTAGCGGGTTGCGGGGGCGGGGAAGGCGGGGGGCCCGCTCACCGAGCATCCGGGTGGCCAGGGCCGTGGTGACCGGATCGACGGCCGGGGCGGCCAGCGCGAGGTGGGCCAGCGAGGTCGCGATCGGCACCGGCCGCGTCTGGGCCACCGTCGCCACGTCGGCCAACCGCTCCGCCACCACCCGGGCCACGTCCGACCGCGCCTCCGGGTCCACCCAGGCGGCGGTGACCAGGGCGAACAGCGCCGCCTCGGTGACCCAGTCCTCCACGCCCCAGACCAGGTCGAGCAGCACCTGTCGTCTCGTCGAGCCGTCCCAGGGCTCGTCGGTGCGCTGGTGCAGCAGCCCCAGGCAGGCCCACACCTGAACGGCGCGTACCCAGATCGACGGATCCTGCGCGGCCAGCAACCGGCCCAGCGCGTTGGCCGGCGCGGCGGGCGGACGCACCAGCAACCCGAGCAGGTCGTCCACGTCGAGACCGGCCAGACCGACCGCCGCGTCGTAGGCGGCGGGTGGGTGCGGCCACGCCGGTTGGGCCACCTGACCGATCCGCTCGACCGCCACCGCCGAGGGCCCGGGAAGCGCCGGCGTCGGCAGGTGCCCCGTGAAGGTCCAGAGCCGCCGTGCGGAGGCGCGCCGGGGCTCGCGCGGGTCCGGCTCGACCGCGCCCGCCACCTCGATGTGCAGCCCAGGCGCCACGGACGTCACCGTCCGCAGTGCGCTCGGTGGGGCTGCCGCCGTGAGGTGTACGACACCGCCGATGCCGTTGTCGTCGTCGGCGACCGCCTGGCGCAGCGCGTCCAGCAGGGGCCCGCCGGCCGGCGTCAGTTGCCCGAGCCAGGGCCGCGCCCGACAGCACTGGGCCAGGTCGCCGTGCTCGTGACTGTCGTCCGGGTGGTCACGGATGAAGTCGGCGAGCGCGACCAGGTGGGACACGTCGCCGTCGCGCAGGTGCCGCAGGCGGTGCGTCGTGTGCACCGCGCAGTCGAACGTCGGGTCCCGGGCCAGCGCCCGCTCGGTCCACTCCAGCGCGTCGTCGAGCCGGCCGATGTCGGCCAGGGTGCCGGCGATGTCGGCATAGACGGCCAGGTCGTCGGGGTCCAGATCGACTGCCCGGTACAGGGCCGCGAGGGCGTCGCGGGTCCGTCCCGCGCTGCGGTACGCGTACCCGAGCCAGACCTCGCCCATCTTCGACGGCTGGCTCCGTACCCCTCGGCTGGCCCAGCGGATCGCCAGCGTGACCTCGCCGAGACGCCGGGCCAGCGCGGACGCCGCGCCCAGCAGCGTCCCGTTCTCCGGATGGACGGTGACAGCGTTGCGGGCCAGCGTGAGGTACGGCGTGAGGGCGGCCCGGCCGGCGCGCGGCACCGGGTCGCCGAGCGCCGCGCAGACCTGCATGAGGACGCGGGCCAGGCGGCCCGGGTCCAGCCGTTCGGCCAGTTCGGGAGCGGTCACCCAGGGCACGCCCGCCCACTCGGCGCCCGGCGCGTGGCCGGTCGCGGCGGCGAGCAGTTCCAGCCCTTCGGCGGGGCGGCCGGCGGCGGCCAGTAGGTGGGCACGGGCGACGACCGCGCCCACGAAGGTGTGGTGGTTGATCGGAAAGAGGTCGAGGCCTCCTCCGTCGGCCGCGGCGAGGTGGGCAAGCGTCTCGTGCACCTCGGGCAGGGTGGGCGCTCGTGCCAACGCGCCAGCGAGGTGGCGGGCGGCGTGGTGCAGGTCACCCTCGCCCAGTGCCAGCCGGGCCAGGGCCAGCTCCTCCGTCGCGGAGAGCGCGGGGTTGTCCCTTCCCTCGGGCACGGTGTCCTCTCGTCGCAGTTTCTCGGCGGGGCCAGCGTAGTTGATATTGAGATGATCAAGTGATCAACTGCGCACTACTGCTCGAATAATTGCTCTGGCCAGCAGAAGGGTGCAAGACTGAGCAGGAAACGCGCGGCAATCGCGCAGGAGGGGAGTGTCCGTGTCACGTGCAGGGTCGGGAATGGCCGCCGACATCGACGAGCAGCCGGCCGGTTACGCGCGCCTGCTCGACACCGCCAACGCGGCGGCGATCGCCCGGGTGGCCGCCGTCGTCGCCGAGCGTCGACCACGGCACGTCGTCTTCACCGCCCGGGGTACCTCCGACCACGCCGCCCTCTACGGGGCATACCTGACCGAGATCCGGCTCGGCCTGCCCGCCGGGCTCGCCTCGCCGAGCGTGGTCACCCTCTTCGGCGCACGCCCCGACCTGTCCGACGCCCTCGTCGTCGGGGTCAGCCAGAGCGGTGGCTCGCCCGACCTGGCCGAGGTGCTGCGCGCCGCGCGGGCCTCCGGCGCGCTCACCCTCGCGGTGACCAACGCCCCCGACTCCCCGCTTGTCGAGACGGCCGAGCTGAGCATCGACATCGCCGCCGGCCACGAGCGCGCGGTGGCGGCGACGAAGACGTACACCGCCGAGCTGCTCGCCCTGCTGATGCTGGTGGAGGGCATCCGGGCCGGCGACGGCGTACTCCCCACGGCCGAGAGCGAGGCGCTCGCCGCGCTGCCCGACCTGGCCGCCCGCACCCTCGCCGACGACACCCCGGCCCAACTCGCGCCGCGATACCGCTTCGCCCGCCAACTCGTCACCACCGGCCGGGGGTACGCCTACCCGACCGCCCGCGAGGCGGCGCTGAAGCTGATGGAGACCTCGTACCTGCCGGCGCTCGCCTTCTCCGGCGCCGACCTGCTGCACGGCCCGCTCGCGATGACCGATCCGGAGGTCCCGGTCCTCGCCGTGGTCGGCTCCGGCCCCGGCGGCCGGTCGATGGGCGAGGTGCTGCCCCGGCTCGGCGAGCGCCGCGCCGACGTGGTGGTGGTCGGCTCCGCCGACGTGCCGGGCACCGCGCGGCTCGCCGTCCCCGAGGTCGACGAGCGGTACGCCCCGCTGCTGGACATCCTGCCGTTGCAGCGCCTGGCGCTGGCGTTGGCGCTCACCCGCGGCGAGGACCCGGACGCGCCGCGCGGCCTGAAGAAGGTCACCGCGACGATGTGAGGCGCGGCGCGGCGTGGCACCCTGGTCACCGTGTCCACGCTGCGCGACCTCGCCGAGGAGCACACCCACCTCCGTCCGGCCGACATCGACCACCTGCACCGGATCGCCGGTGACTGGCAGTTGCTCTCCGACCTGTCCTTCGCCGACCTGCTGCTCTGGGTGCCGGTCGACGCCGAGGGCACGTTCCTCTGCGTCGCCCAGGTGCGCCCCACCACCGCGCCGACCGCGTACCAGGACGACCAGGTGGGCCGCATCATCGGCGGCTCGGAGGTGGCCCACCTGGCGGTCGCCTACTCCCAGGGGCGGATCTGGCGCGAAGGAGACCCGGTCTGGTACGGCGACGTGCCCGCCCGGCACGAGGCGATCCCGGTCCGGCTGCGCACCGCCGACGGCGAGGCCGGCGAGGTGATCGCCGTGGTCGGCCGGGACACCAACCTCTCCACCGCGCGAACGCCCAGCCAGCTCGAACTCAACTACCTGACCACGGCCGACGACCTCGCCCAGATGATCGCGGACGGCACCTTCCCGCCGCCCCGGCACCCGGGCGAGACAACGTCCGCGCCCCGCGTCGGTGACGGCCTGGTACGCCTCGACGCCGGGGGCAAGGTCACCTACGCGAGCCCGAACGCCCAGTCGGCGTACCGGCGGTTGGGTTACGCCTCGCACCTGGTGGGTGAGGACCTGGCGGCGTTGCACCGCCGACTGGCCGGCGACCCGCTCGACGGCACCGAGGCGGCGACCGGGATCCTGGCCGCGCTGCGGGGCGAGGCCCCGCCCCGCCGGGAGATCGACGCGCGCGGGGCCACGATGCTCACCCGGGCGCTGCCGTTGATGCCCGCCGGCGTACCGATCGGCGCGCTGGTGCTGGTGCGGGACATCACCGAGGTCCGCCGCCGGGATCGGGCGCTGATCACCAAGGACGCCACCATCCGGGAGATCCACCACCGGGTCAAGAACAACCTTCAGACGGTGGCCGCGTTGCTGCGGTTGCAGGCCCGCCGGGTGTCCATGCCGGAGGCCCGGGTGGCCCTGGAGGAGTCCGTCCGCCGGGTCGCCTCGATCGCCCTCGTGCACGAGACGCTGTCGATGTCGAGCGACGAGGCGGTCGAGTTCGACGGCATCGTCGACCGGGTCGCCAGCGCGGCGACCGAGGTCGCGGCGACCGAGGTGAGCGTCGGGATGCGCCGCCAGGGCAGCTTCGGGGTACTGCCGGCCGAGATCGCCACGTCGCTGGTGATGGTGCTCAACGAACTGCTGCTCAATGCCGTCGAGCACGGCTTCCCACCGGCGGACGAGGCGGAGGAGCCAGCCGTGAGCGCGGCTGCCTCGGGCCTGGTGCCGGTGGCCGCACCCGAGGTCGATCCGTCGCTGCGACCCGAGGTGGTCGTCTCGGCGCACCGGTTCCGCAAGATGCTGCACGTCTCGGTGACCGACAACGGACGCGGGCTGCCGCCCGAGTTCGACGCCGAACGTGGCAGCCGACTCGGCCTCCAGATCGTCCGGGCACTGGTCACGGGGGAGTTGCGCGGCACCATCGAGCTGCGCGCGGGCGTCAACGGAGGCACCGAGGCGTTGCTGGTCGTCCCCCTGGGCCGCAGCGCCTCGGACGGCCGCTCCCAGGGCTGAGCTGTCCGCTGCCCGCGGGCCCTTGCGGGGAGCGGATATGTGAATGAGCGTGATGCCGGTGAGTCATCAAGATGACTCACCGGCATCACGCTCATCGCAGTGGGCCGGCCACGCCTCGTGGGCGATGAGGCCGTCAGCCGACGCCGCGGGGGTCCGCCCGCCTCCTGCTCGGTCGGGCCCACGGTCGACCTCGCCGGCGAGCGAGCAGGCCGACGGTCGACGCGCGGGTCCGCGCGGTGGGCCGGTCGGTCAGCGGCTGGTCAGCAGGGCGACGGTCAGGCCGGGGCGCTGCCAGACCTGGGCGACGGTGAACTGCGCGCGCAGCGCGTCGCCTTTGGCGTCCGGCACGGCGGCCAGCGGCTCGGCGTGCCGCCCGGCAACCACGAGCCAGACCCGTGCCGTGCCGGCCAGGCACTGCGCCGGTCGCGGGCACTCGGCGGCCCAGAGATCGCCCCGGGCGACCTCGTCCTCGGTGACGAGCACGTCCCGTGGCGGGTCGTCGAGGTGGTATTCGATGCCCAGATCGAGGAAGAGCCAACTGTGCCGGGGGGAGTAGACCACGGCGTCCCCGGGGCGCTGGCCGTCGGCGATCACCCGGGCGACGCCCGCGTAGTCCACCGGCGCGCTGCGCGGCCACTCGTGGGTCCGCCGCAACGCGGCCTGGTCGGGGAGGCCGAGAAGCCCGGCCAGGACCACCACGGCGAGTGCGGCCGGCGCGGGCACCGACGCCAGCGCCGCGCCGGCCAGCAGGCAGGCGAACGGCACCACGAACACCAGGTAGCGGGGCACCCACAGCGGTACGACCGCCCCGGCCACGAAGAGCAGCAGGACCGGCAGCAGCACCGCGCTCAGCGGTAGCAGGGCGCGCCGTCGGAGTCGGGCCGCGCCGAGCGCCGCCACCCCGACCAGCAGGCCGCCCACCACGCTGCTCTGGGCCACGCCGCCCGGCAGCGCGCTCAGGTCGTCCGGCCGTGCCAGGCCGACCCAATTCAACTGCTCGGAGCGTTGCGCGCGGGCATGCAGCAGCAGCGGTGTCACCACCAGCGCGACCGGCACCAGCGCGACCGCCCACCGCCACACCCGCCGATCCCGACCGCCGGTCGCGGCGATGCCGGCCACCCCGGGACCACCCCACCAGGTGACCAGCACGACCAGCGCGTGCGCGGCCAGCAGGGTGAGCGCGACCAGGTGGGTGAGCCCGAGCGCGGCCACGGCGACGCCGTACCCGGTCCAGCGGGCCCACCCCGGCCGGCGCAGCGCGGCCACCAGCAACAGGGTGGCGAGTACCGCGAGGGCGGTGGCCAGGGCGTACGGGCGGGCCTCCTGCCCGTACCGGGAGGTGCTGGGCAGCACCGCGAACAGCAGCCCGGCGAGCAGACCGCCGCGCCGGTCGACGAGGTGCGCCCCGAGCACGGCCAGCAGCCCCGCGGCGACGGTCATGGCCAGCGCGGCAGGCACCCGCAGGGCGACCGTGGAGTCGCCGACGACCAGGACCCAGACGTGCATGAACAGGTAGTACGGTCCGGTGGCGGCGTCGATGGTCCCGGCCAGTCGGGCGAGTTCCTCCGGCGACCGGGTGGCGGCGCTCCAGGTCGCCAGCTCGTCGCGCCAGAGCTGCGCCGAACCGATCCCGGTCAGCGTGACCGCCAGGGTCAGCAGCGCCGGAAGAAGCCAGACCGGCACGCCCCGCGCGACCCCGATCGACTTCCCGGACCATCCGTCCACAGCCCCGAGCCTGCCACGCCGCCAAGGCCCTCGGGCCCACCCCGCGAAGTGCCGCGAGTTGGCTGGCCCGTGATGTGGGATGCCGCACGTGGACATTGGCCGGGCCCTACCCGGTGTGGCAGCATGGGCGCATGACCGCCGCTGTCGTCCGCCGCTTCGTGGCTCGTCGCCACGTCGACTACGGCCGCGTGCGCAGCGCCATCTGTCCGGCTCACTGACGACGCCCGACCAATCTGTCTCGGGCGCGCTCCGCGCCGGCTGTCTGAAGACACCGTTGTCCCGCCCGCTTCGTCGGGCCGGCCGTCGCGCCCCGCGCGTGCCCCGAGGCACAGCAGACAACGGAGGACGCCGCGATGGCGGTCAGCAGCATCCCGGCCCGGCCCGAGGACCCGACGGCCCGGCCCGCCCGGCCGCCGCGCCGGCCCCGGGGCGAGGGCCAGTGGGCGCTCGGGCACCGTGAGCCGCTCAACCCCAACGAGCGGATCAAGAAGGACGACGACCCGCTCAACGTTCGGGCCCGGATCGAGAACATCTACGCGCACCGTGGCTTCGCCTCCATCGACCCGCAGGACCTGCGCGGCCGGTTCCGCTGGTGGGGCCTCTACACCCAGCGCAAGGCGGGCATCGACGGCGGGCGCACCGCCGTGCTGGAGCCGCACGAGCTGGAGGACGAGTTCTTCATGCTCCGCGTCCGCATCGACGGCGGCCAGCTCAGCCTGGCCCAGTTGCGGGTCATCGCGGACATCTCCCGGGAGTTCGCCCGGGACACCGCCGACATCACCGACCGGCAGAACATCCAGTACCACTGGATCCGCGTCGAGGACATGCCGGAGATCTGGCGTCGGCTCGAATCGGTCGGCCTGCAGACCACCGAGGCGTGCGGCGACTGCCCGCGCATCGTGCTCGGCAGCCCGGTCGCCGGGGTGGCCCGCGACGAGCTGCTCGACCCGACCCCGGCGGTCGACGAGATCGTTGCCCGGTACGTGGGTGACAAGCAGTACTCCAACCTGCCCCGCAAGTTCAAGACGTCGATCTCCTGGCTGGTCGACACCCCGTACGAGTCGAACGACATCGCGTTCCTCGGTGTCGACCACCCCGAGCACGGCCCCGGCTTCGACGTCTGGGTCGGTGGCGGCCTCTCCACCAACCCGATGCTCGCCCAGCGGCTCGGCGTCTGGGTGCCGCTGGCCGAGGTACCGGACGTCTGGGCCGGCGTGGTCGGCATCTTCCGTGACTACGGCTACCGCCGGCTGCGTAACCGGGCCCGGCTGAAGTTCCTGGTCGCGGACTGGGGCGTCGAGCGCTTCCGCGAGGTCCTGGAGAAGGACTACCTCGGTCGTACGCTGCTCGACGGCCCCGCGCCGACCCTGCCGTCGAAGCCGATCGACCACGTGGGTGTGCACGAGCAGGCCGATGGGCGGAACTACGTGGGTGCTGCCCCGGTGGTCGGGCGGGTCTCCGGCGCGCAGCTCAGCCAACTGGCCGACGTGGTCGAGGCGCACGGCAGCGACCGGGTGCGGCTCACTCCGTACCAGAAGCTGCTGGTGCTCGACGTGCCGACGGCGCGGACGGAGTCGCTCGTCGACGCGCTCCGCGGCATCGGCCTGGAGGCCCGGCCGTCGGCGTGGCGTCGCGGCACGATGGCGTGCACCGGCATCGAGTACTGCAAGCTCGCCATCGTCGAGACCAAGGCTCGCGGTGAGGAGCTGGTGGCCCGGCTGGAGCAGCGGCTGCGCGACTTCGACGCGGACATCTCGATCCACATCAACGGCTGCCCGAACGCCTGCGCCCGCACCCAGGTCGCCGACATCGGCCTCAAGGGTCAGCTGGTGGTCGGCCCGGACGGCCGGCAGGTGGAGGGCTTCCAGGTGCACCTGGGCGGCGGCCTCGGCATGGCGCAGGGGCAGACCGCCGGTTTCGGCCGCAAGCTGCGAGGCCTGAAGACCACCGCCGAGGAGCTTCCCGAGTACGTGGAACGGCTGGCCCGCCGCTACCTGGCCGGGCGGAACGAGGGCGAGACGTTCGCCAACTGGGTGATCAGAGTCGACGAGGAGGAACTGCGGTGAGCAGCGAGAACCGAGCGGCACCCCTGTACTGCCCGTACTGCGGCGAGGAGGACCTGCGGCCGCACGAGGCGGGGCACGGCGCCTGGGAGTGCCACGCCTGCGCCCGGGTCTTCTCGGTGAAGTTCACCGGGCTGCTCTCCCGGACGGTGACCCGATGAGCCTCGTCTCCGCAGCAAGCCTGCGCCTGGTCGGCCCGGGTGGTCCGAAGCCTGCCGACCCGTCCCTGCGCAGTCCGGACGAGCTGCGCGTGCTGGCCGAGGACGCCGGTCGGGAGCTGGAGGGCGCTCCCGCGCTGGAGATCGCCCGCTGGGCGGCGCAGACCTTCGGCGACCGGTTCTGCGTCACCAGTTCGATGGCCGACGCCGTCCTGGCCCACCTGGTGTCCCGGGTCGCCCCGGGCGTGGACGTGGTCTTCCTCGACACCGGTCTGCACTTCCCCGAGACGCTCCGCGTACGCGACGAGGTCGCCCGTACGCTGCCGGTGAACGTCCGGTCGATCCGACCCCGGCTCACCGTGGGGCAGCAGGACGGCCAGTACGGTCCGCGACTGTTCAACAAGTCGCCGGACGACTGCTGCCAGTTGCGCAAGGTGGAGCCGTTGGAGCGGGCCCTGTCCGGGTACGACGCCTGGGCCGCCGGTCTGCGTCGGGACGAGTCGCCGACCCGGGCCAACACGCCGGTGGTGACGTTCGACGCGCGGCGCGGCAAGGTCAAGGTCAACCCGATCGCGGCCTGGTCGCAGGGGGACGTGGACGCCTACATCGCCCGCTGGAACGTGCCGGTCAACGAGCTGTTCAAGCAGGGGTACGGCTCGATCGGCTGCTGGCCGTGCACCCGCCGGACGAAGGCCGGCGAGGATCCGCGCGCTGGCCGCTGGGCCATGTTCGAGAAGACCGAGTGCGGGCTGCACGTCTGACCTCGTCGTCGACGACCCCGACCGGCCCCGGTGCGGCCGGCGGGGCGGTCCCGGTGGTGCTGGTGGCGCACGGCAGCCGGGATCCACGAGCCGCCGAGGCCACCCGGGCGCTGGCCCGGGCGGTGTCGGCGGCCCGGCCCGGCCTGTCGGTGTGGGCGAGCTGGCTGGACCACACCGAGCCGGGGCCGACCGAGGTGCTGCGCACGCTGGTCCAGGCGGGGCACCGGCGTGCGGTGGTGGTGCCGCTACTGCTGACCGCCGCGTACCACCGTCGGGTGGACATCCCGGCGGCGGTGACCGCCGCGACGACGGCCGGAGCAGCGCTGACGGTACGGGTGACCGACGTGCTCGGCCCGGCGGACGGGACGGTGACGCCGGCCCTGCTGGCGGGGCTGCGTCGTCGGCTCGGGGAGGTCGCGCCGGGGCGCTTCGACGCCCTGGTGCTGGCCGCCGCGGGCACCCGGGACGCGCGTGCGCGCGGTTCCGTGGGCCGGGTGGCCGATGCGCTCGGCGTTGAGTTCGGGGTGCCCTGCCGGGTGTCGTACGCCTCGGCGGCCCCGCCGGCGACGGGTGTGGCGGTGACGCGGCTGCGGGCGGGGGGCGCGCGTCGGGTCGCGGTGTCCGCGTACTTTCTCGCGCCGGGCCTGTTCCACGACGCGGTGACCGCCTCGGCGCGGGCGGCCGGCGCGGTGGCGGTGGCGGCCCCGTTGACGGATGCGCCCGAGTTGGCAGAGCTGGTGCTGAGCCGGGTCGACGAGCCGGCCTGACCGCTCGTCCGACCCGGTCGGTTTTGGACAGCAGTACGCCCCGGCAGGCGGACCCGCCGGGGCGTACTGCTGTGTCGTTGGGAGATCAGGCGGAGTGAGCGCGCAGCACCCGGAGGCCGCCGCGCCGCTTGACAGCGCGCCGCTCCTCCTCGCTCATCCCGCCCCAGACGCCGGCGTCCTGACCCGACTCGAGCGCCCACTGAAGGCACTGGTCGGTGACGGAGCAGCGCCGGCAGACGGCCTTGGCCTGCTCGACCTGAAGGAGAGCCGGTCCGGACGTCCCAATCGGGAAGAACAGCTCCGGGTCCTCGTCGCGGCAGACAGCATGGTGACGCCAGTCCATGGCGGCAACACTCCTCATTCTGGATGGGTGGCAATTTATTGCGGGTCGTGCTTTTCCTATATGCATCCGCAGTGCCTATGGTGACCGTTCGCGTCTGACCATTCGGCAGTGCGTGAGCAGGCAGTCAGCCCCGGGGACCTGCTGGAACAGCTCAACCTGACGAGCATATCCAGGCAATGTCCCGGTAACTCAAGTTCGCTTGTGAATACTTTCACGAACGCTCGCGATGTCAAGGGTGACGCTCGGAAAAACTCCGCGCGGTGAGCAAGCCCACAACCCATTTGTCCGGGTTCCAGTGCCTTCCTGGTTACCCGCCGTGCCACAGTCGAGGATCAATATAGTACAGTCCGCGTGACATTGCTGACATTTCCGGCACCTGCCCCTCGGTGTGGCGGCGCCTGCCGAAGCGGTTGCGGCGCCGCGTCGACCAAGGGCAGTACCCGAGACCTAGCAGATTACTCTCAGTGCGGCCGGAATGGAGGTGAATCTGACCTTCTCCCGCTCGCCAAGATAGTCACCGTCGAGCTGGAACGCCTGCGGGCGGCTGGAGACCAGCGTGAACTCCGCAGTGTCATGGAGGCGTAACACCTGACGTCCGTTCGGATCTGGCTGCCGACCCATGAATTGGGTGACTGTCCGTGTTGTGCTAGCCACCCGGAGCTGTCGCAGTGCCAGCACGTCGAGGCCGAGGTCGAACGACGCCTCCGGATTCGGGTTGACCTCCCGATCACCCAGGTACGTCCACGGGGCGGTGTTCTGGATGATGACGGTGGCCAGTTCGCCCTCCGACTCCTCACCCGGTCGCTCCAGACTGATCGCCGGATGCCGCCGGTCCGAGGCGAAGAAGTACTGGCTCATGATCGAGCGGAAGTAGAGCCCGGGCGTCGAGACCCGCCCCTTGCGCCGGGCCTGCTCCACCCGGTGGATGACGGCGGCGTCCAGCCCGAACCCGGCGCAGAAGGTGAAGTAGCGGTCGTCGGCGCGGCCCAGCCCGACCGTGCGCTGCCGGCCCAGGCGCAGCCCTTCCAGGATCATGCTGGTGGCGTCCGGCCACTCCCGGGGCAGACCCAACGCGCGGGCGAAGACGTTCGTGGAACCGCCCGGGACGGTGGCCAGCGCCGGCAGTCGCTGGGCCATCGACGCGTCACCGACACCGGCCGGCGGCTCGGCCGTCATCAGGCCGTTCACCACCTCGTTCACGGTGCCGTCACCACCCAGGGTGACGACGAGATCGACGCCCTCCGCGGCGGCCTCCCGGGCCAACGCCATGGCGTGCCCCCGGCGGCGGGTGTAGCGCACACTGAGGTCGACTTCGCTGCGCAGCGCCCGGACAAGCACGTCTCGGCTGCGTTCGCTGGTGGTGGTGGCCTTCGGATTGACCACCAGGACGGCCCGCATGGGCGGCACTGTACCTCTCGGTAGCACGGGTATCGTGGCGCGCGTGACCATCGACTCGGCCCGGATTCCCGGCACGCTTCGCTGGGCGGTGCGGCTGCTGTGGGCGGAGGCGGTCGCCGTCGGGCTGATCGCGGTCTGGTTGCTCTGGGCCGACCTGACCGCCGCCACCACCGATCTCGCGTCGGCGTTGCTGGTGACCGCCTTCGCCGTCGGGGCGGCCGTCGCGCTGTGGGCGCTGGGCCGCGCGCTGCTGCGCCGCCGGGCCGGCGCACGGGCCCCCGCGATCGTCCTTCAGCTGATGCTGCTGCCGATCGGCTGGTTCATGATCCAGGGCGGGCTGGGCTGGCTGGGCATTCCGCTGATGGCGCTCGGCCTGGGCGTCGGCTGGCTGCTCGTCAGCCCGCCCACGACGAAGGCCCTCGGCTTCGAGTGACGTCGACCGGCGGGCGCGGCTGAGCCCGTCGCGGCACGCTGACGTGCACGGTGGTCCCGCCCGCCGCGCCGCCTGAGCCTCGCGGCCCGGCACGGCGGAGCGTTGCCGGTCAGTAGCCGCCGGAGCGGCGGGTCAGCAACGAGATGGTCGCCCGGCCGTCGGTGGCCGTGGCGGACGCCGACGTGGTCAGCGCGGTGAGCACCTTCCAGGCGAAGGACGACTCGGCGGGCAGCGTGGCGCCGCGGACGGTCGGCACGGTCACCTCGACGGTCAGCGCGTCGTTGGTGACAGCGAACCGACACTCCAACTCGGCGTCACGGGTGGCGATGGCGAGCAGCATGGCGCACGCCTCGTCGACCGCGATCCGCAGATCCTCGATCTCGTCGAGCGCGAACTGCAGCCGGGCCGCGAGGCCTGCGGTGGCGGTACGGAGCACGCCGAGGTAACCGCCGTCGGCGGGCACCGTGAGGTGCACCACGTCGTCGTCGGTCGTTGGCTGGCCGGTCAGTTGAGTCACGCTCATCCCCCCGGTCGGGGACTCTACCCGGTCAGTCGCCCGGGCGCGTGTCGGCGGCCTCCGCCTGAGCGGCCAGATCGCGTAGGGCGTCACCGCCGAGCCGGTACGGGACCCACTCGTTCATCTGCTGGGCACCGATCGAGGCGTAGAAGCCGGCGGCCGGATTCCACTCGATCATCCACCACTCCAGCCGGCGGTAACCCCGACGTACGCAGATGTCGGCCAGCGTGGCGAGCAGTAGGCGGCCCGCGCCGGTGCCCCGGGCCGCCGGGGAGACGTACAGGTCCTCCAGGTAGATGCCGTGCACGCCGGCCCAGGTGGAGAAGTTGAGGAACCACAGGGCGAAGCCGACCGGCGCGTCGTGCTCGTCGACCGCGACGTGACCGAAGAGGGCCGGAGCGGTGGTGAACAGCGCCGAGGTGAGCTGTTCCTCGGTGAGGTGACACTGCTCGGGAGCGCGTTCGTACGCCGCCAGTTCGTGCACCATGGCGACGACGGCCGGTACGTCCGCGGGACGTACCGGCCGGATCGTCGGGGTGACCGGGTTGGTCACGCCTTCTTGGTCTCCCAGAAGATCTTCGCGATCTCGTCGATCTTCGCGAGGAGCTGGTCGGCCGTGGCCGGGTCGAGGCTGCCCTTGACGCCGCTGGCGCCGGCGAGCTTGGTGGCCTCGTTGAACAGGGTGTGCAGGTTCGGGTACTTCTCGAAGTGCGGCGCCTTGAAGTAGTCGGTCCAGAGCACCCACAGGTGGTGCTTGACCAGCTCGGCGCGCTGCTCCTTGATGATGACCGCCCGGGTGCGGAACTCCGGGTCGGTGTTCGCCTGGTACTTCTCGCAGATCATTTTGACCGATTCGGCCTCGATCCGGGCCTGGGCCGGGTCGTAGACGCCGCACGGCAGGTCGCAGTGAGCGCTCGCGGTGACGCGGGGCGCAAGGATGCGCGGAAGTCGCATCGGGATCCTCCATGGGAAGTTTGCGATGATCAAAGGCGACATTACTCCTGGGAATGCTCCCCGAACCGGGTGGAGGTGAAACCGGTGCGCGCCGATCACCCGGGTGAGCCGCCTCGTTTGCGCGGCCCGCTGACGGCGGTCGCGGTGGCCGGCCCGTCCATGGCGCCGACGCTGCGGCACGGCGACGCGGTGCTGGTCCGCTCGGGCGGGCGTCCCATCCGGCCCGGCGACGTGGTGGTCGCGGTCTTCCGAACACGGCCGGAACTGCTGGTCGTCAAGCGGGCGGTCCGGCCCCAGGATGGCGGCTGGTGGCTGCGCGGTGACAACGAGTTGATCACCGACGACTCCCGGGCGTACGGCGTGGCCGACGTACGCGGCCGGGTGGTGGCTCGCTACTGGCCGCGCCCCGGACGGGTGCCTCGTCGGGATATATGACCCTGCTCACATCCGAGGGGCAGGGTCGACACTATGCTCGGAAAGTGCCGGGTGACCCCCCGCGCCGCGTGCCATCGCTCGCCGCCCACCTCGCGGCCGGGCCCGCCGCCTCACATCTGCTCGACAGATCCTGGAGTCACCGCCATGTCTTCATCCACCGTGGACCCCGCTGATCCCGTCTTCCAACTGCACGTCGGCGGCAAGATGGCCGTCGCCTCGACGGTGCCGCTCACCAGCCGCGAGGACCTCTCCCTGGCGTACACCCCGGGGGTGGCCCGGGTGTGCGAGGCGATCGCCGCCGACCCCGCCCTGGCCGACGAGTACACCTGGGCGTCGCACGCTGTCGCGGTGGTGACCGACGGCTCGGCCGTGTTGGGGCTCGGCAACATCGGCCCGCGCGCCGCCCTGCCGGTGATGGAGGGCAAGGCGGTGCTGTTCAAGCAGTTCGCCGGGGTGGACGCGGTGCCGATCTGCCTGGACACCCAGGATGTGGACGAGATCGTCGCGGTGGTGCGGGCGCTGGCCCCCTCGTTCGGCGGGATCAACCTGGAGGACATCAGCGCGCCGCGCTGCTTCGAGATCGAGCGTCGCCTCGACGAGGCGCTGGACATCCCGGTCTTCCACGACGACCAGCACGGCACCGCCATCGTGGTGCTCGCGGCGCTGCGTAACGCCGCCACCCTGCTCAACCGCAAGCTCGGCGACCTGCGGGTCGCGGTGAGCGGCGCGGGCGCGGCCGGGGTGGCCGTGACGAAGATGCTCATCGCCGGTGGCGTCAACCCCGACCAGGTCGTCGTCTGCGACTCGAAGGGGATCATCGGCCGGCACCGCACCGAGCTGACCGGTGGCAAGGCCGAGTTGGCGGCGAGCACCAACGCGGACGGCCGCCACGGCGACATCACCGAGGCGCTGCGCGACGCGGACGTGCTGATCGGCGTCTCCGGAGGCGAGATCCCGGAGGCCGCCATCGCCGGTATGGCACCCGGTGGGATCGTGTTCGCGCTGGCCAATCCTACCCCGGAGGTGCACCCGGAGGTGGCCGCCCGGCACGTCGCGGTGGTCGCCACGGGCCGCAGCGACTACCCCAACCAGATCAACAACGTGCTGGCGTTCCCCGGGGTGTTCCGGGGCGCGCTGGACGCCGGCGCCACCCGGATCACCGACGCGATGAAGGTCGCCGCGGCGGACGCCATCGCCGGGGTGGTGGCCGAGTCGTTGACTCCCGAGGCGATCGTCCCGTCGCCGCTGGACCCGCGTGTCGCTCCGGCCGTCGCCGAGGCGGTGGCCGAGGCCGCCCGCCGTGACGGCGTGGCCCGGCGGTGACCGGAACGCCGTGACCGGCGTGGTGACCGGAACGCCGTGACCGGCGTGGTGACCGCGACGGCGTGACCGGAGTGCGGCGTGGCCCGGCGGCCGGCCCTTCTTAACGAGCGCTCAGCTTGTTACGGTGCCGATCATGCGTGCTGCCTTCGTCTCCCGCTTCGACGACGCCGATCCGCTCACCGCCCTCACCGTCGGTGAGCGACCCGAGCCGACCCACCCGGAGGACGACTGGGTGACCGTGCGGGTGCGCGCCACCTCGCTCAACCACCACGACCTGTGGTCGCTGCGCGGGGTGGGGCTCACCGAGGCGCAGTTGCCGATGATCCTCGGCTGCGACGCGGTGGGTGTGGACCCCGAGGGCAACAACGTGGTCGTCTACCCGGTCGTCGTCACTCCCGGTGACCCACGCGGCGTCTCCATCCTCTCCGAGCACTTCGCCGGGACCCTCGCCGAGCAGGTCGCCGTACCCCGGTCGAACCTGGTCCCGCTGCCCGACGGCATGGCCGCGACCGACGCCGCGTGCCTGCCCACGGCCTGGCTGACCGCGTGGCGGATGCTGACCACCAAGGGTCGCGTCGCGGACGCCGACAGCGTGCTGGTGCAGGGTGCGGGCGGCGGCGTCGCGACGGCGGCCGTCGCGCTCGCCGTCGCGATGGGCAAGCGGGTGTACGCGACCAGTCGCGACGCCGCCAAGCGCGAGCGGATCTCCGCTCTCGGGGCCACCGCTGTGGAGCCCGGCGCCCGGCTGCCGGAGCGGGTCGACGTGGTGATCGAGACGGTCGGCGCGGCGACCTTCGAGCACTCGATGAAGTCGGCCGCCCCGATGGCCCGAATCGTGGTCTCCGGCGCTACCGCCGGCCACCAGCCGACGGTCAACCTGCGCCGGGTCTTCGCCATGCAGTTGGAGATCCTGGGCACGTCGATGGGCACCCCCGGGGAGCTGTACGAGCTGCTGGCGTTCTGCGCCGGGAACGAGGTCCGCCCGGTGGTGGACAGCGTGGTCCCGTTCAGCCGGGTCGAGGACGCCTTCGCCCGCCTGCACTCCGGCGACGCCTTCGGCAAGGTCGTCATCGACCACACCGCCTGACCCCCGCGCCCGGCCCCCACACCTCCACACCCCCGCGATCTTGCACTTTCTGTTGTCGTCTCGCGAAAAATGTCCCGCTATGACGCGACAGAAAGTGCAAGATCGCGCGGGGGAGGGGGCGACGGTCAGAGGTGATCGTCGAAGGTTGCGATGTCGTTGCGGGTCGCGTCCTTGGCGATGCGCTTCTTGGCCGCCGGGTCGCCGTACAGCGACCAGCGCAGGAACTCGACGGACGTGTCCGAGACGACCCGCAGTGACGCGGCGTCGCCGAGCAGCGCTCGGCCGTGGTCACCCTTGGGCAGGCTCAGCAGCGCCTTCGGCCACGGCACCTTGTCGTACGCCGCCTTGCCCGCCGCGTAGTCGACCACCTCGTCCAACTCGCCGTGCACGAACAACTGCGGCGCGGTCGCGCCCGCGAACGCCGTACCCACGCCGACGGCGGTACCGGCGAACACCACACCGGCGTCCAGCCGTTCGTCCCGGCCCGCGGTGAACAGGCCGATGGTGGTCACCCCGCCGGCCGAGTGCCCCGCCGCGGCCACCCGGTCGGTCGCCAACCGGCCGCGCAGCCCGTCGCCGGCCCTGCCGTCGAGCGCCAGCACCTGGGTCAGCGCGTACGACACGTCGGCCGGTTGGTTGAGGACGTCGAGGACGTTGCCGTCACCGCCCTTGGAGGTGTGCGGGAAGGTCGGCGCGGCCACCACGAAGCCGGCCGCGGCCCAGCGGGTCAGCAGCGCGGCGTAGTCCTCCGGCCGCCCGCCGAGGCCGTGGCTGAACATCACCACCGGAAACCGGCCGTCCGCCGCCGCCGCGGACCGCCTGGCCGCGCCGCCGGCCTTCCCGGCCGCCGGATACCAGAGGGTCACCGGCAGCGCACGGCCGTCCCGGTTCAGCTTGAGCTGTCGTACGCCGACGCCGAAGGCGCTCTCGGGCGCGGACCCGGCGGGTACCCGCGGTGTCGGCGTGGCGGCCGGCGGCGGCTCGACGGCGACCGGCGCGGTCTCCTTCCTCGGGGCGTCCGTGGAGCAGCCGACCAGACCGGTCAGGAGCAGGGCGCTGGCCAGCAGCGTGGGGGTGACACGACGCGACATGGCCTCAATTGTGCCGTGCCGTGCCGGTGGCTCGGGGCGGTCCGGCGCGCTGCGGCCACGCTGTCACCGGTCGTCTCAGGCCGCGGCGCGTTCGGAGAGCGGACGCCGCCGCCGCGCCGGGTCGGTCAGGGAGCGGGGGCGGAAGGCGGCGTTGGGCTCGTACCGGTTCGTGCCGGGTGGCACGATCTCGTCGATCCGGTCGAGGGTCGCGTCGTCCAGGGCGAGGCTCGCGCCCTTGAGCAGGTCCTCCAGGTGCTGCATGGTCCGTGGCCCGATGATCGCCGAGGTGACCGCCGGATGGGCCACGGTGAAGGCGATGGCGAGTTGCGGCAGCGTGCACCCGATGTCCGCCGCGAGGTCGACGAGCCGCTCGACGATGTCGAGCTTGGCCGCGTTCTCCGCGATCGCGGGATCGAACTGCGCCGGCCGGAGAACCGCCCGCCCGGTCGACAGGTCGACGGCCCGATCCTTGCGGTACCTGCCGCTGAGGAAGCCGAAGGCGAGCGGGCTCCAGACCAGCACCCCCATGCCGTAGCGCTGGCAGACCGGGAGGACCGAGGTCTCCACCCCGCGGGCGAGGATCGAGTACGGCGGCTGCTCGGTGCGCAGCCGGCCGAGGCCGCGACGCTCGGACACCTGGTGTGCCTCGACGATCTCCTCAGCGGGGAACGTCGAACATCCGAAGGCGCGGATCTTTCCCTGGCTCACCAGGTCGGTGAGCACCGAAAGCGTCTCCTCGATGTCAGTCGAGGGGTCCGGGCGGTGGACCTGGTAGAGGTCGATCCAGTCGGTACCCAGACGTTGGAGGCTCCCCTCGACCGCCTTGAGGATCCACCGCCGCGAGTTGCCACCCTGGTTGGGCCCCTCGCCCATCGGAAAGTGGACCTTGGTGGCGAGGACGACGTCGTCGCGACGCCCCCGCAGCGCCTTCCCCACGATCTGCTCGGACTCACCCCGGCCGTACATGTCGGCGGTGTCGATGGCGTTGATGCCGCTGTCGATCGCGGTGTGGATGATGCGGACGCACTCGTCGTGGTCCGGGTTCCCGACGGCACCGAACATCATGGTTCCGAGGCAGTGGGTGCTCACCTCGATGCCGGTCCCGCCGAGGGTGCGATAGCGCATGCCGATGCTCCTCTGGCGATGTCGTGACGATCACGGGGGACCCTAGGAGCTGGAGTCGGCTCTAGGTCAAGCCTCGCTACCCTGCTCGGCATGGCCGACGACATCGCGAGTCTGAGCATCGGGCAGGTCGCCGAACGCACCGGCCTGAGCGTGCACGCCCTGCGCTTCTACGAGCAGGAGGGCGTCTTCGTCGATCCGGTACGACGTGGGCCCGGCGGGCGTCGCGTCTACAGCCAGGACGACGTGGACTGGTTGACCGTCTGCATCATTCTCCGTGCCTCGGGCATGCCGTTGCCCGCGCTGCGCCGGTACGCCGACCTCGTCCGGGCGGGTGCCGGCAACGAGGAGGAACGTCTTGCCCTGATGCGGGAGCACCGCGAGCGCGTCACCGGCCAGATCGGCAAACTCACGCAGTGCCTGGACCTGATCGGTTTCAAGATCGGGGTGTACGAGGACCTGCTCGACGAGGCCCAGCGAGCAGTCGAGCCAGGTCGTCCGCGTCCTTCGGACGGCGGGGACGCTCCGGCATCCACACCGGGTACATCTGCTTGAACTCGATCTGGGCCGCCACCGAGATCGCCGGTACGACCAACGCGCCGATCCGGCCGGGCGGCGCGTCCAGCATCCCGGCCGGCAGAGGGGTGCCCGCCCAGGGGCCGGCGCCCACGGTCGGCCGACCGCTGTCGTCCCGGCCCAGGTACGCCACGCTGACCTCGACGTCTCCCGCGAACAGGTCGAGCTGTCGCTCCGCCGGCATCCTCGGGTCGGGACGCCAGCCCCGGGCCAGCAGCAGTGCGGGGAGTCGCGGCGCGTCCTCGTGCCAGCAGTACCAGTCGACGTCGACGTGCGGGCGGGTCACCGCGCCGAGGTGGAAGTCCATCGCCCAGCCGCCGCGCAACCACACCGGGACACCAGCCGGCGTGCTCACCTCGACCAGTTCGGCGATGCTCGCCAACTGGCGACGCGCGAGGTCGTCCATCGGGCCACGGTACCGTCGGGAGGCGTGCGCGTCCGACCCCCGCCCCGAGCCGACAAGGCCGCTGACGTCGGCGTTCAAACAGGCTAGACTAGTCCCTTAGCTAAGCGAGAGGGCTGCGCCATGTCGGCTGAGGCCGTGCACTACAACATGCATGATGCCAAGACCCATCTGTCGCGCATCATCGAACGGGTGGAACGCGGCGAGGAGATCATCATCGACCGGGCGGGCACCCCGGTGGCGAAGGTCGTACCCCTGGTCCGGCGGGCCAACCGCACCGCGATCGGCTCGCTCGCCGGCCAAGTGGACCTCTCGGGTGACTGGGACTCACCACGGACCAACGCCGAGATCGCCGAGGACTTCGGCCTCGGCGCATGAACCTGCTGCTGGACACTCACGTCGCCCTCTGGGCCATCGCCGGCGACCCGGACCTCGGCCCCGAGTTGCTCGACCAACTACGCCACGAGCCAGACATCTTCCTCTCCCCGGTCACCCTGTGGGAGATCACCATCAAGCAGAGCACCGGGAAACTCGCCGGACCGCCTGACCTTGCGGAGCGGGTTCGAGACATGGGCTTCCGGGACCTCCCGGTGACCCATGCCCACGCCATCGCCGCTGGCCGCCTGCCACCACATCACCGCGACCCCTTCGACCGCATGCTGGTGGCGCAGGCGATCACCGAAGGGTTGACCCTCGCTTCGCGCGACGCGTCGATAGCCCTGTACGACGTGGACGTCCTCAAGGTGTGACCGGACGGCTCGGCCGGGTGCCGGGTGGGGAGTTGCTAGCGGGCCGGGCGTGACTCGTAGCGGGTCAGCGCCCTGCGGGCGTCGAGGGGGAGGCGCGCGCCGGCCGTGCTGTCGCCGTAGAGGGTCCAGCGCAGGAAGTCGGTCGTCGTGGCCAGCACCGGTGTGAACCCGGGACGGTCCGGCGTGAGGTACTCGCCGTGCCCCTGCCCCACGACGCTGAGGAAGGCCGCCGGACCCCGGGTGCGCGCGTACGCCGCCCGCCCGACCGTCACCGGCACCACCGGGTCGGCCGTGCCGTGCACGAACAGCACCGGGGCGCTCGGCCCCGCGAAGCTACCGGGCAGTCCGCCGCCGGCGATCACGATGCCGGCGCGCAGCCGGGTCGGGTGGCCCTCGGTGAACATGCCGGAGGTGGTGAAGCCACCCGCCGAGTGACCGGCGGCGGCGACCGACGCGAGATCCAGGTGGCCGGCGAGCGGATCACCCGGGTCGCGGTCGAGGCGTCCCAGGTGCCGGATCAGCCGCCAACCGTCGGCGGGCTGGTTGCGGACGTCGGCCCGGGTGAAGTGCGCGGCGTCCGAGCGGGTGTGCGGGTACGCCGGCGCGGCCACCACGAATCCGGCCGCCGCCCACCGGGTGGTCAACCCGGCGTGCAGTTCGGGCCGGCTGTGCAGCCCGTGGCTGTAGACGACCACCGGGAATCGTCCGGCGGCCACACCGTCGGTGCCCGTCGGATACCAGAGGGTCACCGGCAGGGGGCGCGCCGAGCGCGGATCGAGGGTGAGCGTACGCAGGCCGACGGTGTACGACCCCTCGGGCGCTCGGCGCGCGGCCGGTGCCCCGGTGGACCCGCCGGCCACGGCGGAGGCCGGCGCGCACCCCGCCAGCAGCGCTGTCACCAGTACGGCGACCAGCCGTCCCGCCCCCACTGTCTCACCGTAGGCGTCGGGACCTGCGCGACGACCCCGCCGTCCGGCCTGCCTCTGCCCCCACCCGGTCGGGTCACCTCCGCCGCCCGGTCCGACCCGACGCGACCACGGGAGGTGGGGGCGGTGCGTCGGCCACGGCTTCGCTAGGGTCACCGGCATGGCTGAGAACTACACCGACCCCAGTGGCAACACCGAGGCGTTCCGTGCCTTCACCCAGACGCCGGAGGCCACCGCCCCGGCCGACGCGCCGTCCCGGCTGCCCCTCATCGTCGGCGCGGCGGTGGTCGTGGTGCTGCTGGTGGCCCTGGTCGTCTGGCTGGCCTAGAGCTTCCCCACCACGTCGCGGGTCTGCCGGGCGATCTCCCGTTCCTCGTCGGTGCGGATGACGCAGACGCTCACCTCGGCGCCGTCGGGTGAGATCACCCGGTCACCCTGGCCGCCGTTGCGGGTGTCGTCCACGCTGATGCCGAGCCGGTCCAGGCCGGCCAGCGCGGCAGCCCGCACTCCGGCGGCGTGCTCGCCCACCCCGGCGGTGAACGCGATCGCGTCGACGCGGCCGAGCAGCGCGTAGTACGCCCCGACGTACCCGGTGATCCGCCGGCAGTAGACGTCGAAGGCCAGCGCGGCGGCCCTGTCGCCGGCGGCCCGGCGTTGCAGTACCTCGCGCATGTCGTTGACGCCGCTCAGGCCGAGCAGGCCGCTGCGGTGGTTGAGCAGGTCGTCGATCTCGTCCACCGACAGGCCGCCCTCGCGTCGCAGGTGGAAGATCACGGTCGGGTCCAGGTCGCCGCTGCGGGTGCCCATCACCAGCCCTTGCAGGGGTGACATCCCCATCGAGGTGGCGACGCTGCGACCACCGGCCACCGCGCAGGCGCTCGCCCCGTTGCCCAGGTGCAGGGTGATCGTGTTGAGCTGCCCGTACGGGCGGTCCAACAGCTCGGCGGTGCGCCGGGAGACGTACGCGTGCGAGGTGCCGTGGAAGCCGTACCGGCGGATGTCGTACCGCTCGGCGGTGTCCCGGTCGATCGCGTAGGTCGCGGCGGCCTCGGGCAGGGTGTGGTGGAACGCCGTGTCGAAGACGGCGACCTGCGGTACGTCCGGCAGGGCCGCCCGTGCCATCTCGATGCCGGCCAGGTTGGCCGGGTTGTGCAGCGGGGCGAGCGGGACCAGGTCGCGGATCGCGGCCAGCACCGCGTCGTCGACGAGCGTCGGGGCGGTGAACGTCCGGCCGCCGTGCACCACGCGGTGCCCGACGGCTGTCAACCCGGTCAGGTCCAGCCCGTCCAGGATCTGCCGGACCGCGCTGGCGTGGTCCGCCGGGCCGCCACCGGCCTCGCCGACCCGCTCGACGGTGCCCTGCCCGAGCGTGCGGTCCCCGTCGTAGAGCCGCCACTTCACCGACGACGACCCGCAGTTGAGCACCAGGACCCGACTCATGACGCCTCCCCGGCGGCCGCCTGGATGGCGGTGATCGCCACCGTGTTCACGATGTCCGGCACCAGCGCGCCCCGGGACAGGTCGTTCACCGGCCGGCGCAGGCCCTGCATCACCGGCCCGACGGCGACCGCCCCGGCCGAGCGCTGCACCGCCTTGTACGTGTTGTTGCCCGTGTTGAGGTCCGGGAAGATGAAGACCGTGGCGTGCCCGGCGACCTTGCTCTCCGGCAGTTTGGTCGCCGCCACCGCCGGATCGATCGCCGCGTCGTACTGGATCGGCCCCTCGACCAGCAGGTCGGGCCGGCGTTCCCGGACGAGCGCGGTGGCCGCGGCGACCTTCTCCACGTCGGCGCCCGCGCCGGAGCTGCCGGTGGAGTACGACAGCATGGCCACCCGGGGCTCGATGCCGAACCGTGCGGCGGTGTCGGCCGACGAGATCGCGATGTCGGCGAGCTGGGCGGCGTCCGGGTCGCGGTTCACCGCGCAGTCGCCGTAGACCAGCACCCGGTCGCGCAACAGCATGAAGAAGACGCTGGAGGCCACCGAGACGTCCGGGACGGTACGGATGATCTCGAAGGCGGGTCGGATGGTGGCGGCGGTCGTATGCGTGGCGCCGGAGACCATGCCGTCGGCGTGCCCGGTGGCCACCATGAGCGTGCCGAAGTAGTTGGGCTGGGCCACGATGTCGTACGCCAGTTCGGCGGTGACGCCCCGGTGGGCGCGCAGGCGCGCGTACTCGGCGGCGAACTCGTCGTGCCACCCACTGTTCGTCGGGTCGACGAGCCGCGCGTCGCCGAGGTCGATGCCCAGCTCGCGGGTGCGCCGGGCGATGTCGTCGGGACGGCCCAGCAGCGTCAGGTCGGCCACGCCCCGGCGTAGCAGGATCTCCGCCGCCCGCAGGATCCGGTCGTCGGTGCCCTCGGGAAGCACCAGGTGGCGGCGCTGCGAGCGGGCCCGGTCGATCAGCTCGTTCTCGAACATCAGCGGGGTGACCCGCGTCGAGCGGCTCACCCGGAGCCGGCGGGCCAGGTCGTCGGTGTCCACGCAGCGTTCGAACGCGCCCAGCGCGGCCTCCACCTTGCGCGGGTTGGCCACGCTGGGCCGCCCCTCGATTCGGCTGGACGCCTCGACCGTGTCGTAGCTGTCGCTGCCCACGGACAGCACCGCCAGCCCGGTGTTCAACCCCTCCACCAGCCGCATGACCCGCGGATCGGGCTGCTCGCCCAGGGTGAGCACCAACCCGGCCACCGACACCTGCCCGGCCACGTGGGCCGCGCTGGCGGCGACGAGCAGGTCGGCCCGGTCGCCCGGGGTGATCACCAGCGCCCCCTCGGTGAGGTGGCCCAACAGGGTCGGCACGTGCGCCGCGCCGACCACGAAGTCCAGCACGTCCCGCCCGAGCGCGGCGTCGTCCCCGGCCAGCAGGGTGGCGCCGAGCGCCGCCGCCACCTCGGCCACCGTCGGCGCCGACACGCTCGGCACCTCCGGGATGGCGTACGCGGGCACCGGCAGCTCCGGCAGCGTCATCGGTCCGGGCACCCGGTTGGCGATCACCGCGAGCACTGTCGCGCCCAGGTCGGCCAGATCGTGGTACGCCCCGCGCATGGCCGCCGCGACGGTCGCCGGCTCCTGCTCGTAGCCGTCCACCACCGGTACCACCACGCTGCCGAACTCGGTGGCCAGCCGGGCGTTGAAGGCCAGCTCGCGAGGGTGCGCGGGGTCACCCGGCTCGTCGAAGTCGCTGCCCACCACGACCACCGCCGGGCACTGCCGCTCGACCGCCCGGTAGCGCTCCACGATCGCGGAGATCAGCTCTTCGCGCCGGCCGTCGGCGACCAGCGCGGCCGCCTCGGCGTAGGTGGCCCCGGCCAGCTCGGCGACCGGCACCTCGACCCGGTACCGCTCGCTGAGCAGGGCGAGGATCGAATCGGGGCCGGTGTCGGCGACCAGCGGCCGGAACACGCCGATCCGCCCCACCTGCCGCGACAGCAGTTCGGCCAGTCCGAGAGCGATGGTCGACTTACCCCCGCCCGAACCCACGCTGGTCAGGTACACGCTGCGAGCCACGCCCCCACCCTAGAAGATCGCCGGCCCCACCCCGCCCCCTCCCGAGCACCCCGCCCCCTCCCGAGCACCCCGCCCCCTCCCGAGCACCCCGCCCTCGTGATCAAGAGGTTTGCGTCACGATCGGGGCCAGAAGTGACGCGAACCTCTTGATCACCGGGTCAAAGGGGTTAGGCGTCTTCGTCGTCGGGGTCGTCCAGGCGGGCCAGGTAGGTTGCCAGGCGTTCGATGGGGGTTTCGAACTCCGGGTTGAGGTCGACGAAGTCGCGCAGGCGCTCGCCCAGCCACTCCAGGGTCACCTGCTCGTCGCCCCGGCGTTCGACCAGCTCCTCGATGCCACGGTCGGTGAAGTACACGGCGTACGTCCTCGTGCTCGGCCCGGCGCGGACCGGGCGGGTCGGTGATCGGATGGACCGACGCGAGCCGGGGCAGGACCGCGGTCGACGGCCCTGCCCCGGCTCGCGTGGCGCGGTCAGTTCACGGGCGGGGAAGTGCCGCCTCGATGAGCGCGGTCTGCTCGACCTCGTGGGTCTTGGCCGAGCCGACCGCCGGGGCCGCCGCGGCCGGGCGGGAGATCCGCCGCAGCCGGACGTCGGTGAGGTGCTCCAGCAGGTTGAGCGCCACGAACGACCAGGCGCCCTGGTTGGCCGGCTCCTCCTGCACCCAGGCGAAGTCCTCCGCGTTCGGGTACTGCGCCAGGGCGGCGCGGATCTCCTCGACCGGCAGCGGATAGAGCTGCTCGATCCGGAGGATCGCGGTGTCGGTGACGCCGCGCTCTTGCCGGGCCTGGAACAGGTCGTAGTAGACCTTGCCGGAGCAGAGCAGCACCCGCTTCACCGCCTCCGGCGCCGGGGCGGCCGTGTCGCGCAGCACCGGCTGGAAGGTGCCGGTGGTGAAGTCCTCCACGGAGGAGACGCAGAGCTTGTGCCGCAGCAGCGACTTGGGCGTGAACACCACCAGCGGCTTGCGCTTGGGCGACAGGGCCTGGCGGCGCAGCAGGTGGAAGTAGTTCGCCGGGGTCGTCGGGATGGCGACCCGCATGTTGTCCTCGGCGCACATCTGCAGGAACCGCTCCGGGCGACCGGAGGTGTGGTCCGGGCCCTGGCCCTCGTGGCCGTGCGGCAGCAGCAGGGTGACAGCCGAGCGCTGACCCCACTTCACCTCACCGGACGAGATGAACTCGTCGATCACCGACTGGGCGCCGTTGACGAAGTCGCCGAACTGGGCCTCCCAGGCGACCAGCGCGTTGATGTTCTCCACCGAGTAGCCGTACTCGAAGCCCATCGCCGCGTACTCGCTGAGCAGCGAGTCGTGCACGAAGAACCGGGAGCGCTCGCCGTCGCCGGTGAGCGACTTGAGCGGCAGGTAGTCGTCCCCGGTACGGGAGTCGACCACCGACGCGTGCCGCTGGACGAAGGTGCCGCGACGCGAGTCCTGACCGGCGAGCCGGACGGTCACCCCGTCGTGCAGCAGCGCCCCGAACGCGATGATCTCGCCGTACCCCCAGTCGATGTTGCCCTCGACGGACATCTTGGCCCGCCGGTCGAGCAGCTGCTGGATGCGCTTGTGCGGGGTGAAGCCCTCCGGCAGGTTGACGTGCGCCTCGCCGATCGCCTTGACGACGGCGGCGTCGGTGGCGGTGTCGACGGCCGGCTCCGGCTCCTCCTCGCGGCGCGGCCGGTTGAGCTGGCGCGGCGCGGCGGCGGCGTCCCGGGTGGCCTTGAAGACCTTCTCCAGTTGGGCCTGGTAGTCGCGCAGCAGCTCCTCCGCGTCCTCCACGGTGATGTCGCCGCGACCGATCAGCTCCTCGGTGTAGAGCTTGCGCACCGAACGCTTCGAGTCGATGATCTTGTACATCTGAGGGTTGGACATCGACGGGTCGTCGCCCTCGTTGTGGCCGCGCCGGCGGTAGCAGACCATGTCGATCACGACGTCCTTGTTGAACGTCTGCCGGTACTCGAAGGCCAGCCGGGCCACCCGGACCACGGCCTCCGGGTCGTCGCCGTTGACGTGGAAGATCGGCGCCTGGATCATCCGGGCCACATCGGTGCTGTAGAGGCTGGACCGGCTGTACTCCGGGGCGGTGGTGAAGCCGACCTGGTTGTTGACCACCACGTGCACCGTGCCGCCCGTGCGGTAACCGCGCAGCTGCGACAGGTTGAGCGTCTCGGCGACCACGCCCTGCCCGGCGAACGCGGCGTCACCGTGCACCGCCAGCGGCAGCACGGTGTAGCCCTCCAGCTTGAGGTCGATCCGGTCCTGCTTGGCCCGGACGATGCCCTCCAGCACCGGGTCGACGGCCTCCAGGTGCGACGGGTTCGCCACCACCGACACCTTGACCGCGTGCTCGCCGTCCGGGGTGGTGAACTTGCCGTTCTGGCCCAGGTGGTACTTCACGTCGCCGGAGCCCTGCGTGGAGCGCGGGTCCAGGTGGCCCTCGAACTCCGAGAAGATCTTCTCGTACGGCTTGCCGACGATGTTGGCCAGCACGTTGAGGCGGCCCCGGTGGGCCATGCCGATGACGACCTCGTCCAGGCCGTTCTCGGCGGAGGACTCCAGCACCTCGCCGAGCAGCGGGATCAACGACTCGCCGCCCTCCAGCGAGAAGCGCTTCTGGCCCACGTACTTGGTCTGCAGGAAGGTCTCGAACGCCTCGGCCGCGTTGAGCCGGTTGAGCACGTGCTTCTGCTCGTCGGCGGACGGCTTCTCGTACTTGCGCTCGATCCGCTCCTGGATCCAGCGCCGCTCCTCCGGGTCCTGGATGTGCATGTACTCGATGCCGACCCGGCGGCAGTACGAGTCACGCAGCACGCCGAGGATCTCGCGCAGCTTCATCCGCTGCCGGCCGGCGAAGCCGTTGACCGGGAACTCGCGGTCCAGGTCCCACAGGGTCAGCCCGTGCTGGAGAACGTCCAGGTCGGGGTGCTTGCGGATCTTGAACTCGAGCGGGTCGGTGTCGGCCATCAGGTGACCGCGCACGCGGTACGCGTGGATCAGCTCGTGCACCCGGGCGGTCTTGTTGATCTGACCCTCGGAGTTGACGGCGACGTCCCGCATCCAGCGGACCGGCTCGTACGGGATCCGCAGCGAGGTGAAGATCTGGTCGTAGAAGCCGCGCTCGCCCAGGATCAGCTCGTGCATCACCTTGAGGAACTCGCCGGACTGCGCGCCCTGGATGATCCGGTGGTCGTACGTGCTGGTCAGCGTGATGACCTTGCTGACCGCCAGCTCGGCGAGGGTGGCCTCGGACATGCCCTGGTAGGGGGCCGGGTACTCCATCGCGCCGACGCCGATAATCGCGCTCTGCCCCTGCATGAGCCGCGGCATCGAGTGCACGGTGCCGATGCCGCCCGGGTTGGTCAGCGAGATCGTGGTGCCGGCGTAGTCCTCCATGGTCAGCTCGTTGCGCCGCGCCCGCCGGACGACGTCCTCGTACGCCTGCCAGAACTGCCGGAAGTCCATCGTCTCGCAGCCCTTGATGGAGGGGACCACCAGGTTGCGGCTGCCGTCCGGCTTGGCCAGGTCGATGGCGATGCCGAGGTTGACGTGCGCCGGGCGGACCACGGCCGGCTTGCCGTTGGCCTCGGCGAACGAGTTGTTCATCTCGGGGTGCTCGACCAACGCGCGGACCATCGCGTAGCCGACGAGGTGGGTGAAGCTGACCTTGCCGCCCCGCCCCCGGGCGAGGTGGTTGTTGATCACGATCCGGTTGTCGACGAGCAGCTTCGCCGGGACCGCGCGCACGCTGGTCGCGGTCGGCACGCTCAGCGAGGCGTCCATGTTCTGGACGATCTTCGCGGCGACACCCCGTAGCGGCGTGGTCTGCGGGCCGTCGGCGGTCGGCGCGGGCGCCTTCGCGGCCGGCTTGGCCAGGGCCTCCTTGGCCGGCGCCGGGGCGCTCTTGGCCGGGGCGGGCGCGGCGGCGGCCGGCTTTGCCGGAGCGGCGGCGGCCGGCTTCGTGGCGGGCTGGGTCACCTTGGCCGCGGCCTCCGGCTGGCCGTCCGGCTCGGGGGCGGCGGCCGGCTTGCCGGCGCTCTCCGTCGGGCGGGGTGTGGCGGCGCCGGGAGCTGGTCGATAGTCGGCGAAGAAGTCGTGCCAGGCTGAATCGACGCTCGTGGGGTCGGCGAGGTAACGCTGGTACATCTCCTCGACGATCCACTCGTTCGGGCCGAAACCCGCCAGTGGGTTCTCCTGCGAAGTCTGCTGGGTCGACACGGCCGGTAATCGCCTCTTTCACGCGGGTTTGTGTGTCACGCGGTGTCCGTCACGCCGATCAAGGAGAACGGACAGACGACTCCCAGGCTACGCCGTACGGATCGCCCCGGCATTTCCGCCTCGGTCGGGTGGCCCGATTCACAGAAGATGCCAGAAGTTCGGCAACCCCTGCGGCGATCGTCGCCGGCTGGTACGGCGAGATTGAGTATCCCGACGGATGTCTCAGCCGGCCCTCCTCCGCCACGATCGGGCGCATGGATGGACATGGGGTACGGGGGCGCTACGGCAGGAGCATGGGGGTGGCGGCCGGTTGGTACGTCACCGCCATCGCGGCCGTGGCGGTGGGCACCACGAGCGTGCCGAGCACGCCGCCGGGCGGCGACTGCGCGGCCTGGTTCAGTTGTCTGTCGCCGGGGGAGTCGCTGGCGTTCGTCGCGCTGGTGTGGGGAGCACCGATATTCGTCGGGGTGATGTTCGTGACGGCGCTGGTGGCCGCGCTGGCCGCCCGGCTCGTTCCGTCGGCCGTGATCGCCGGGACCCTGGCCGCGGTGGTCAGCCTCACGCTCTGCGGCGCCGTCCTCGCGGGGCTGGTATGAAGCGCCTCGGCCTCGGAGGGCTCTTCTTCGCCTGGCTCTACGGGGTGCCGTTCCTGCTGATGGTGGGGCTGATCCGCCGCGTCTCTGCGCCCTACACGCCGACGTACGCCGAAGCCAAGGCCTTCGGCGCCACCACCGACGCCCTGTTGACGACCGGGCTCCTGCTCAACGCGGTGCTTCCGGTGATCGGTCTGCTCCTGGCCAGGCTGGCCGGGGACGAACGGTGGCGTCGCCACTTCGCCGGGGCATTCGCCGGGGTGGCGCTGATCTACGTGGCGGTCGCGCTGGTGGGCGGCATGGCGACCAGCGCCCTGATCGGGCACGTCCCCGACGACCAGGAGCCGGCCCCGCAGATCACCCAGTGCATACCCATCAGCGGCGGCCGGGGCTGCCCCGGCGGCTGACGCCCGTGCGGCCGTGCCGCCGCCACCCCCGATTGTGAAAGGAAGGGCCCCTTACTAGACACCAGGCGTTAGTAAGGGGCCCTTCCTTCGGGAGAACCCTTGGTTAGGAGATGTCGCGCCGGCGGATCAGCAGGGAGCCGGCCACACCGGTCACCACCGCGTATCCGATCAGCACGGCCGCGCCGGCCCAGCGCGGCGGGTTGCCAGGGATGTCCGCCCCGGTGACCATCAGCGACGACGCCAGCGACGGCACCAGCAGTTGCAGGTTGTTGATCCAGTCGCCCCAACGATCCGCCAGGATGGCGATGACGAAGATGGCGCCGATCGAGCCGCCCAGGTAGAGCAGGATGCCGGTCACGGTGGCGCCGATCTGGCTGCGGATCAGCACGCCGATGCCGACGCCGAACACCGCCCAGAGCAGGTACGCGAGCAGGTTCAACCCGATGGCCCGCCAGGCCGCGTCGTTACCCAGTTGCCCGTCCACCCCGACCGCGCTCAGCACGGCCGACCCGGCGATCAGGTTGAACACGGTGGTGACCAGCCAGAACAGCAGAGCCAGCACCCCCGCCGCGACCAACTTGGCGAGCATCACCGCGGTGCGGTGCGGGCTCGTGAGGAACGTGGTGGTGACCGTCTGGTGGAAGAACTCGCTGGTCACCACGATGATGCCGAGCAGCATGACGATGAGCAGGCCGAAGAACTGCCCGGTGGTGAACAGGTTCGACGAGAGCGCGTCCGGGGTGGCCGCCGCGGCGAACTGGTCCGCCTGATCGCCCACCTGGGCGGGGTCGGTGCTGGTGAGGGCGTCGGCCTGCAACCAGTTGATGAGCAGCGTGAGCGCCCACAGCGGCAGGCTGATCAGCGCGAAGATCCACCAGGTGTTGGTGGTACGGATCTTGAGCAGCTCGGATCGGACCAGGTTCATCGGATGCCCGCCTTTCCGGCCGTCAGCTCCAGGAAGACCCGTTCCAGGTCGGGTCGTTCGGTGGACAGTTCGTGCAGTTCCACGCCGGCGGCCAGGGCGGCCCGGCCGATCGTCGGGGCGTCCACCCCGGAGACCAGCAGCACGCCGTGCTCGTCGGTGGTGACGGTGGCCGACTGCGCCTTCAGCGCGGTGGTCAGCGCCTCGGCCTGCGGGGTGCGGACCCGGACCTGGGCGCCCTGCGCCATCGACCCGAGCACCTGCTCGACCGGTCCCTGCCGGACGAGCTGCCCGGCCGCGATGATCACCACGTCGTCGGCGAGGAGCTGCATCTCGGACAGCAGGTGGCTGGAGACCAGCACCGTACGGCCCTCGTGGGCGAGGTTCTTGAGGAACCCGCGCATCCACCGGATGCCCTCCGGGTCGAGGCCGTTGGCCGGCTCGTCGAGGATCAGCACCCGTGGGTTGCCGAGCATCGCGGCGGCGATACCGAGCCGCTGCTTCATGCCCAGCGAGTAGCCCTTGAACTTGCGCTTGGCGGCCGGGGTCAGCCCGACCAGTTCCAGCACCTCGTCGGCCCGACTGCGGGGCAGACCGGCCGCCGCGCAGATCACCCGCAGGTGGTTGATGCCGGTGCGGCCCTTGTGCGCGCTGGACGCCTCCAGGATCGCGCCGACGTGCCGCAGCGGGTCGGTCAGGTCGGCGTAGCGGTGGCCGCTGATGGTGGCCGTGCCGCCCGTGGGCGTGACCAGGTTCAGCAGCATGCGCAGCGTGGTGGTCTTGCCGGCGCCGTTCGGGCCGAGGAAGCCGGTCACCCGCCCCGGTGCCACGGTGAAGGACAGGTTGTTCACCGCCCGCACGTTCTTGTACTGCTTTGTCAGACCGGACACCACGATCTGACCGTCGCTGGTGGGGCTTCGCTGCCCGTCAGTCATCGTTCTCCTCCCGTGTGGCGTCGAGGTACGCCGTGGCACAGCGTGACGGTACCGAGCAACAAGGTCAATCAGCCCGAGTACCTACGGCGTGGTCCTCCTTGGGAAGGACGCCCGGAACGGCGACGGGCCTCAGCGGGCGATCCAGGTGGCGCGGGCAGCGCCGAGCAGCGTGCCGTCCGGGCCGTACAGGCTGGTGTGCACCAGCGCCTTGCGGCCGTCGACACCGATCAGCGCGCCGGTCACCACGCACTCGTCGCCGGGCGCCGGCCGGGCCGCGACCACGGCGGCGATCCGGCCGAGCAGGTACGGGCGGTCCGGCGCGAGCACCGTCCAGCCGCCGGGGCAGTCCAGCGCGGCCCAGACGGTGGCGTCGTCGACCTGCTCGGGCGCGCGGAACGGCGCGGCGGTCCGGCCGTCCGGCAGCCGTCCGGGGAAGATCCGCAAGCCGTCGGTCCGGCCCGGACCACAGACGAAACACCGGGGGTACGGGTGCGCGACGAACCCGGGGTAGCGGGTGGCCGCCTCCGCCGCCGTCCCGGCGTCGACAGGTGGTACGACGGCGTCCACGACACCGGCCGGGCGGACCTCGGCCACCAGGTCGCCGGCCGGGTCCCGGACCTCGCCGTCGACGAGGGTCAGCTCCGTCTCCAGCGGCGGTGGGCGACGCAGCGTCACCTCGACCGGTCCGGGCCCCGCCGCGGTGGCGAAGAGGCCGGCGCTCCACCCGCCGTTGCCGGAGCCGGTGGGCCCGTTGTAGCGGGACTCGACGCGCATGGGTGACCTCCGTGAAGCGTGGACCGGCATCGTCGCTGATCCGTCCCGCAGCCTTGCACGAAGGCACCCCGCAGGCATCCGCCGGCCGGCGTTCACCCGTCCGACACCAGCGGTGCCCGTCGATGGCACCCGGGGCCCTTACACAGATCCCATGGCCGTTCTGCATGTCGCTGGCACGCCACTGACTACCAGCGGATACACCCTGCTGATCGCCGACGACCCCACCCAGGTCGCGGCCGCGCAACGCCTGCGCCACGAGGTGTTCGCCACCGAGTTGGGCGCCACCCTCGCACCCGGCGCGGCCGGGTTGGACGTGGACCCCTTCGACGCCCACTGCGACCACCTCATCGTCCGGGAGGACAGCACCGGGCAGGTGGTCGGCACGTACCGGCTGCTGCCGCCGGGGCGTACCGACCGGCGGTACGCCGAGAGCGAGTTCGACCTCGCCGCGCTGGACCCACTGCGCGACGACCTCGTCGAGACGGGCCGTTCCTGCGTGCACCCGGACCACCGCTCCGGCGCGGTGATCAACCTGATGTGGGCCGGTCTCACCCGCTACCTGCACCTGCGCGGCTCCCGCTGGCTCGGCGGCTGCGCCTCGGTGCCGGTCGACGACGGCGGTCGTACCGTCGCCGGGGTGTGGGCGCAGGCCCAGGCCCGGCACCTGTCGCCGCCGCCGCTGCGGGTCCGGCCGCTGCGTCCGTGGTTCGCCGAGCCGGCCGCCGCCCTGGCCGCCCCGGCCCCCGATCCGGGCGCTCGGGTGGCGGTCCCGCCGCTGCTGCGCGGTTACCTGCGACTCGGCGCGTGGATCTGCGGTGAGCCGTCGTACGACCCCGACTTCGGGTGCGCCGACTTCTACGTGCTCTTCTCCCTCGACCGGATGAACCCGCGCTACCTGCGGCACTTCCTCGGCGGAGACGACCGGTGAGCGTCGCGGCGCAGGACCTGTGGCGGCCCTCGTCGGGCTGCGACGACGAGTGCCTACCGGCGACCGGCGAGGTGCCCACGGTGTCGGTGGCCCGCCGGGTGCTCCGGCTGGTCGGGGCGGGAGTCATGCTGTTGGCCGGGGTGGGCGTGGCGGTGCTGCTGCCCGTGCTGCCAGCGCCGGAGCGGCAGGCCCTGCTGCGTGGCTGGGCCCGTGGCACGGTGCGCGCCTTCGGCGTCCGGCTGGTGATCAAGGGGCGGCTGCCCCGGCGGCGCGCGCTGCTGGTCGCCAACCACGTGTCGTGGCTGGACATCCTCGCCGTGCTGGCGGTCGCGCCCACCCGGATGGTGGCGAAGCGGGAGATCCGGTCATGGCCGGTGGTCGGGCTGCTGGCCGCCGCCGCGGGCACCGTCTTCGTGGACCGGTCGCGCCCGCGCGCGCTGCCGGCCACCGTGCGCCGGCTCGCCGACACGCTGCGCGCTGGCCGGTCGGTCGCGGTCTTTCCCGAGGGTACGACCTGGTGTGCCGGGAACGGCGCGGCCGAGTGTCGCCCCGGGGGCGGCTTCCGTCCGGCCATGTTCCAGGCGGCGATCGACGCGGGCGCTCCGGTGGTGCCGCTGCGGCTCGGGTACCGGATCGCGGACACCGGGGCGTGCACCACGGTCGCCGCGTTCCTCGGCGCGGACACCCTGCTGCGCTCGGTGGCCCGGGTGGTCGCTGCCCGGCATCTGGTGGTGTCGGTGACGATCGCCGCCGCGCTGCACCCGGGGCAGGACGCCGACCGGCGGTTGCTGGCCCGGGCCGCCGAGTCGGCCGTACACCTGGTGGCGGCCGCCCCGGCGCGGACCCGGCTGCGGCCGGTGCCCACGGCGACCCCGGCGGTCCCGGCGCCAACGCCCAACCCCGGTCGGGAGCTGGACCTGGCCGCCTGATCCGGCCCCCGCCCGCTGTCCCGACCCCCCGGCCCCGCCCCCGCCCGCTGTCCCGGCCGGCCCCCGCGCGCCGCGTGCCCTCGCGGGGGAACGCCGGTCAAGATCCGCGCAACAACCGGGTTGTTGCTGCCTCCCGTGTGCCGGAGGCAGCAACATCCGGGAAACTGCGCGGGTCTTGGCGGACGCCGCCGGACAACGTCTCGCGACAGTCTTGTCGTATCGCGATGTATCGCGTTACTGTCTTCTCGGGAGGCGCGCCACGGCGTGCCGTCGAGAGGAGCACACCCATGGCCGGATGGACGGTCGAGACGCCGCAGCGGCTCACCCTGGACGGTCCGGTCACCCGGCTGGACGTCCGCCTCGTCAGCGGACGGCTCAACGTGGTCGCCGCCGACGGGCCGGCCCGGATCGACATCACCGAGGTCGGCCGTCGACCCGTCCTGATCGACCACTCCGACGGTCGCCTCAGCATCCGCCAGGAGCGCGACTGGGGCTGGCCGAACTTCCTGCGCGGCCTCCGGGCGATCCACCGCTTCCCCCGGGTGGACGTCTCGGTTGCCGTACCGGCCGACGTCCTCGCCGACCTGGGATTGGGCGCCGGCTCGGTGGTCGTCTCCGGGCTGCGCAAGCAGACCACCGTCGACCTCGCCGCCGGCCAGATCACTCTCATGGGGCTGCGCGGCACCACCTTCGCGAAGCTCACCTCGGGGCCGGTGGAGGCGCTCGGGGTGCGCGGTGATCTCACCCTGGAGACCGTCTCCGGGGAGGTGATCCTCGCCGACAGCGCCGCCGAGCGGGTGCGGGCGCAGACCGTCTCCGGCGCGATCACCTGCGACCTGGACAACCCCCGACGCAGCGACATCCGGCTCGCCACGATCTCCGGCAGCATCACCGTCCGGGTCCGCGAGGACAGCGACCTCTCCGTCCGGCTGAACACCGCCGCCGGCCGGATCACCAGCGGTTTCCCGCAGGTACGCAGCTCGACATATCCGCTGCCGAGCAGCGAGGGGGTCCTCGGCAGCGGTGACGGTAAGCTCTGGGCCTCCGCGACCTCGGGCAGCATCGCCCTGCTCGCCCGAGCGGTCGACGACGATTCCGAGGAGCTGCCGTGACCGCCGTGTTCAGCCACGGACGGCTCCGGCTCTACCTGCTCAAGCTCCTGGACGACGGTCCCAAGCACGGCTACGAGCTGATCCGCCTCCTGGAGGACCGGTTCCTCGGGCTCTACGCGCCCAGCGCCGGCACCATCTATCCCCGGCTGCAACGGTTGGAGGCCGAAGGGCTGGTCAGCCACACCGCCGCCGGCGGGCGCAAGACGTACGCCATCACCGACGCCGGCCTCGACGAGCTGCGCCAACGTGCCGGTGAGCTGGCCGCGTTGGAGGCGGACATCGCGGCCTCGGTGGCGGACCTCTCCACCCTGGCCGGCGAGATCCGCAGCGAGGTGCGTGGCTCGACGCGTGACCTCAAGCGGGAGCTGAGCGAGGCCACCCGGCAGACCCGGCGGGCGCGGTGGGCACCCTCCGCGTCGTCGCACCGACCGCCGCCGTCCGACGCGCCACGCGCCGCCCTGCTCGACGAGTTCGACGAGCGGCTGGCCTCGTTCACCGGTGAGGTGAGCCGCCTGGCGCGCGGGCGGCAGTTCAGCGACACTCAACTGCGCACGGCGATCCGGCTGCTCGACGGGGCCCTGGACGGGCTGCGGCGGCTGCTGCGCTGACCGTTCGGCGACTCACAGGATTTTTCCAGCAAGCGTCCAGCGCCGGCGCAGTGAGTTCACCGATGATTGGGCCCATGGCCGCTACCCAGACCGAGGCGCGACTTCTCGTCGTCGAGGACGACCCCAACATCCTCGAACTGCTCTCCGCGAGCCTGCGCTTCGCGGGCTTCGACGTGGCAACCGCGACCAGCGGCAGCGCGGCCCTCAACGCCGCCAAGGACCACCGGCCCGACCTCGTCGTGCTCGACGTGATGCTGCCCGACCTCGACGGCTTCGAGGTCATCCGGATGCTGCGCGAGGGCGGTACGCGTACCCCGGTGGTCTTCCTGACCGCGCGGGACGCCACCGACGACAAGATCCGCGGGCTCACCCTGGGCGGCGACGACTACGTCACCAAGCCGTTCAGCCTGGAGGAGTTGACCGCCCGGATCCGCGCCGTGCTGCGTCGCACCTCCACCGGCGAGCAGACCCCGTCCCGGCTCACCTTCGCCGATCTGGAGCTGGACGAGGAGACCCACGAGGTGCACCGCGCCGGGCAGCGGGTGCAGCTCTCGCCGACCGAGTTCAAGCTGCTGCGCTACCTGATGCTCAACGCCAACCGGGTGCTGTCCAAGGCGCAGATCCTCGACCACGTCTGGAACTACGACTTCCGGGGCGACGACAACATCGTCGAGTCCTACATCTCCTACCTGCGGCGCAAGGTGGACACCGGGCAGCCCCGGCTGATCCACACCCTCCGCGGCGTGGGGTACGTGCTGCGCAAGCCGGCGGCGTGAACCCGGTCCACCAGGCGAAGGTGCGGGTCCGCGGCGTGCCGCTGCGGCTCAAGCTGGTCACCTCGGTGCTCACGCTGGTCGCCGTCGCGCTGCTGGTGATCAGCTCGCTGACCGCCTACTTCCTGCGCAACTACCTCCAGGGCCAGGTCGACGGGCAGGTGAGGTCGACCGCCCAGGGCCTCGGCCAGTTGCTCCCGAAGCTGCGCAGCGGTGAGGTCGGCGCGATGCTGCCCAGCGACTACGTCGTCATCGTGGCCGACGAGCAGCAGGTGTACCAGCCCAAATACGACCGTCTCAGCTACGACCCCGACCAACTGCCCGCGTTCCCCACCAGCCGCGCGGGATTCGAGGCGGCGGAGGGCGAGCCGCAGACCGTCCTGGCCCACAACGGCTACACCCGCTGGCGGGTGTACTACGCTCCCCAGCCGGACGGCTCGGTGCTGGCCGTGGGTCAGCCGCTGACCGACGTGGACCGGGCGGTGAAGCAGCTCGTCTGGATCGACCTGCTGGTCGGTGGCGCGGTGCTGATCATGCTGGCGTCGGTCGGCGCGGCGATCGTCCGGACCAGCCTCAAGCCTCTCGTCGAGATCGAACAGACCGCCGCCGCCATCGCCGGTGGCGACCTCAGCCGCCGGGTGCCCGACCCCGAACAGGGCCAGGAGCATCCCACCTCCGAGCTGGGGCGGTTGTCCCGCGCTTTGAACGCGATGCTCACCCAGATCGAGGCGGCGTTCACCGCTCGCGCGGCGTCCGAGACGGCCGCCCGTTCGGCGGAGAGCAGTGCCCGGGACGCCGCCGCCGCCGCCCAGACGTCCGAGGCGCGGGCCCGGCGCTCCGAGGAGCGGATGCGGCAGTTCGTGGCGGACGCCTCGCATGAGCTGCGGACCCCGCTGACCACCATCCGCGGCTTCGCCGAGCTGTACCGGCAGGGCGCGGCCCGCGCGCCGGAGCAGACCGCCGGCCTGCTGCGCCGGATCGAGGACGAGGCGGCCCGGATGGGTCTGCTGGTGGAGGACCTGCTGCTGCTGGCCCGGTTGGACCGGGAACGCCCGCTCTCGCTGGCCCCGGTGGAGCTGCCGGTGCTCGCCTCCGACGCGGTGCAGGCGGCCCGCGCGATGGCCCCGGACCGGCGGATCGACCTGGACATCGAGCCCGGATCGGGTCCGCTCGTCGTCTTCGCCGACGACGCGCGCCTGCGCCAGGTCATCGGCAACCTCGTCACCAACGCCCTCACCCACACCCCACCGGACGCCGAGATCCGCCTGCGACTGCGCGCCGAGACGGGCAACCTCGCCGTCATCGAGGTGGCGGACACCGGCCCGGGGCTCTCCCGGGAGCAGGCGGAGCGGGTGTTCGAGCGGTTCTACCGCGCCGACGCGGCGCGGACCCGACGCGCCGACGGCAACACCGGTACGGGCCTCGGCCTGGCCATCGTGGCGGCCCTGGTGACCGCCCACCACGGTTCGGTCGAGGTGGTGGAGACGCCGGGTGGTGGCGCGACCTTCCGGGTCCGGCTGCCGCTGCTGCCGTCGACCGAGGAGAGCGGCGAGTGACTTTCAGCCAACTTCCAGGACGGTTCCAGCTTGATCGCAGTGCCGGGGGAGAAGGTAGGGGCATGACCGAGTTCGAGTCCGACCCGCAGCGCCGGCCGGCCCCCACCGACGCCGAGCCGTCGCACCCCACCGCCGAGCTGCCGCGCGACGAGCGCGCGCAGTCCGACTCTCCGACCACCTCCCTTGCGACCCACGGGGACGCGACGCCGACCGCCGCCATGCCGGCCGCCGACGACGCGCCGACCGCGCCCGTCGCGCCCGTCGGCCAGCCCGCCGGGTACGAGCCACCGACCGGCACGCAGCCCGCCGGGTACGAGCCACCGACCGGCACGCAGCCCGCCGGGTACGAGCCACCGACCGCCGCGCAGCCCGCCGGGTACGAGCCGCCGACCGCCGGGTACCAGCCGGCTGCCGGCCAGCCCACCGGGTACGAGCCGCCGACCGCCGGCGCGTCCGCGCCGCCGTACCCGGTCTCCGGCCACCCGACGCCCGGCCAGCACGGCTACCCGCAGCCGTCCGACGGTCGCTACCCGGGTGCCCCCTGGTACGCGGGCCAGCAGTCCGGCTGGGCCGGCGGGGGCCAGCCGGGCGGGACCTACCCGCAGCACCCCGGACAGCACCCGCAGCACCCGGGACAGCACGCGCAGCACCCCGGACAGCCCGTGCCGCCCTGGGGTCCGCAGGCCACGCCGCCCGGTTCCGGGCCCCGACCGGGCCGGATCGCCAAGTTCGCCGGCGCCGGCGTCGCGGTGTTCGCCCTGATGCTCGGCTCCGGCGTGGCCGGTGGGGCGCTCGCGCTCGCCCTCGACGGCGACCGTGGCGGCGTCACCCGCACCTACACGGCAGCGCCGGTGCTCAACAGCGCGGACCTGCCGAAGATCGCCGCCGCCGTACAGGACAGCGTCGTCTCCATCGCCACCGACAGCGGTGAGGGCTCCGGCGTGGTGCTCACCGCCGACGGCTACGTGCTCACCAACAACCACGTGGTCGCCTCCGCGAGCGGGGACACCGTGCAGGTCGTCTTCGCCGACGGCAGGAACGTCCAGGCGAAGATCGTCGGCACCGACCCGAAGACCGACCTGGCCGTGGTCAAGGCCAACGGGGTGAGCGACCTCAAGCCGGCAAAGTTCGGCGACAGCGACGCCATGCAGGTCGGCGACCAGGTTCTCGCGCTGGGTAGCCCGCTCGGCCTCCAGGGCTCGGTGACCGCCGGCATCCTCAGCGCCCGGGACCGCACCATCCGGGCCGGCGAGGGCCAGCAGCAGGACCCGAGGCAGCAGGGCCAGGCCGTCAGCTCGATCTCCGGGCTGCTGCAGACCGACGCGCCGATCAACCCCGGCAACTCCGGTGGCGCGCTGGTCAACACCCGGGGTGAGGTCATCGGCGTCAACACCGCCATCGCCACCTCCGGGCAGAGCACCGGCAACATCGGCGTCGGCTTCGCCATCCCGAGCAACAAGGCCAAGGACGTCGCGGGCAAGCTCCAGCGCGGCGAGAAGGTCAGCCACCCGTCGCTCGGGGTCGGCGTCAACCAGGCCGAGGGCGGCGGCGCGCTGGTCGCCTCGGTTACCCCGGGCAGCCCCGCCGAGAAGGCCGGCCTCCAGCAGGGCGACGTGGTCACCCGCTTCGGCGACAAGCCGATCAACGACTCCGACGACCTGGTCGGCGCGGTGCAGGCCGGCAAGGTCGGCGACCGGGTCGAGCTGCACTTCAAGCGCAACGGGGCCGAGAAGACCGCGACGGTGACGCTCACCGAGACGTCCTGACCGACACCACAGAACCTGCCTCCCTCCGGCGGCGGGTGGCGGAGCCAAGGGGGTTGGCTCCGCCACCCGCCGCTTTTTCCACGGCGGTTCACCCGGTTCGGGTGAACCGCCGTCACCCGTGTGCCCGGAAGGCTCGGCGGGCGAGCCGGCGAGCGTACGGGGGTAGGCCGATGAGCACGGTGGATGTCGAGGACGACCAGCGGATCCAGCGGGACGTCCTGGCCGAGCTGGCCTGGGATCCGCAGGTGCTGCCGAACGAGATCGGGGTGACCGTCGACCGGGGGGTGGTCACCCTCACCGGGTACGTCGACGGCGCTGCCCGTGGCTGGGCGGCCACCCGGTGCGCCCAGCGGGTCCGGGGCGTACGCGCGGTGGCCGACGAGATCGAGGTACGGCTACCGGGGACGCCGGGGCGTACCGACGGTGACATCGCCCTCGCGGCGTCCCGCGCCCTCGAATGGGACAGTTTCGTACCCGCCGAGCGGCTGGACGTCAGCGTGGCCAACGGCTGGCTGATGCTGCGCGGCGAGGTCGAGTTCGGCTGGCAGCGCCGCGCCGCCGAGGGGGAGCTGCGCCGCCTGGACGGCGTACGGGGTGTCACGAACCTCGTCGAGGTGCGACCGTCGACGCCGCCGCCGGACGAGCGGACCCGGCAGGACGTCCAGCGCGCGCTGGCGCGGACGCTCGGCGGCGAACGAGTGACGGTGGAGGTGGACGGTGACACGCTGGTCCTCGCCGGGGTGGTCCGCTCGTGGTGGGAACGGGACCAGGTGGAGCGGGTGGCGTGGTCCACGCCGGGTGTGCGGGTCGTGCACGACCAACTCCTGGTCGGCGGGTGAGCGTCCGTCGTGTCCGGTTTATCGGTCGTCGCGGGGGGAACCCGCCGCGAACCATGCCGACCGGGGGACCAACGGGGAGGACTCGTGGCCGTGAACCACCCGCCCGCCGACCGCCCGCCGGAGCGGTCGTTGCGCATCGCGATGGTGGTCCCGCCCTGGCTGTCCGTGCCGCCGCCCGGCTACGGCGGCCTGGAACAGGTGGTGGCCGGCCTGGTGGACGCGTTGACCGCGCACGGTCACGCGCTGACGCTGTTCGGCGCCGGCGATCACCATGGCACCGCCGCCAGCGGTTTCGTCTCCACCGTGGCGGAGGTGCAGTACGAACGACTCGGCGAGTCCCTGCCGGAGCTGGCGCACCTGGCCCGGGTGAACCGCCTGATCACGCCGGCCGACTTCGACGTGATCCACGACCACAGCACGATCGGCCCGCTGGTGGCCGGTCGCCGGTCGGTGCCGACGGTGGCGACCGTGCACGGCAACCCGGTGGGGGAGTACGGCGACGTGCTCGGCGACGCCGACGAGAACGTCGCCCTGGTGGCCATCTCGCACGCCCAGCGTCGACTCAACACGGGCCTGCCCTGGGCCGGCACCGTGCACAACGCGCTGGACCTGCGGGGCTTTCCGCGCAAGACCGAGCCGGGCCCCGGGCCCGTGCTGTGGCTGGCCCGGTTCAGCCCGGACAAGGGTCCGGACGTCGCCATCCGCGCCTGCCGGGAGGCGGGCCTACCGCTGCTGCTGGCCGGCAAGTGCAACGAGCCGGCCGAGCGGCGCTACTACGAGCAGGTCGTCGAGCCGCTTCTCGACGAGGACGTGACAGTCGTCCTGAACGCCGACCGTGCCGAGACCCTGCGGATGCTCGTCGACGCCCGCTGTCTGATCATGCCGATCCAGTGGGACGAGCCGTTCGGGATGGTGATGCTGGAGGCGATGGCGACTGGTACGCCGGTGGTCGCGCTGGATCGGGGCGCGGTGCCGGAACTGGTGCGACCGGGACGAACCGGGCTGATCTGCCGAGGGCCTGAGGAGTTGCCCGCCGCGCTGCTGGCCGCGCGAGGGCTGGACCCGCGCGACTGCGTGGCGCACGTCGCCGAGAACTTCTCGGTCGAGCGGATGGCGTACGGCTACGAGGAGGTCTACCAGCGCTTCGCCCTCGGCCGGCCCGACGTGCGGCGCACCGCCACCGTCGCGGTGCGCTGACCGCCTCGCCCCGGATCAGACACGTGCCGCGCCCAGTTCGGCGATCGCGGCGTCGAGCCGCTGCGCGTACGCCGGGCTGATCGCTCCCTCGCCGAGCCGGACGGCGACCTTCGCCCGCAGCCGCGCCACCGATGGTGCCAGCTCGTCCCGGCCGGAGCTGACGGCGACGAGCAGGTTGCCCAGCGACTGGCGCAGGTCGAGGCCGACATCACTACGGATCTCCCCGTCGCGCACCCCGGCGTCGACAAGCCCGTTGACGCGGAGGCCAGCTTCGGCGAGGGTGCCCGGCCCGGCGGTGGACGCGACGCTGGGCGGCGCCGACGATTTCGCCGGCGCCGGTTGGAGCGGTTGGGTGGCGGGCGGATCGGTCGGCGGCTCGCTGGTTGCGGGCGTCGTCGGGCCGGCCGTGGGCTGGACCTGACGACGCAGCTGGTCGTCGGGGAGCAGGGCCACCCCGGCCAGCGCCACGGCGACGGCCAGGACCACCGGGATCAGCAGCAGCGCCGGACGTCGGAACGACCGGCCGGTACCGTCACCGGGCGAGGTCAGCGGCCGGGCCACGTCGTCGGCGCGTACCACCGTCACGACGCCCGCCCGCGCGGCCGGAGCAACGGCCGGCTGCGGCAACGAACCCGACAGGGTCGGGACCGGCACCGCGATCGTGGCGGTCGGCGGTTCGGGCGTCAGCAGGTGCCCGCGCAGCACGGTGGCGACCTGCCGGGCCGTCGGCCGGTCGGCCGGGTCGCGGGCGAGGCTGCGCAGGCAGATCCGGGCGACCTCGGTGGGCAGCTCCGGCACGCCGGCCAGCGTCGGCGCGGGGCCGCCGGCGAGCGCGGCGCTGAGCTGTTCCCAGGTGTCCGCCGGGTACGGCACCCGCCCGGTCAACGCCTCGTGCAGCAGGACGCCGAGCGAGTAGACGTCGGTGGCCGGCTGGGCGGGCGCGCCGTCGAGGCGTTCCGGGGCGACGTACGCCGGGGTGCCGAAGGTGCCGCCGTCCTCGTCCTCGTCCGGTGCGCCGATCCGGGTGGCGATGCCGAAGTCGAGGACCTTCACCCCCATCGCCGTCATCATGACGTTGGCCGGGGTGATGTCCCGGTGCACGATGCCCAGCCGGTGCGCGGCGGCCAGCGCGTCGGCGACCTGGGCCCCCACCTCGACGGCCTCGGGCCACGGCAGCGGCCCCTCGGTGAGCCGTAGCTCCAGCTCCTCGCCGCTGAGCAGCTCCATCACGACGAACGAGGTGATGGAGCCGTCCGGGTCGACCGTCTCGCCGTAGTCGTGCACCGACGTCACGTGCGGGTGCACCAACTGGGCGGCGGCGCGCGCCTCCTCCCGCACCATGTCGCGGAACCGCGCGTCGGCGGCCAGCGAGGCGGCGAGCACCTTGAGCGCCACGAAGCGGTCGAGCACCTCGTCCCGCGCGCGCCAGATGACCGACATGCCGCCGGCACCGATCTGGTCGATGAGTCGGTACCTGCGGGCCAGCAAGCGGCCCGGATGCAATGCTGCCTTCACGGATCGCACCTGCCCTCGGGGTGGGAGCGGTATCAGGTTGCGCGAATGTGTCCACCCTGTCAACGCCGACGGTACGGATCGTCGGCGGACGGTGGCTGGGGTGCGCCGACCGTCCGCTGGCGGCGGGCCGTGGGTGGGCGGCGGGCCCGTGCCAGGATGAGGACATGGCTCCGGGACCGGTGGCGTTCGTACTCGGCGGCGGCGGGGTGCTCGGCGCCGTCGAGGTGGGCATGCTGCGCGCGCTGTTCCGCGCCGGCATCCAGCCCGACATGGTGCTCGGCACGTCGATCGGCGCGGTCAACGGCGCGCTGGTCGCCGCCGACCCGTCCGAGGCGGTGACCGACCGGCTGGTCCGGCTCTGGGCGTCACCCGAGGCCAGCGAGGTGTACGGCGACTCGGTCGCCCGACAACTGCGCCGCTTCGCCGCCCGTACCCATCTGCACTCGCCCCGGCCGCTGCGCCGGCTGCTCGAATCCGAGCTGGGCGTGGACACCACCTTCGCCGACCTGCGGGTGCCGTTCCGCTGCTGCGCCGCCCACATCGAGCGGGCCGCCGAGCACTGGTTCACCAGCGGCCCGGTCGTTCCGGCGGTGTTGGCGTCGGCGTCGGTGCCGGGCCTGCTCCCGCCCACGGAGATCGACGGCGCGCACTACATCGACGGCGGCATCGTCAACTCGATCCCGATCGGCGAGGCGGTGGCCGCGGGCGCGAGTCAGGTCTTCGTCCTTCAGGTGGGCCGGATCGAACGGGAGCTGACGCCGCCCCGGCGGCCGTGGGAGATCGCGCAGGTGGCGTTCGAGATCTCCCGCCGGCACCGTTTCTTCCGGGAGATGGCCGCGCTGCCCGAGGGGGTGGAGGTGCACGTCCTCCCGACCGGTGGGCTGAATCCGCGCGACGACACGCCGTGGGCGTACCGGGACATGGCGGCGGTGGGCCGCCGGATCAGCCGGGCGTACACCGCTTCCCGCCGCTACCTCGCCACTCACGTGGAACGCTGATGCCGCTTCCTCCCAGGTGGTTGCGGCGGCTGCTGATCGCTCCCGGCGTGGTGCTGCTCGCGGTGGTCGTGGTGACCACGCTGCCGGTCTGGGCGCTGCTGGCCGCGGCTGCCTCACCGCTGGTCCCGGGCCGGCTGCGTCCGTTGCGACTGCTCTGGATCGGCTGTGTCTACCTGGTCTGGGACGCCGCCGCGCTGCTCGCCCTGTTCGTCCTCTGGCTCGCCTCGGGCTTCGGTTGGCGCAGCCGGTCGCCGGCCTTCCAGCGCGCGCACTACGTGCTGGCCGGCTGGTTCCTGCGGGTGCTGTTCTGGCAGGCCCGCTGGTCGCTGCGGCTGAGCATCGACGTGGTCGGCACCGACCCGGACACTGCCCTGCCCGGGCGGCCCGAGCTGGTGCTGTGCCGGCACGCCGGGCCGGGCGACTCGTTCATCCTGATCCACGGGCTGGTCAACTGGTTCAAGCGGGAGCCGCGGATCGTCCTCAAGGACAGCCTCCAGTGGGACCCGGCGATCGACGTGCTGCTCAACAGGTTGCCCAACCGGTTCATCGCGCCCATGGCGGAGCGTGGCGAGGAGACCGTACGCCAGGTCGGGCACCTGGCCACCGGCCTGGACGACAACGACGCCTTCGTGATCTTCCCGGAGGGCGGCAACTTCACCCCGAGGCGGCGACTGCGCGCCATCGCCCGGCTCCGCTCGCTCGGTATGGAACGCATGGCGAGGCGTGCCGAACGCATGCGCCACGTGCTCGCCCCGCAGCCCGGTGGGGTGCTCGCCGCGTTGGACGCCGCACCGGACGCCGGGGTCATCTTCGTCGCCCACACCGGCCTGGACCAGCTGGTCAGCATCGGCGACGTGTGGCGGGAACTGCCCATGGACAAGCGGATCGTGATGCGGTTCTGGTCGGTGCCGCCGGAGGAGGTGCCGACCGGGCGGCAGCAGCGCATCGACTGGCTCTTCGACTGGTGGGCGCAGATCGACACGTGGATCGCCGCCAACCGTGAGGTCTCCGCGTAGGGTGCGCTCGTGGAGCAGATCTGCGTGGTGACGACGGTGGTGGATGCGCGTTCGGTCGCGGACGTGTTGGCGGCCGCGGCCGTCGCCGGGCGGCTCGCCGCCTGTGCCCAGGTCGGCGGTCAGGTGGACAGCACCTACTGGTGGCGCTCCGGAGTGGAGACCAGCACCGAGTGGTCCGTGCTGTTCAAGACCGCGCCGGACCGGTTGGCCGCGCTGGTGGACCAGATCCGGGCCAGCCATCCGTACGAGGTTCCGGAGATCCTCGTGTCCAGGGTGGAGAGCGGGGACCCCGCCTACGCGGCCTGGGTGCACGACCACACCCGCCCCTAGGTACGCCTACTCTGGGCCGTACCCCACCGGCTTGTCGATGATGACCGGGTGGACGACACCCGCTATCCCTGCCCCGCCTGCGGCGGCCCGGCCGACCTGAGCGCCGGTTGCGCCGGTTGCCACCGCCCACCGGACCCGACGGCGGCCGAGGTGGTCCGACTCGGCCGGGAGGTGGCTCGGCTCGAACCCGAGGTTGAGCGGGCCCGCCGGACGTACACCGAGTTGGCGGGCCTGCTGGCGGCGACCTCGCGGCGGCGTGCCGAGCTGGCTGCCGTCGTGCGGGCACAGCGGGCGGCGGGGACTCCGGTCGTGCCGGCGACGCCGCTCGCCGCGTCGACGCCAGCGGTGGGTACGCCGGCACCCGGTGTGGCGGAGACCTCGACGCGGACCGTCCAGGGGCTGCTGTTCGTCCTGGGTGGACTGCTGCTCGGCACGGCGGCGGTGGTCTTCACGGCGGTGGCCTGGGCGGCTGTGGGGGTCGGTGGCCGGGCGTTGATCCTGGCGGCGGTCACGGCCCTGGTCCTGGCCGTCCCGCTGCTGGTGGTCCGGCGGGGTCTACGGGGGACGGCGGAGACGTTCGCCGCGGTGGGCCTGCTGCTGGTGTTGCTCGACGGGTACGCCGCCTGGTCGGTGGACCTGGCCGGGGTGTCCGCTTGGCCGGGCACCCGGTACGCCGCGCTGGTCGGGGGGGTCAGCGCGGTGGTCGCCGTCGCGTACGGGCGGCTCAGCGGGTTGGCCGGGCCCTGGTTCACCGCGCTGGTGGCGGCCCAGCCGGTGCTGCCGCTGCTCGCGGTGGAGGCCGAGGTCGGCGCGGACGGCTGGGCGCTGGTGTTGCTCGGGGTGGCCCTGCTCGACCTGGGGGTGCTGGTCGCGCTGCGCGACGGGGTGGCGGGCGGCCGGCTCGCCGGTCGGGTGCTCGCCGGGGTGGGTCACGTCGGCGCGCTGGTCGCCGCCGCCGCGGGTGCGCTGGTGCCGTTGCTGCTGGGGCGGGCTCCCGGTACGCCGCTGCTGGCCGGGGCGCCGTTGCTGCTGGTCGCGGTGACGGGGGTCGGCGCGGCGTGGCTGGTCGGCGGCGCGGCGCTGCGGGCGGTGACCGCGGGGCTGCTGGTTCCGGTGCTCGCCGCCGCGCTGCTGCGCCCGGTGGGCGAGCTGCGTCCGTCGCTGCTGCTGCTCGCGGCGTCGGCGGTGGCGCTCGTCCTGGCGGGGGTGGTGCGGTTGCTGCCCACCGGTTGGCGTGCCGGGCCGCGTGCCGGCGCGCTGCTGGTCGCCGCCGGCACGGCGCAGATCACGGTGCTGATCACCGGCGCGTTGGCGGTGGCCGCCGCCGCCCGGTCGCTGCCACCGTGGCACGGGGCCGGTGGGGGGCCGGACCTGAGTTGGGGGTGGCAGCTGGCGCCCGCCGTGGCACTGGCGCTGGCCGCGACCGTGTCGCTGCTGCCTCGACGCCTGTGGGCGGTGCTCGCCTCGGCCGGCGCGGTGGCGGTGCTGCTCGCCGTTCCGGCCGGCTGGACGGCGTCGTGGGCGACGGTGGTGGCCGTGGACCTGGTGGGTGCGTCCATGCTGCTGCTCGCCGTGCTCGCCCGTCCGGCGACCCGACCGGCGATTCTGCTCGGCTGGGCGTCCGGCGGCGCGGTCCTGCTCGGGCACGCGCTGCTGGTGGCGCTTGCCGATCCGGTCGGCGTGGCGGTGGCGTTGGGCACCGCCGGGATGCTCGGGGTGGCGGTGGCGTCGCGGCGGGGGGTCGGGGCGTACCGCCGGGTGGCGGGTGTGGGTGTGCTGGTCGCGCAGCTCGCGCTGCCCGGCGTCGCCGCGACGGCGGTGTTCGCGGCCGGCTCGCCGCCGTGGTGGCAGGCCCGCGCGGCCCTGGCCGCCGCCGGGCTCTCGCTGGTCGCGGTGCTCGCGGTGCGTCGCCGCCGGACCGACCTCATCGGGTACGCGGTGCCGGGCTCGGTGGTCGCCGCGCTGGCGGCCGGGGTCGCGCCGCTGCTGGCGGCGGGGGACGAGCCGGTGACGTTGTACGCCGCGCTGGCGGCGCTCGGCGTCGTGCTCGTCGCCCGTTGGGGCGGCCTGTCGGCGACCGGTGACGAGCCGGCCGGGCCGGGGGAACAGCCGGCGGTCGAGGGGCCGTCGATGGTCGGCGTGTCGGGTGTGCTGGTGGCGGCGGGTGCGGTGCTGGCGGGGGTCGCGGCGCTGGCCGCGTTGCCGGCGGTGTGGGGGGCGCTGTTCACGCCGTACGGCATCCCCGGGCCGGTCTGGTCCGGCGCGCCGACCGTCGTCGCCGACCGTGGGCTGCTCCCCGCGGGGCTGGCGCTCGGCACGCTGGCGGTGGCGGCGGTGCTGGCCGGTTGGCGGGTACGCCCACCCGTGCTGGCGGCCGTGCCGTTCGCCGGTGCCGCGCTGCCGGTGCTGCTCGTCGCGGTGGGCGCGCCCTGGCCGGTGCTGCCGGCGGCCACCCTGCTCGCCGGGGTGTCCGCGCTGCTGCTCGCCGCGCTGCTGACGCCCCGGTGGGCGCTCGCGTCGCTCGTCGCACCGACGGGGGCGGTGCTGGCCGTGTCCGGGGTGACGGGGTTCCTGGCCACCCGGTCCGGCACGCTCGTGGCCGAGGGCACGCTCGTCGTGGCCGCCGTGGTCATCGGCGTCGGGGCGCGGCTGGCCGGGGTACGCGTCGCCGGCAGCGTCGCGGCGGTGGGGGCGGCGTGCGCGTTGGCGGTGTCGGCGACGCTCGCCGGCGGGCTGCCGGTGCGGGCGGCGGCGTACCCGCTGCTGGGGGTGGCCGTGCTGGTCCTCGCCGTTGCCGCCGCGAGCGGCCGGCGGCTGGTCGTCGGCCGGGTGCTGGATGCCGCCGCGCAGGCGGTGGCGCTGGTGGCGGCGGTGCTCGCCGTCGAGTCGGCCCGGCATCTCGCGACCGTCTGCGTGCTGTGGGGGGTGGCCGTGGCGCTGCGGCTGCTGCGGCAGGGCGAGCCGGCCGGTCGACGGTGGCGGTTCGCGGCCGTCGCCGCCGGCAGTGAGCTGCTCGGGGCGTGGGTGCTGCTGGCGGCGGGCGGGGTGACCGTGCTGGAGGCGTACACCCTGCCGGCGGCGGCGCTCGCCGTCGGGGCGGGGCTGCTGGCGATGCGGAGCCGGCCGGGGCTGACCAGTTGGCCGGCGCTCGGTCCGGGGCTGGTCGCGGCGCTGGTGCCGAGCCTGGTGTCGGTGCTGGCCGGGCCGGACCCGCAGCCGTGGCGGCGGCTGCTGCTCGGAGCGGCGGCACTGGGCATCGTGTTGGCCGGGGCCCGCCGTCGCTGGCAGGCGCCGGTGCTGGTCGGGGGCGTGGTGTTGGCGGCCCTGGCGCTGCACGAGCTGGCCCGTGGCTGGGACCTGCTACCCCGGTGGATCTACCTGGGCGTCGGCGGGTTGGCGTTGATCGGGTTGGCCGCGAGCTACGAGCGGCGGCGGCGTGACCTGGCCCGACTGCGCGCCGTGGTGGCCCGGCTGGGCTGAGTCGAGGTCGGGGGGTAGGGCTCGCCCTACCCCCCGTACGGGGGTTCCCAGGGTTACTCAGCGCAACTTTTTTGGGCAGGGTTGACGGTGAGCCCGGACCGTCCGGTCCGATCCACATGAAGCGGGGAGCAGCGATGGCGCTCGGAGCGGTGGCGGAACGGCCCGCACGACGGCGGGGTAGTGACTACGCACAGTTGTCCCGACGGGTCAGTCAGGCCGGTCTGCTGGAGCGGCGGCCCGCCTCGTACGTCGCCCGGATCGTGCTCACCCTCGGCGCGTTCGTGGCCGGCTGGGTCGCTGTGGTCCTCGTCGGCGACTCCTGGTGGCAGGTGGCGCTGGCCGTCGTGCTGGCGGTCGCCACCACCCAGGTCGCGTTCCTGGGCCACGACGCGGGACACCGCCAGATGTTCCGTCGTCGCCTTCCCAGCGAGCTGGTCGGGTTGGTCGCCGGCAACGCGGCGGTCGGGCTCAGCTACGGCTGGTGGGTCGACAAGCACAACCGGCACCACGCCAACCCGAACCACGAGGACGAGGACCCGGACGTCGGGGCGGGCGCCCTGGTGTGGACGTACGAGCAGGCACTGGGTACGCGAGGGTTCGGTCGGTGGCTGGCGCGACGGCAGGCGTACCTGTTCTTTCCGATGCTGCTGTTGGAGGGTCTGAACCTGCACGCGGCGAGCATCCGGGCGATCGTCGGCCGGGGGCCGGACGGCCGGTACGCCACCCCGATGCGGCACCGCGCGGCCGAGGCGGCGCTGCTCGTGGCACACACCGTCGGCTACGTGGCGCTGCTGCTGGCGGTCATGTCGCCGGGCAAGGCGCTGCTCTTCGCCGCCGTGCACCAGGCGCTGTGGGGCCTCTACATGGGCTGCGCGTTCGCGCCGAACCACAAGGGCATGCCGATGCCGACCGCCGAGGACGAGTTGGACTTCCTCCGCAAGCAGGTGCTGACCTCGCGCAACGTGCGGGGCAGCCGGCTGGTCGACACCGCGCTGGGCGGGCTCAACTACCAGATCGAGCATCACCTGTTCCCGAACATGCCCCGGGCCAACCTGCGCCGGGCGCAGCCGATCGTGCGCGCCTACTGTGCCGAGCAGGGCATCTCGTACGCGGAAACGGGTCTGGTCGAGTCGTACCGGCAGGCGCTCGCTCACCTGCACGAGGTGGGCCGGCCGTTGCGCGGCTGACGCGTCCCGCTGTGCCGTCCACCGGTGGCGCGTCGGACGCGGCGGGTGCGCCACCGGTAGGGTCTGGTCATGGCAGACCTGCTCACCGCGGACGCGGTGCGGAGAGAGCTGGGCGGGTTGTCCGACTGGTCGGGCGACCCGACCGGTATCGGCCGTACCGTCCAGCTCGGCAGTTTCCCGGACGCCATCGCGGTGGTGGACCGGGTGGCGGCGGTGGCCGAGGAGATCGACCACCATCCCGACATCGACATCCGATGGCGGACCCTGACCTTCCGCTGTGTCACGCACTCGGCCGGCGGGGTCACCCACCGGGACATCGAGCTGGCCAGGCGGATTGACGACATCGTCCGGAGCGCGGCATGAGATTTGAGATCAGCAAGGTGCTGGACGCCATCGAGGGGCGGGTCTGCACCGACCCGTCGCTGGTCCGGGCGGTGCTCGACCTGGCCGAGATCATTCGCTACCAGGACATCGACGGCGGTCGGCCGGCGAGCCTGCTGCGCCTCGGCATGGTCATCGACGCGCTCTCCCGCGAGTTGGAGGAGGACAGCGTCCAGGTGTACGCGGTGGTGCACCGCGCGCTGCTCTCCGACGCCGACCTGACCTCCAACGAGCGGATGGTGGTCCGCCGCTGGGCGGACGACGGGCTGGTCGAGGTGCTCGACAATCCCGGTGACCGGATGCTGGAGGTGGCCGACCTGCTGGGCGTGCCGGTGCTCACCCGGGTCCGTTTCGACGGGCTGCGTGGGCGGTTCCCGTGGCTGGTCGAGCAGCCCGGTCGGGTGGTCGCCCCGGTGCCGGGCGCGGGTGGTCCGGTGTTCATCGCGCACGTCGGCGGCGGGCACGCCCCGGTCGCCGGCAAGCGCTCGCCCACCGGTGCGAAGCTGCTGGCCCGCCAGTGGCGGTGCCCGGAGTCGGGGTGCGCGCTGTTCGGCGGCGGTGGTGGGGGTGGCGCGTTCGCCGACCTCGCCGGCGGCGCCGACCGTAGTCCGGCCGCGCAGCCGCCGCCCTCGCTGCGCAACGGCGTACCGACCTGCCCCCGACACGGCGCGCGGCTCGGTGACGTGGGCCCGCGTCCGCGTACGGAGGTGCTCGCGGTGCGCGTCGGCGGCCTGGTCCGGCGGCGGTTCGTGCTCAGTGAGGAGCAGCCGGTGGTGGCCGGCCGGGCACCCGAGCAGGAGGGCGGGATCATGCTCGGGCAGTGGCTCAACGACGAGGCCCGGCGGTGGATCAGCCGTGGTCACGTCCACTTCGAGCTGCGGGTCGGCGAGGTCATCGTGACCGACATCAGCACCAACGGCTCGGGCATCCGACCGGCCGGCTCGATGGCCGAGTCGGACCGGATTCCGCTGGCCCCGCAGCAGTCCCGGGTCCTCGGCGAGAACGACATGATCGAGCTGTACCCCGGCGTGCAGATCGGCCGCGCCGAGGAGTTGCCCACCGGCGCCCCGTTCACCCCCACCTCGGTAATGGCCGAGGCTCCCACCATGGCGATGCGCCTACCCCGTCCGTGACGCGAGTGGCGGGGGGGGGGGGGGGGGGGGCGCCCCCCCCCCCCCCGGGGCGGGGGGCGCCCCCCCCCCCCCCCGCCGCGGGGGGGGGGGGGGGGGGGGGGGGGGGGGGGGGGGGGGGGGGGGGGGGGGGGGGGGGGGTTTGGGGGGGGGGGAGGGTGGTGGTGATTCGGACGGTGGTGCCGGCGGAGCTGGTGGCGATCTCCATCGCGTCGGTCAGCTCGCGGGCCAG